>JAJZTK010000113.1 GCA_021849045.1 Deltaproteobacteria bacterium | reverse complement strand
CGATCTAACCTGTCGTGGGAATAAAATTGGCGTCGCCCTCAATATTAAGAGTGATTTCGCTCCGGTAGGCGAGCCCGAAAGAGAGATCGTGGCGCGGTTTCCACTTCAGGCCGAAGTTGTAGCCGACATCGGTGGCGGTGCCGTCAAGTCCCAGGGCGCCGAGTTCATAGGCACTGTTCGGGACGGTGGGGTCCGGACCGTAGGGCATTTTCTGCAGCGAGACAATGGCATGGGTAACGTCAATGCCGGCGGCCACGGCCAGGTTCAGGTCGTTGAAGAGATACGCGACCGTGGGCTGGAAATTGATCGGCTTGATGGAGATGTTCTGGATCTGGTTGCGGAAGGTGCTGCTGTCGTCCCAACTCTTGGCCAGGGGGTAGATTGAGTTGATCCCGAGACCGAAGGTAAGCGGCAGGTTCTCCAGGGAATAGGTGGCGTACAGGCTGGGGGCGATGAAGAGGTCGCGCTTGGCCTTTTCGAAGACCGGTGTCGAGCCGACACCGGTTGGCGGATTGCCGCTCAGTGGAGTTGTGCCGGTAAACTCGGTTTGGGGGACCGCAATCACCAGCGAACCGAGATTGATCTGTGCCCCCTTGAGAAACGCGATGCCGGCGGGGTTGTAGTAGAGTGCTGACGGGTCGTCAGCCTGGGCCACGAAGGCGTTGGCCATCCCCATCGCCTTGGCCCCCTGTTCGTTGATCTTGAATCCTGCTCCCTGGGCCAGGGTAGCGGCCCCGACAATTGCGACCAACACATATGCGGATACCAGTTTCTTGCCCATGATATTCCTCCCTTTCTGTTTGCCCACCAGTCGAAACAGCTCTATTGCCCTATCATTAAACCGTCTATGGCCATAAAGCTAAATGACCTTGACGTCGATGTCAAGTTTAAATATAACGTCGTTACCGTAAACTTTAACAGCAATACTAAATAGTGCCACTAAATAATATGTCATGCCTTGGTCACGCCTTACATGCAACTTCTTACCATAATAACGCCTGGTTATTCAATATGAAGGTTCTGGCACGGAAAACGGAAGGGCGGAATTCAACGACAGGATATGACTATTTTATCACCTGTCCCGGATGACGGACATAAGGTACGGTGATACAATAAATAAAAAATTATTCTATCACTACTTGACATGAGCGTTAAGGTTACGTATGCTGCGGTTAAATTCTCACGGGGCGGTGACGAGTCATGAGCGAAATTCCCTACAAATCAATTCCTGATATGCTGAGGAAAAATGCCGCTGCGTTAAAGGGCAAGCTTGCCCTGAAATACCGCAAGCAGAGGGAACATGTAACCCTCAGCTATGCTCAGTATTACCTGCGTGCACTGATGGTTGCGCGAGGCCTGCGCAGGCTCAACATGCAGCCCGGAGACCGGATTGCCATACTTTCGGAGAACCGTGCCGGCTGGGTTATCGCCGACATGGGTATCCTCGCCGCACGGGGGGTCACCGTGCCGGTGTACGCCACCAACACACCCGAGCAGATTGAATACGTGCTGAACCATTCCGGGGCGTGGATCGTCTTTGTCTCTACGAAGTTCCAGTATTCCAAGCTGCTCAAGATCCGCGAGGCGATCCCGCAGGTGAAGCAGGTGATTTCGTTCGAACGCTTTCTCGGTGACCCCAAATTGCCGGTCTGTACCTTTTACCAACTGTCCGAGATCGACCTGCCGGTCACGGAGGATGAGCAGCGCGAACTTGAGGCCGAGATCGATCTGATCACCCCCGATGACCTGCTGACCGTCATCTACACCTCCGGTACGACCGGAGTGCCGAAAGGGGTAATGCTCACCCACGGCAATATACTTTTTGATGCCTGGTACGGCGCGAAAAAGGCAACGGTAGTGAGCGAGCGGGATACGTTTCTCAGCTTTCTCCCCCTGAGCCACGTATTCGAGAGGACGGTCGGCTACTACCTGGTCATCATGCGCGGCGCCCTGATGGCCTTTGCCGACAGCATCGAAAAGGTGCCGGAGAATATGCAGGAGGTGAAGCCGACGATCATGGTCTGCGTCCCCAGGCTGTTCGAGAAGATCTATTCCCGCATCTTCGAAACCGTGCACAAGATGCCCCTGGTAAAGCGGTGGTTGTTTCACTGGGCGCTCGGGATTGGCAAGGAGTATGTGGATACCAAGTATGTGGAACAGAGGGAACCTGCTTTCGCGATCAGGGCCGAATACGCCCTGGCCGACCTGCTGATCTTCAGGAAGCTGCGGGAGATCTTCGGCGGCAACATGCGCGCCTTCTGCTCAGGTGGGGCTCCGTTGGACAAGACGATCAACGAGTTCTTCTGGATCATCGGCCTTCCCATCCTCGAAGGGTACGGCTTGACCGAGACCAGCCCTATCGTTACGATCAATACCAGGGAGGCGGTCCGCTTCGGCTCGATCGGTACGGTTCTGGAGTATACCGAGGTCAAATGCGACAAGGATGGAGAGCTGCTGGTCAAGGGACCGCAGGTAATGGCCGGTTACTACAACGACCCGGAAACGACACGGCAGACGATCGAAGACGGCTGGTTCAGGACCGGCGATATCGGTCATATCGAGGATGGCTTTGTCTTTATCACGGATCGGAAAAAAGAGCTGATCATCACTGCGGGCGGCAAGAATATCGCCCCCCAGCCGGTGGAAAACGAGTTGAAACTCGACAAGTACATCTCCCAGTCCTATGTTTACGGCGATCGTAAACCGTATCTGGTTGCGCTCCTGGTACCGAATTTCGAACGGATCGTCGAATATGCCCGGGAACACCATATCAATTACTACGACATGGACGACCTGGTCATGAATGAAGAGGTCGAATCCTTGCTCACGCAACGGGTGGCAGAGATCAACAGCCGCCTGGCCCAGTACGAAAGCATCAAGAAATTCGTTCTGCTGCCGCGCGACTTCTCCATCGACGGCGGCGAATTGACCCCGACGCTGAAGCTCAGGCGAAAGGTCATTCACGATAAATACAAGGATCGGATCGAGCGGATGTATGCGGAGAACGGCAATTGAGAAACCATGTCATTAAGCAACCATACGGAGGAACGCGATGAAACGGATCAACAAGGTGGCAGTTCTCGGGGCAGGGGTCATGGGGGCAACCATTGCGGCCCACCTGGCCAATGCCGGCATTCGGACGCTCCTGCTGGATATCGTCCCCGGGGAGTTGAACAACGCGGAAAAGGGGGCCGGGCTTACCCTGAACGACCGGGTGGTCAGGAACCGCTTTGCCGCATCCGGCCTGGAAGGGGTGAAGAAGATGAAGCCGGCCCCCTTTTTCCTCCCTGCCTACGCAGCCTCCATCGAGGTGGGTAACTTTGATGACGACATGGCCCGGCTGAAGGAGTGCGACTGGGTGATCGAGGTGGTCGTGGAGAACATGGTCATCAAGAAGCAGCTGTTCACGGAAAAGGTGGTACCCAACCTCAAGGAAGGGGCCATCCTGTCCACCAACACCAGCGGGCTCTCGGTCAACGAAATGGCCTCGTGCCTCCCGGCGGACATCAGGAAGAGATTCCTGGTGACCCATTTCTTCAATCCGCCCCGCTACATGAGACTTCTGGAGATCGTACCCTGCAGCGAGACCGACCCGTCAGTGACCGCAGCCATGACCGACTTCTGCGCCAAACGGCTCGGCAAGGGGATCGTCCATGCCAAGGACACCCCGAACTTCATCGCCAACCGGATCGGCGTTTATGCCATTGCCAACAGCATCCGCACCATGCTGGCCATGGGACTGACCGTGGAGGAGGTGGACGCGGTCGCCGGTCCGGCCACGGCCCGCCCCAAGAGCGCCGCCTTCCGCACCGCCGATCTGGTGGGGATCGATACCCTCCGGCATGTGGCTGACAACTCCTTCGAGCTGCTGGTGAACGACGACGAACGGGAGATCTTTCGTTTCCCCCCCTTCATCGGGACCATGGTCGAAAAGGGGCTCCTGGGGAACAAGAGCCGGCAGGGATTCTTCAAAAAGGTCAAGGACGACAGCGGTACCTCCTTCTTCTACTACGATTACGCCACCGGCGATTACCAGCCGTCAAAACGCCCGAAATTCGCTTCGGTGGATGGGGCCAGGCAGATCGACGACCCGGCGAAGCGGCTCCAGGCGGTGGTCACCGGCAGTGACACTGCTGCCGAGTTTGCCTGGCGAAACCTGCGGGACACCCTCATCTACACCTTCAAACGGATACCGGAGATCGCCGACGACATCGTCAATGTCGACAATGCCATGCGCTGGGGGTTCAACTGGGAGCTCGGGCCGTTCGAGATGTTCGACGCAATCGGTGTGGCGTATTTCGTTGCGCGGGCGGAAAAGGACGGGGTGACGGTTCCGGCCGGCCTGAAGGAGATCGAGCGGTTCTACCGCTTCGAGACCGGGAAGAAACAGTACTACTGCGTCGGCAGCAAGGCCTACCGCGACCTGCCGGTCCGGGCCGACCGGATATCCCTTTCCATTCTCACGCAGAGCGGTGCGGTCGTTGATAAGAACAGCGGCGCCTCGGTGGTGGACCTGGGGGATGGTGTCTTCTGCCTGGAGTTCCACACCAAGATGAACGCCATCGGCAACGAGGTCCTCGCCATGGTTCACAAGGCGATCAAACGGACCGAAGAGGAAGGGGTCGGCCTGGTGATTGCCAACGAGGGGGCAATGTTCTCGGCTGGCGCCAACCTGATGCTGCTGGTGATGGCCATTGCCGAAGGGGCCTACGACGAGATCGCCATGTCGGTCAACGGCTTCCAGAAGGCGATGATGGCGATCAAGTACGCCACGATCCCGGTGGTGGCCGCTCCCCACAACCTGGTCATGGGTGGCGGGTGCGAAACCTGCCTCCATTGCGACGCCATCATCCCCCACGCCGAGACCTACATGGGGCTGGTGGAGCTGGGTGTGGGGCTGCTCCCGGCCGGCGGCGGCACCAAGGAGATGGCCATTCGTGCCATCAGGCTGGCGGATCAGTATGAAACCGACGTGCAGCCGTTCCTGATCAAGAACTACATGAACATCGCCATGGCCAGGGTCAGCATGTCGGCGGCCGAGCTGTACGACATGGGGTTCATGCGGCCGGACGACGGCATCTCCATGGACCTGGACCGCCGCATCTTCGACGCCAAGCAAAAGGTCATCGCCCTCTCGGCCAACTATCGGCCGGCCACGCCGCTCGTCGACCTGAAGGCTCCCGGCAGGAGCGTGGCCGCCACCATCAAGTCCCAGCTCTGGAACATGCGGATGGGGGGCTTCATCTCAGAGTACGACCAGTTCCTGGCCGGCACCGTGGCCGAGGTCATCACCGGCGGCGATGTCCCGGCCGGCACACTGATCACCGAGGAGTACCTGCTGGAGCTGGAACGGGAGGCATTCGTCAGGCTCTGCGGCCAGAAGAAGACCCTGGAGCGGATCCAGCATATGTTGAAGAAGGGGAAGCCGCTGCGGAACTAACTGCATGCACCACCCTCCCCCTTGACGGGGGAGGGATAGGGTGGGAGTGAAAGCGCCATATACTCAGCTGATTGAAGCGTCTCCCACCCCCTCGCCCCCTCCCGTCAAGGGAGGGGGAATAACATCGAAAGTAATCAACGGAGGAAACCAATGAAAACCGCATACATCCTGGCCGCCTGCCGCACCGCCGGGTGCAGGGCCAAAAAGGGGAAATTCAGGGATATGAGGCCGGACGACCTGGCAGCTGCCGCCATCAGGGGGGTACTGGACCGGGCCGGCATCGACCCGCTGGACGTGGAGGACGTCATCATGGGATGCGCCTTCCCCGAGGGTGAACAGGGGATGAATATGGCACGGGTTGCGGCCATGCGGGCCGGCCTGCCGGTGGAGGTGCCGGCCCAGACCGTGAACCGCTTCTGCTCGTCCGGGCTGCAGACCATTGCCACGGCAGCGGAGCGGATCATGGCAGGCTTTAGCGACTGCATCATTGCCGGTGGCGCCGAGAGCATGACCATGATCCCGATGGGGGGAGTGAAATACAGCGCCAACCCGTCACTGGTGGCTTCCTGGCCCGAATCCTTCGCCTCCATGGGGATCACCGCCGAACTGGTGGCGGACCGGTACGCCATCACCCGCGAGGACCAGGACGCCTTTGCCGCGGACAGCCACCGGAAGGCAGCCGCAGCCATTAGCCAGGGAAAGTTCAAGGACGAAATTGTGGCGGTGGAGGTGGAAAACTGTTCACTGGCGAACGGCAGAATGAAGAAGACGAAAGCGCTGGTTGATGGCGACGACGGCGTCCGGAGCGACACCAGTGCGGCGGGACTGGCCAAGCTCAAGCCGGCGTTCAAGGCAAACGGTTCGGTCACTGCCGGCAACTCATCCCAGATGACCGACGGCGCCGCCGCCGTGCTGGTGGTCTCCGGCGAGTATCTGGAGCGGATCGGGAAAAAGGCGTTGGCCCGTTTCGTTGCCTTTGCTGTGAAGGGAGTGGCGCCGGAAGTCATGGGGATCGGCCCGGTGGCGGCCATCCCGGCGGCATTGAAGCTGGCCGGACTCTCCCTGGCGGATATCGGTCTGATCGAGCTGAACGAGGCGTTTGCGGCCCAGTCCCTCGCCTGCGTCAGGGAACTCGGGATCGACCCGGCCAGGGTGAACGTGAACGGCGGCGCCATCGCCCTCGGTCACCCGCTCGGGTGCACCGGCGCCAAGCTGACTGCGACGCTACTACACGAGATGCAGCGAAGCACTACCCGCTACGGTATGGTTTCCATGTGTATCGGCGGCGGCATGGGGGCGGCCGGGATTTTCGAAAAGATGTAGGGACGATCCTTGTGATCACCCTCTACCGGGACGGATACACATTCAGGGCGAATACGAGATTCGCCCCTACCAAAATCATTTCGAGGTGAACTACATGGCAGCGAAACTTTTCAAGGGTGCCGAATACCTGATTACCGGGGTGACCAAGGACGATATCTTCACCCCGGAGGATTTTACCGACGAACAGCGTCAGATCGGCGAGACTACCGAACAGTTCGTCATCAACGACGTCCTGCCGCACCAGGAGGAGATCGAGAACCACGACTTCGACCGGGTGGTCAACCTGATGCGCAGGTGCGGGGAGTTGGGGCTCCTGATGATGGACACCCCGGAGGAGTACGGCGGGCTGGAGTTGGACAAGGCGACCAGCATGCTGGCCGCGGAGAAGATCTCCCTGGCCGGCTCCTTTTCGGTGGCCTACGCGGCCCACACCGGCATCGGCACCCTGCCGCTGGTCTACTACGGCACCGAGGCCCAAAAGCAGAAGTACCTGGGAAAGATCATCAGCGGCGAATGGACCTCCGCCTACTGCCTGACCGAGCCGGACTCGGGGAGCGATGCCCTGGGGGCCAAGACCAACGCCACCCTGTCCGCGGACGGCAAATATTATATCCTGAACGGTACCAAGCAGTTCATCACCAACGGCAGCTTTGCCAACCTCTACACCGTATTCGCCAAGATCGACAAGGTGCATTTCACCGCCTTCCTGGTGGAGCGGACCTTCGACGGGGTGACGCAGGGAGCAGAAGAGAAGAAGATGGGGATCAAGGGCTCCTCCACCACCCAGATCATTTTGGAGAATGCCAGGGTGCCGGTGGAGAACGTGCTGGGAGAGATCGGCAAGGGGCACAAGATCGCCTTCAACGTCCTGAACGTGGGGCGGTTCAAGCTCGGCGCGGCAGTCACCGGCGCTGCCAAGAATGCCTTCAGCGTGGGGGTGAAGTACGCCAACATGCGCAAGCAGTTCGGCACCGAGATCAGTTCCTTCGGCGCCATCAAGGAGAAGATCGCCGACATGGCGGCCTCGCTGTTCGCCTCCGAGTCGCTGGTCTACCGCCTGGCAGGGCTGATCGATGACCGGCTGGCCACCATTCCCAAAGATACCCCTAACTACTACGACGCCTACCAGCAGGGGATCGAGGAGTACTCCATCGAATGTGCCATTGCCAAGGTCTTTTGCAGCGAGGTGTTGGCCAAGGTGGTTGACGAAGTGGTGCAGATCCACGGTGGCTACGGCTTCATCCAGGATTACCCGGCCGAGCGCTTCTATCGCGACGAACGGATCAACCGGATCTTCGAGGGAACCAACGAGATCAACCGGCTCCTGATCCCCGGCACCATCCTGCGCCGCGCCATGAAGGGGGAGATCCCGCTCCAGCAGTCGGCGATGAAGGCGTTCGAATCGCTGATGACCCCCTCCCTGGACGAGATCGACGACACCGTTCCGTTTGCCGCCGAGAAGGCGCTGATCGCCAACCTGAAAAAGGCGTTCCTGGTGGTGGCCGGCAGTGGCGCCCAGAAGTTCATGGCAACCATCAAGGACGAGCAGGAGATCCTCTTGGCAGCGGCCGACGTGGCCATCAACATCTTTGCCATCGAGAGCGCCGTGCTCAGGGCCGAAAAGATCCTGCCTTCCTTAAGCGACAACCGGAAGGCAGCGGTCACGGCAGCGGTCCGGAGCTTCACCTTCGAGGCAGCGGAGCGGACCGCCACCGCGGCCCGCAAGGCGGCCTTCTACATCGAGGAGGGTGACAACCTGACCATGCTCCTGGCTGGCATCAGGCGCTTCACAAAGTACGACGCCACAGGGCTGCTCAAGGCCAAGCGGCTCCTGGCCGACGCCTGCATCGAGGCGGAGAAGTACATCTTCTGACCATGCGCCAGCACACGGTACAGACGCCGTACGTAGTCGGCGAGGCCCATTTTTACTCCCTTGAAACCAGGGAGGGGCTCGTCCTGTTCGATACCGGTCCGCCAACCCCGGAAGGGGAGTCATGTCTGACAGCGGCGGTCGATCTGAAGCGCCTGCACAGCCTGTTCGTCACCCATGGTCATATCGACCATTACGGCCTGGCCGACTTTGTCATGCAGCAGGGCGCTGCCCGGGTCTATATCGGGCGCATGGATAGCGTCAAGTTCAGCCGCTATCGGGAGCGAAGGGCCCACGGGGCCGAGCTCATAAAACAGCTCGGCTTTGGTGACGGGTTTGTGCAGCAATTGCGCGATATGTTCAGGCAGGCCGAGCCCAGTCCGGCATTGCTGGCACAGTGCCGGATTGTCGAGGAGTCCCCGGAACTGGCCGGGATGGGGATCGACTGGCTGGCCTGTCCCGGGCACTCCCAGAGCGATATGGTCTACCTGGTGGGTGAATATGCCGTGACCGGCGACCTCCTGCTGAACAACATCTTCCAGGCGCCGCTCCTGGACGTGGACCTGGAGACGTTCACGGGCCGCTTCCGGAACTACGATGCCTACTGCCGCTCCCTGCTCAACCTGGTCAGGCTGCGGGGGCGCCGGATCATGCCGGGTCACCGGCAGTCAGTGACTGGGGTGGACGAGGCGATCCTCTTCTATGTTGCGACACTGCTGGAGCGTGCCAGCCAACTGCGACCGCTGCGGCATCTCCCGATCGAAAGCATACTCGACCGGCTTTTTCAGGGCAGGCTTACGGACGCGTTCTCAGTCTACCTGAAGGCGTCCGAGATCGTCTTCATGCTGGATTTCCTGGAGAACCCCGCACTGCTCAAGGATTCCCTGGAGAGGATCGGCCTGTTCGAGCAGGTAGGCGAGGCCTACACGGCAGTGACAGGGTAGCTGCAACCGGGCAATCACGAGGATCGCCCCTACATGAGCAGAATGGAGAATCCATGATCGACCCGTTGTTTCAACCGATTACCATCAACGGCATGGAGGTGAAAAACCGGATTTTCATGCCGGCCATGCACCTGAACATGGCGGCCAATTATGTTGTCACCGACCGCCTGGTGGATTTCTACGCGGAACGGGCCCGCGGCGGGGCCGGTATGATCAGTGTCGGCTACGCCACGGTGGACGAGCGCTCCGGCAATCCCACCAATATCGGCGCCCACGAGGACAGCCTGATCCCCGGCCTGGCCCGGCTGGCCGCCGCCATCCGCAAAAACGGCGCCAGGGCCTCGGTCCAGTTGAATCATGCCGGCCGGTACAACCACTCCATGCTCATGGGGGGGAAGCGACCGGTAGCGCCGTCGCCGATTCCCTCGCGCCTGACCCGGGAGATCCCGGAGGAACTGGACGCCGAGGGTATCCGATCGGTGGTAGAGAGCTTCGCCAAGGCTGCCCGACGGGTGCAGGAGGCCGGCTTCGATAGTGTCGAGGTGCTGGCCGGTACCGGCTACCTGATCAGCGAATTTCTCTCACCATTGACCAACCAGCGAAGCGACGGGTATGGAGGCAGTTTCGAGAACCGGTGCCGCTTCGGCCTGGAGGTGATCGGTGCGGTCAGGCAGGCGGTCGGCAACGGTTTCCCCCTGCTGGTCAGGATGAACGGCAACGATTTCATGAAAGGCGGTTCCGGCCGCGAGGAACTCCGGGAGGTTGCTGTGCGGCTGGTTGCCGCGGGGGTGGATGCCCTCTGCGTCAATGTGGGGTGGCACGAGGCCCAGGTTCCCCAGATCGTCACCGAAGTACCGCGCGGGGTTTTTGCCTACCTGGCCCGGGGTATCCGGGAGCGGGTCGATGTGCCGGTCATTGCCAGCCACCGGATCAATGACCCGGCAGTGGCGCGGGAGATGCTCAATGACGGGACCTGCGACATGGTGGCCATCGGTCGGGCACTGATCGCCGACCCCTGGTTCCCGGAAAAGGCCCGTCACGGCCGCGAGCAAGAGATAGTCCACTGCGTGGCCTGTGCCCAGGGATGTTTCGACAACCTCTTCAGGATGAAGCCGGTGGAATGCCTCTGCAACCCGCTGGCCGGGTACGAACGGGTACGGAAGCTCGGCCCGACCGGCAAGCCGCTCAATCTGATGGTGGTCGGTGGCGGACCGGCCGGGATGAGCGCCGCCATTGCGGCCGCTGCGCGGGGACATCGGGTGACGCTCGTTGAACGGTGCGGCCGGCTGGGGGGACAGCTCCTGCTTGCCGGTGCGCCTCCGGGACGGGAAGAGTTCCGCGGGCTCGCCCATGACCTGGAGCAACAGGTGGCACGTGCCGGCGTAACCGTGCGGCTCGACGTCGATGTGGATAGGGAGTTCCTGATAACAGCCGCTCCCGATGCGGTCATCCTGGCCACCGGCGGAATACCGGTCACCCCGGCGATTCCGGGGGTAGAGCTCCCCCACGTGTGCCAGGCCTGGGACATCCTGACCGGAAAGGCTACTGTCGGGCAGAGGGTGATGGTGATCGGCGGCGGTGCGGTGGGGATCGAGACCGCCCTCCTGCTGGCGGAAAAGGGGACCCTTTCCGGCGAAGCGCTCAAGTTCCTCCTCGTTCACGAGGCCGAGTCGCCGGAGGCGCTCTACACCCTGGCAACCCGCGGCAGCAAAGAGGTTACGGTGATCGAGATGCTGGACGAACTGGGCAGTAACTTCGGCAAGAGCACCCGCTGGGGGATGATGCAGGACGTGGCGCGCTACGGAGTCGGAACGCGCACCGCTTCACGGGTAGTGGCGATCGACTCCCGCTTTGTCAGGATCGAGAGCAACGGCCGGATCGAGGAGATCCCGGTGGACAGCGTGGTGCTGGCGGTCGGCACCCGGTCCCTGAACCCCTTGCAGGAGCATGTCACGGCACTGGGGCTCCCTTTCCGGGTGGTGGGTGACGCGGAAACTCCGGCCATGGTCTTCGACGCCATGCACCAGGGGTTCCTGGCCGGACGGGAGATCGAGTGACGTATAAACGGAAAGGAAGATACGGATGAGACTGTTTATCGCTCTGCTTTTGATGCTACTGTCGGCCCTCCCTGCCTCTGCCCTTGAGGTTGCCGGCGTAACGCTGGAACCGACAGTGGCGGTCAATGGCCACACCCTGAAGCTGAACGGCCACGGCATCAGGAAAAAATTCTTCGTCAAGGTCTACATCGGCTCGCTCTACAGCGCGAAGCGGCTCGCCACACCGGCAGATGCCCTGCGCTACGCCGACGATCGCTTGATCCGGATGAACTTTCTTCACACAAAAGTGGAAAAGGGAAAGATCATCGAGGCGTTCAACGACGGGTTCAGCAACAACTCCCCCGACCTGGCCGGCTCCGTTGAGGTGAAAAAATTTCTCTCCTTCTTCACGGCCGATTTCAGCCGCGGTGACGTGGTGGATCTGGTTCTCGGCAGCGACGGAACCGTGGTTGTCAGGCACAACAACAGGGTCCTGGGGAGCATCGTGTCGGGCCGGCTGGCGAGTGGCATCATGGCCATCTACTTTGGGGAACGGCCGGCGGACGAGGCGCTGAAAAATGGAATGTTAGGGGGATAGTGGTGGCGAAGAGATACGATATACCGATCGAGATGCGGTTTTCCGACCTGGATCTCTACGGGCATGTCAACGGCGTGGTCTACTTCGATTACCTGGAAGCGGCGCGCGTGCGGCTCCTTTCCGACCAGTTCCGCGAGCTGACCGACAGTGGTATCCAACTGCTGGTGGCCCGGGCGGAATGCGATTACAAGGTCCCGATCCTGTACGGCGACACGGTGGTGGTCTCGGTGACGATAGCCAGGATCGGTGGAACAAGCTTCGATCTGGAGTATTGCATCCACGACCGGGCAGGGAAGACCTTTGCCACGGCAAAAACGGTCATGGTTTGCTACGACAGCGTGAGCAAGACCACCACTACCGTCCCCGATACGATAAAGGCCATGGCCGAATAAAAGAGAGGGAATAACGATGACGGAAGATCTGATCCGTACCGAACCGGAAGAAGGGGTGCTCAGCCTGGTCATGAACAGGCCGGACAAGAAGAACGCCATGAATATGGCCATGTACGGCGCTCTGGAGTCGGCACTGGCGATGGCTGACCACGACGACAAGGTGCGGGTGATACTGCTCTCGGGAAGCAACGGCAACTTCACCAGCGGCAACGATCTTGCCGATTTTCTCGCCCCATCGTTCCTTGCCCGGGAGAGTCCGGTCATGCGGTTTCTGGGCACCCTGTTTCAGGCACGGAAGCCGATTGTGGCAGCTGTCGAGGGGATGGCCATAGGCGTCGGCGTGACCATGCTGCTGCACTGCGATCTGGTCTATGCGGGTGAGGGCGCTCGTTTTCAGGCGCCGTTCGTAAACCTCGGGCTCTGTCCCGAGGCTGGCTCGACCCTCTTGATGCCGCGCATGATGGGGCACCAGCGGGCAGCGGAACTGCTCCTTTTGGGCGAGCCTTTTTCCACGAGCCTGGCCAGGGAAGTGGGGATAGTCAATAACACCTTTCCCGATGGGACGGTGCTGGCTTCGGCACGGGCAAAGGCCCGGCAACTGGCGGACCAGCCTGCGGCAGCTGTGCGTATGACCAAGGCGCTGCTTAAAAGGGAGGTTGGCGCTGCACTCCTAGAGGCCGCACTGCACGAGGTCGACTGTTTTACGGAGCGGCTGCAATCGCCAGAGGCCCAGGAGGCCTTGGAGGCCTTCATGCAGCACCGGAAACCTGATTTTTCACGTTTTACATAAGGATTGCGGGATGAATTGGACAGAGACGAGGGGGTAACACTATTTCACCAGATGGTACTCATCCACGATTCTTGTGCGATACTCTGAAATCTCCTTTTCCAGCCGCTGCAGGGTCGTTATCTTTTCCTTGATGCTGTTCAGGTGGGTATCCAGCAGTTCCGTCAG
>JAJZTK010000112.1 GCA_021849045.1 Deltaproteobacteria bacterium | reverse complement strand
CGATTCCAGAGTACAGTTTCATTGGGCACCTCCTGATGTTAGAGATTGGTCTCTGTAACAGCATATCAGGAAGTTTTTGCCTCCTCGCTATGCCAGGAGGTGCCTTTTATATGATTATCAGGCTTGACAACTTGCAACTCTGAGTTCATGAGCCCTAACTGGCAAGTTGCCAAGCCTGACCCCCATCCCTCTCCTACCGACCGGGAAATTGTTCGCAAGGATGCTATCAGGGAAGAATACGTGCCGGGAGAAAGACGAGGCGAGAAATTTCGAGGGGTATTCAACGTTGGTTTGGTCGAATGCCATAGCCCCTTACACCGCCAACTGCGGGTAAGGGGCTACTTTGCCGAATCTGTTTACGCCTTCTAGAAGATGATCTGGGCCTGCATTCGGTACTGCATGTCGTCGGAACGGGCAGGCTGCTTGTGGATGTTGGTTACGTCGGCCTGGAGTTTCAGGTTGTGCTTGCTGAAGTAATAGGAAATGGCACCCTGGGTTTCAGTCTGAAGGTCCTGTGATTTGTCGCGGTCCGGGTCGACAAAGGAGTAGCGGGCCGCAACCTCCAGATGTTTGGGGATGATGAAGTAGCCTGCCTGGGCGTAGAAGCCGTGGGCTCGGAGCGTTTTATCGGAGTCCTGTCCGTCAGCCTGGCCGGCGAAATATTCGCCCTGGGCGGAAAATCCCATCCACTTGAAGGCGGCGTCTATGCCAAAGGTATTGACATCGACCTTTTCCGAAGCGCTGAAGGTGGAAGCCCCCTTGCCGAGCCAGCCACTGGAGCCGGCAAAACTCAGGTTGTTGTCCTCGAAGGCGGTAGCACTGGTCTTTTTCAAGGTGTCCTTGAAGTAATTGGCGCCGATCGAAAGAAGCGGCTTCCCGCTCTGCTCCAGATCCGCTTCCGAATAGGGAAGGTCGCCGAAAGGATTGAAGGCGACCCTGGCGGCGAAGGCATTATCGTTACTGCTGCGCAGCTTGTTTTGCCCCACGCCGCCGTAGACTCCCACGTTGTAGTTCACCACCCCCTTGGCGATCTTACCGTGGAGCATTACGCCGGTATCACGCCCCACCTTGAAGGTATCGGTGGCGTTGGAACGGTCCACGAACTGCTGTGCACCGGAGGAGGTGATCTCCTGGCGGGCGAACTGGACCTTCTCCTGGCCGAACAGGACCTGGGCCTCGTCCATCAGGCTGTAGTTCAGCCAGGCATCCTCAAGCAGCTTGCCGGAGTCGGCGAAGTTTACCTGGAGTTTGTAGGTCAGGTCTTTCGTATAGGCATAACCGGACAGGAAAAGCTTCATGCGGCGCACCCGGAATTCGGAGATATTCTGGGCGGTCTCTTTGTCGGTAAAGGTATACCTGCTCTGGAGACGGGCTCCCATGGAAAGCTGGAACTTCTCGTCAGGCGAGACAAGGGTGAACCCTTTGCCGATTTTGTAATCAAGCGGCCTGCTTTTCGTAACCGCTTTATAATCTTCCTCCGTAATAACCCCCTTTTCCTTGAGTACGTCCTCAAGGGTTTTCGCAAATCCGTTCTGACCGGCAAGTACGATGGCCAGAACCCCTACTGTTACCAATTTCTTCTTCACGTTCTCCTCCTCGGTGTGTGATGGGCATGCCAAGCGTCCGCAATCGATCCAGCCGGAAGCGGGCACGCCACGGAACACGGCCATCGTATTCGAAAAACATTACAATGGCGTCACAACTAAGGAGAAGTCTTGTTACATCTCCACTTCGACGTTCCTTTTCTCGAACCAGCCGTACACCGCCGGGACGATCAGCAGGGTCAGCAGCGTCGAGGTGATCAGACCACCCACAACCACTGTTGCCAGCGGCTTCTGGATCTCCGAACCGGTCCCGCTGGTCAGAGAGCGGGTCAGAGAGCGGGTCAGAGAGCGGGTCAGAGAGCGGGTCAGAGAGCGGGTCAGAGAGCGGGTCAGAGAGCGGGTCAGAGAGCGGGTCAGAGAGCGGGTCAGGGTCAGGCTTGACAACTTGCAACTCTGAGTTCATGAGCACTAACTGGCAAGTTGCCAAGACCCTACCCCCCTCCCATAAATCCCATGGTAGAAACCGCTTCCCTCCACTTCAATAAAAACATTACCGACTGCAGCAGTTCACTGCAACCCGCGGCTTCTGAAATTCCCCTTCTCTGCTCTTCTCCATCGCCACTGCACGCGGACAATAAAACCCTCTATATACCAATTTCCGTGCCAAAATTTATTTTTAATAATTCAAGCAAGTTAACTTGTGGCGAGGGGACAGGTGTAACAAAGTGTGGTGTCACAAAATATTACACTTGGGCAGATAAAGGCTCGTCCAGAGCGGGGTTACAGCCAACTATAACAAAATGTTGCAGTGGTGGGAAGCGGAGGGATGCAGCTAAGCAAACGGCCAAGAAAAATAGGAAAGCGACCCCATTTACTCGTCAAGGGTGTTTGATGTTCCTCATGGTGCAGTGGGAATTTGTGCGCCGTGCCAGACCGCCACTATCCATACTTCCTTTTCCTTGATTCGGTAAAAGAAACGGTATGGTGTAACAATCACTTCGCGAAAAGGAAGATCGGGGAATTCCGGCAGAATTCGGCCTGATTCAGGGTGATCCCTGAGCCGTGAAAGCTTATTCTCGGCCTTTTGCCGGAATGAAACCGCCGCAGTTGGGTTTTCTTTATAGATGTACGCGAGTGCATCAAGGAATTGATGCCGGGCTGTCGGGGTAAACTTGATCTTCAAGATTTCATCACTTCGAGCAGTTTGTCCGCCTCAGCAAAAACAGCATCCATATCAACTCCGACGCCTGCTTCAATTTCTTTCTCCCCACGGGCAAGCAAACGCAGTATTTCCAGTTCATGCTGCGTATGCTCGTACGCTTGCATGCTTACCATGACAGCGGCTGCTCGGCCGCGTTGTGTTATGAAGACCGGTTCGCGGGAAGCGGTAACACGCTTGACGACGCCTGTGGCATCCTGCCGGAGATCGGAAATGGGAACGATTTTGGGGACTGCAGTCATGGGTACTACCTCCTATTGTAGCGTTAATTGTAGTACCTATGACCTCATGAGGCAACAGACATTATATCTTCCCGAGGGGAAAAAGTTGAAACCAATCCCGGCCTCAGAGCCGGCCGGAACGGAGGATGGCGATCACCCAGTAGAGGCCGATGACGCCGGCGATGGTGTAGCCGAGGAAGGCGAAGGCCGGGAAGCCGAGCATGATCGGCCCCTTGTTGGTCTGCATGACGATGGAGGAGCCGACGATCAGGGCGGCTATGATCAGGCTGAAGGAGAGACGGTTGATGGACTTGTCCAGTTCCTTGATGAACTGGTCCAGGCCCCGGTGCTCTAGGTCGATCTTGAACTTGTTCCGGTTGATCCGGTTCAGGATCTCCTTGATGTCCCGCGGCAGGTTCCTGGCCAGGTTGAGGTAGCCCAGCAGGTGGCTGCTCAGATCGCCCAGCATCTGGCGCGGCGACATCCTATCCTTGATCGCCCCCTCTATGAAAGGTCGCAAGTGCTGGATCATGTCGAAGTCGGGGTCGAGGTTCCGTCCCATCCCCTCCACCGTTACCAGCGACTTTGCCAGCAGCATCAGGTCCGGCTGGAATTTGATGTGGTAGACGGTCATGATCTCCAGGAATTCCGCCAGCATCCGCCCCACCTCGATCTCCTGGAGCGGCAGTTCGTAGTAGCTGTCGATGAATTCCGAGAGGTCCCGGCGCAGGCCCCGGGTGTTGAGGCTGTCGGCGATCTCGCCGGAATAGAGCAGGAGCGAGATCACCTCGTCCACGTCCCTACGGATGATGGCCAGCAGGATGTCGGTCAGGTAGCTCTTCAGGTGGTTGTCCAGGCGGCCCACCATGCCGTAGTCCAGGAGGCAGATGACGTTGCCGGGCATGATCAGGACATTGCCGGGGTGGGGGTCGCCATGGAAGAAGCCGTGGTCGAGCACCATCTTGAGGAACATGTCCGAGCCCCGCTTGGCGATGACACGCCGGTCGAGGCCGGCCTTTTCCAGGGCCGCGAGGTCCGAGACCTTGATGCCGTCGATGTACTCCATGGTCAGCACCGCCTTGGAGGTGTGCGACCAGTAGACCTTGGGGAAGTAGAGGTGCGCCTCCCCCTTGAAGTTGGCGGCGAACTTCTCGATGGTCCGCCCCTCGCGGGAGAAGTCCATCTCCCGCCGGATCGTCCGGGCGAACTCCCGCACCAGCCCGACCGGGTCGTAGATATCGCTGTTGGGGATGTGCCGCTCCGCCAAGAGGGCGATGACCATGAGGGCGTCGATGTCCGTTTCCACCTGCTCGACGATGCGGGGGCGCCTCACCTTGACCACCACCGTTTCGCCCGTCTTCAGCTTGGCCCGGTGCACCTGGGCGATGGAGGCGGCGGCAATGGAGACCAGGTTGAACGTGGCAAAGAGCTCCTCGATCGGGGTGCCGAACTCGGCGAGGATCTGTTCCTGTACCTCTTCGTAGGTGAAGGGGGGGACCATGTCCTGCAGCTTGGCGAACTCGTCGACGAAGTTCTGGGGGATTACGTCCGGACGGGTGGAGAGGATCTGTCCCAGCTTCACAAAGGTGGGGCCGAGTTCTTCGAGGGCCAGGCGCATCCGCTCTGCCGGTCCCTTGTTGGTGATGGCGGGGGTGGAGCGGCGGAAGAGGCGCCGCCCCCTGGCCACGAACTCGGAGAGGTTCAGGTACTCAAGCAGGTTGTCGAAACCGTACTTGAACAGTACCCGGATGATCTGCCGGTAGCGCCTGATGCTCCGGATGTTGCGATTAAGCTGGATCAGGTTCACCGGCGGACCTTCAGGCGCTTTCGGACAGACGGCGCTCCAGCGCCTCGACGCGCTTCAGAAGCTGCTCGTATTCGTCACGGGGGACCACGCCGACCCGTTCCATGACCCTTTTCACTTCCTGCTCTGCCGCCTCGGCGATCTTTTCCCGGCTGTCCTTGGCAAAGCCCTGCAGCTTGTCCAGGAAGGTCTTCCCCTCTTCCTCGCTCAGCTTGTACTTGTCCTTCAGCTCGGTGATCAGTTCTTCGGCTTTCTTCTGGGAGAGGGCAACCGCCCCCAGGCCGGTCAGGAAGGCCTTTTCGATGAGTTCCAGCATGCTCTCCTCCTTGATGGTTGTTGTGCTAGCATACACAGTAACAGGGAATGGCGAAAAGACAACAGGGGGGCGGGCGGATGGGAGTTTTATCAAGCCATTTAGGCCCTCAGATTGCTCAAAAATAGTCAGATCGTCGCACCCACAGCAAGCTTCGAGGGAGGCGTAGTACCCACACACCGGGCATAAACAGCGCTACGCCGCACTGAGGAGCTTGCGAGGACGGCGGCGAGATGGCTGTTTTTCAGCAATCGTCTACCGCCGGAAGAGCCAGAGCAGGAGGGAGAGGATGAGAGAAATGAGGATGCTGGTGGCCAGTGGGAAGTAGAAGGTGAAGTTGTCCTTCTTGATGAAGATGTCGCCGGGGAGCCTGCCGAGCCAGGGGAACCGGCCGGCCAGGGTGAGGAGGAGGCCAATGGCGGCGATAACGAGACCGATGATGATGAGCGACTTGCCGAGACCGGGCATTGGCAGGCCTCCGGGGAGATTTATGGTCCAGAATGCTGCGTAATTGCCATGGTAGCACAAAAAAATACCATGTTCTACATTGACAGTTGCAGGTTGGACGGATAGATTTTAATCATTAATATGAGTTTTTAAATGGCGTTATCCGAGTGACGTATGTCTGCTGCCATAGCCAAGATAACCCGCCCGAACCCGGAGGGGGGGGCCCGGCGCGAGAGGCTCTTCCGCCTGCTCGACAGCGGGCGGAAGCGGCCGGTCATCTGGATTGCCGGGCCGGCCGGCTCGGGGAAGACCACGCTGGTAACAAGCTATCTCGAAGAGCAGGGGGTACCGTCACTCTGGTATGATGTGGACGAGGGGGATGGCGACATCGCCTCCTTTTTCTACTACCTGACCCTGGCGACGAAAGGGGCAGTCCCCCGCTGCCCACCCCTTCCTCTGCTGACCCCGGAATATTTCCCCGGTATCGCCACCTTTACCCGCCGCTATTTTGAAGAGCTTTGCAAGCTACTCCCCTCCTCCTCTGCCCTGGTGTTCGACAACTACCAGGAAGTTGCCGCCGGTGCCGATTTGCATATCATATTCCCGGAGGGGCTCGCCATGCTCCCTGAAGGGATCACGGCCATTTTCATCAGTCGCGGCGATTTGCCCCCCTCCTTTTCCCGCTTGAGTGCGAACAACAGGGTCTCATTCATCGGCTGGGACGAATTGCGCTTCACCGTTCAGGAAGCCGCGGACCTGGTCCGGTCGCAGAAGCGGGGAGAACCGTCGGCAGAGGCAATGGAGCATCTGCACCGACAGACTGACGGCTGGGCTGCCGGGCTGGTGCTTGCCCTGGAAAAGGCCCAAAACGGCTCTTTCGCCTCTTCAGATCTGCCAATGGAGCGTATTTTCGACTACTTTGCCAGCCAGGTTTTCTCCCGCCTGGACGACGAGGCACGGGATTTTCTCGTAAAGACCGCCCTGCTCCCCCATCTCCCCATTGCCCTGGCGGAGCGGCTGACCGGTTCCACCAGGGCGAAGCGTATCCTGGCCGAGCTGCACCGGAAGAACTACTTCACCGACAAACTCGATGCACCGACTGCGGTATATCGATATCACCCCCTGTTCAGGGAATTCCTGCTCCAGCGGGGGGAAGAGCTGCTTCGACCCGCTGATCTTGACCGGATAGAGCGGCGCGCCGGCGAGCTCCTGGCAGAAGCCGGAGAGGTAGAAAGCGCTGTCGCCCTCCTGCTGCGGGCCGGGAACTGGGAGGCAGTTGCTCTTCTTGCCATGCAGAATGCCCGGTCCCTCCTGGAACAGGGGCGGAGCGCCACCCTGGAAAGCTGGCTTGCCGCTCTGCCGCCTGAGCTATGCGACCATCTCCCCTGGCTTCTTTACTGGAAAGGGGTCTGCAAGCTCTTCATCTTGCCCGGCGAGAGCCGTTCGCTGTTTGAGGCGGCCTTCGGACGGTTTCAGGAGAATGGAGACCTGCTTGGAACCATGCTCGCCTGGAGCGGTGTGGTCGACTCCCTCATGTTCGAGGTCGATGATCTGACGCTTCTTGACCCGTGGATTCATTGGCTTGACGAATGGTCAAGCCAGGAGGGCGAATTCCCCTCCCCTGAAATAGAGGCGAAGGTTGCGGCTACCATGGCGTGGGCACTGATCTGGCGCCAACCGCAGCACCGGAATATTGCTGCCTGGATGGAGCGGGCGATGACCCTTACCGAGCGGCATCCGGACATGAGCCTGCGTCTCCAGATCCTTATCTGCGCCGTTAACTTCTATTGCTGGATGGGGGATTACCAACGGTATGCCCTGGTGGTGGAAGAAGCCCGGAAACTCGAGAGTTCGAATGCCATCACCCCTGCTGTCAGGATTGTCTGGAAGGCAATGACGGCCATTATCGGCGGGGGGGCTCCGGATATTTACGATCCCCTGCAAGCGGCAGAGGAAGGGCTTGCCCTCGCCGGGGAGCACGGCCTTCATGTCTGGGATTTGATACTGCTGAGTCAGGGCGCCTACAGTTCACTGAGCAAAGGGGATCTGACAGCTGCCGGTGCATTTCTGAAACTGATGGAGCCGCTGGCTGTTCATACCGGACGCAGCAATCAGGCCCAGTACCACGGCATCAGAGGATGGCACGCCCTGCTCAGCCGCGACTTCGCCAAGGCGAGAGTCCATGCGGAGAAGTTCAAGGAACTCACCCGTACCACCGGTATCCCGATCCCGGAGATCATCAGCCGTCATCTCCTGGCACAGGTCATGTACGAGTCCGGGGACACAGAAGGGGCATGGCGGGAGTTGAACGAAACCCGTGACATGATCAGCGGGATCGGGACTCTGTTCATGTTGCACATCTCCCTGCTTCTGGAGGCACGGTTCTGTCTGGAGCACGGCAGGGAAAAGGAAGGGATGGATGCGCTTTGTCAGGCCATTGCCCTCGGCAAAGAGCGGCGATATGAAACCCTTCTTTTCCGGTGGCCAGCGGCAAAGCTGGCGGAACTCTATGCCACGGCGCTCGAAGCGGGGTTCGAGACGGAGTATGTCTGCGGTCTGATCCGGAAGCTCTCCCTTTCCCTGGAGCCGCCGCAGGTCACCCTTCAGCAGTGGCCCTGGGAGCTGAAGATCTACACCCTTGGCCGGTTCGGGATGGTCAGGGACGGCGTGCCGGTTCGCTTCAGTGGCAAGGTCCAGCAGAAGCCATTGGAGATGTTGAAGGCGCTTATTGCCCTGGGGGGGCGGGATGTGGCAGAGGAGCGGCTTTGTGACGAACTCTGGCCTGACGCCGACGGCGACGCGGCCCACAAGGCGTTCAGCGTCAACCTGGTCCGACTCCGGCGGCTCATCGGCCATGACCGTGCGCTGATCTTCCAGGATGGCCGACTCTCCCTCGACGATCGCTGCTGCTGGGTGGATACCGTCGCCTTCGAACGGTTGGCGGCAGAGGCAGAGGGGCTCTGGAACGGCAGGCAGGTGAATCAATCATCGAAAAGCTCTGCAATAGGCGCTATCGCGGAGAGAGCATCCCGCGCCGCAACGCTGACCGAAAAGGCAATCGCCCTGTACAGCGGGCATTTTCTCTCAGCGGAATCGGGTAGCTCCTGGGCGATATCGGCCCGCGAGCGGCTGCGCGCCAAGTTCATCCGGCTGGTGGAGACCCTGGGAGGGTACTGGGAGTCGGCCGGCCAACTGGACAGGGCCATCGCCTGCTGCCAGAAAGGGCTGGAGACCGACGACCTGATCGAGGAGTTCTACCAGCGCCTCATGGTCTGTTATCGTGAACTGGGCCAGCAGGCCAAGGGGGTGGAACTCTACCGCCGCTGCCGCCTGAAACTTGCCGCAGAATTGGGGATCAAACCATCTGCGAAGACTGAGGCCATCTACAAGACGCTGCTCAACTGAATACCTGATTAGCACCGATCTTCCGCTGCCGTTTTCCCCCTCCCTTGACGGGAGGGGGCGAGGGGGTGGGTGACGCTGCAACCTGCTGATGTCATGGCAACTTCCCCCCCACCCTATCCCTCCCCCGCAAGGGGGGAGGGGATGTAGACAGGCTTGCGGAAGATTAGCGCTAATCAGAACTGAATATGAGCTGAATTCCTGACCGAAGGTAACGGGACGAGGTGCACCAGCATGTCGAAATCCAGCCGACTTCTCCTTTCCGCAGTTATGGTGACCAGCTTCCTGACGACCGACCCGGCCCGGGCTGCCGGTCCCGTGCATGGCGCCAAAGCCGGCGGGATGGGCACCGCTTTCGTAGCTGTTGCCGACGATCCCTCGGCCATAGCCGCAAATCCGGCCGGGCTGAGCAGGGTGAAGGGGACCAACATCTACGGCGGCGGGACTATCGTTGTTATGGGTACATCGTACGACGCTCCGACTGGAGGGAGAGAAGATACGAAGTTCCAGCTGTTCTTTCCGCCGAGTATGTTTGCCTCTACCGACTGGGGGACGAGCAACCTTGTCACCGGCATAGGCATCTACTGTCCGTTCGGCATCGGCGGGCGAAAGTGGAACGAATCGGAACTCACCCGCTACGCTGCTACCAATACGTCCATCGCCACTTTGAACGTTAATCCGGTGCTGGCATGGAAGGTCCTCCCCTTTTGGTCGGTGGGAGGCGGCTTTTACTACCTCTATGCCACCAATAAGGCCGAACGGATGATCGACCAATCGGCCTTCGGTGTTGCCGATGCCAAGACGAGCATTGATGCCGATGGCGACGGCTGGGGTTTCAATATCGGCACCCTGGTTGATATCAATGACCAATTCAGTCTCGGTCTGGCCTATCGCAGCAGGTCGAGGGTACGCTTTAGCGGGACGTTGAAAATAAGCGCCATAGCCCCGCCGCTCCAGACGGCATTTGGTGGGGCGAATTTCGAGACCCGCACGGAAACCTCAATGACCTTCCCCGATATCATCAGCTTCGGGGTTGCTTATCGACCGACCTCCGGTCTGACGGTTGGTGTCGATGCTGAACTTCTCCGCTGGTCGGTCGTTGGGCGGGAGGCCGCCCACCTTTCCACGCAGGTGCCGGCAGCGGGATTGACCGATACTACTACCGTCTTTGACTGGAAGGACAGCTGGCAGGTTAAGGTCGGGGCTGACTACCGTTTGAGCGACGCGTGGTCGCTGCGGGGGGGATATGCCTACATTGAGAGCCAGATCCCCGACGCCACCCTGAGTCCCGCGGCTCCGGAGGCGGACCAGCACAATGTCAGTGCCGGGCTCGGCTACCGCACCGGAAACTGGACCATCGACTCCTTCTACATGATCGGCATCGGCCTTGACCGCACGGTTTCGAATGACATCCTGAGCGGCACGTATCAGACCACCAGCCACTATATTGGGCTGAGCATAGGGCAGCGGTTCTGACGCTCACCTTTCACCAGCCGTTCCTTCAGAAAAAATTCTTTCGCCCCCCTCATTTTTCTCCGAATCTGTAGTCAATCTGTAGTCAAGAAAAAGTTAATGTCATTACCACAATGAAAAAAGTCTCTTGAACGGCGCAGGAGTGCCCATGGAGAGCTACATCGTGCGGATTTACCGGCGCGACCCGAAAGACGCGGCTAAGATCGTTGGGCAGGTGGAGGTGGTCGAGGACGAGGTTAAGAGGATGTTCGGGAACCGGAAAGAGCTGTGGGAGATACTGAAAACGGGAAAGACTGTGAGACGGAGTGCTTGTCGGAATGACCGGCAGAGATAGAGCAAGGAGGATGACATGGGTTTCAACTATCCCTGGGCAACACGCGAAATCGGCTTCTCTGGCGACTGTAAGCGGGGCGACAAGCTCCCCTCGGTCCGGCCTGTTCAGGAGTGGCTTACCCTCCAGGGCTTTGGGGTTACCGTGGACGGCGACTTTGGTCCGGCCACCGAACGGGCAGTTAAGGCCTTTCAGGGCAAAAACAGTGTTGCTGCGAACGGAGTCGTAGACCTGGCTACCCACGGTCTCCTTACCGCTCCCATGCTACGGGTGTTGGCACCCCTCGCCGCTGCTCCCGGTCTTGGTCAGATGATGGTTGCCTATGCTGAGCAACACCTCACTGAGCACCCCTGCGAGGTGGGCGGCCAGAATCGGGGGCCGTGGGTACGGCTCTACATGGAGGGGAACGAAGGGAAAGAGTGGGCCTGGTGTGCCGGGTTCGCCTGCTTCATCATGCGTCAGTCCGCTGACACCCTCAATGTCCCGCTACCCGTCAAGTCCACTTTTTCATGCGACGAACTCGCCTCGCGGGCGCGCAGTGTAGGGTTGTTTCTCTCTGGTCTGCACCTCACCGACCCACAGCAGCAGCTCACCCCCGGCTCCATCTTCCTTAATCGCAAGACTACCACCGACTGGACCCACACCGGCTTGGTCACTGCCGTTCACGAGGAGACTTTCGATACCATAGAGGGAAACACCAATGACGCCGGCGACCGGGAAGGATATGAGGTCTGTCGCCGGGTCAGGAGCTACGACTCCAAGGATTTCATTCTCATCCGATAGAGGGGGGACAGCCCATGCTCTTCATCACCAATCGGGCCATCAATGAGCCGCTAAAGCTGGAAGTCGGCAGGAAGATATCATTTGATCCGGCAAACAACCAGTCGGGTCAGTCAATCTATTTCTGTCGCCGCAACGGCCACAACGACTACACCGAGATCGGTAGCGCCAATCTGCTCCATGAACTGCGCGTCTCGCCGGCGGAGCAGGTGCTGGTCTACATCCATGGATTCAACAATCAGCCCGAGGACGATATCTTCCCCCGCACCCAGGTGCTGCAGGAGCTCTTCGATTCGTGCCAGAAGAACCTGGTGCACGTGCTCCCCATTATCTGGCCTTGCAACGACCAGATCGGCGTCATTCGCGACTACTATGACGATCAGGAGGCTGCCGATGCCAGTGCCTTCGCATTTTCCCGACTCCTGGAACGCTTTGTCGACTGGCAGAAGAAGAACAGCTTGGATGGTGTGCCGTCGTGCCTCAAGCGGATCAATGTCCTGGCCCATTCCATGGGTAATAGGGTGCTTCGCGGCACGCTTGAACGGTGGGGGCAGTACTTCCGCAACGGAGAAGTGCCACTTTTGTTTCGTAACTCCTTCCTCGCGGCAGCCGATATTGCCAACGAATCGCTGGAGCGGGGAAACAAAGGGGATTACGTCTGTCAGAGCTCCCGCAATGTAGTGGTCTACTACGCCGCCGATGATCTGGCGCTCCGGGCGAGCAAGGTTGCCAACGACGGTAACGTCATCAACAAGTACACTTCCCGCCGGCTTGGCCACTCTGGGCCGGAAAATCCGAACCTGCTGCCGCTCAACGTCTACAGGGTCGATTGCGACGAGATCAATAACCGGTATGACAGTCCCAAGGGGCACGCCTATTTTCTCAAGGATGACAACGGACAGCCGGGGCTTGTCTTCAAGCATATGCTCAAGGCCATTCAGACGGGGAGGGTTGATGTGGATGATGCGCAGCAGAGACTGACGGTGCTTTAGGATAAGCGGATCTATGATGACCTCGCTCGGAGAGGGAGCCTGCTCGCTCCCTGTACTGTAAGTGGGGAGGCGCTGTACATATACAACTCTAAGAGAAAAGGAGGAAGCCATGGCCAATCGTATTATTTCAGGGGAATTACGAGATCAAAAAGGTCGACCGTTGGTAGGAGCACAAGTTAGCGCGTGGGACAGTGATACGGATTTCCCAGGCGACAACGATGATTTTATGGGGGACACCATAAGCGGAGCTAACGGGTGCTTCCAGATCACCTACAAGGGTGGTGAGTGGGATACTCGTCTTCCTGGTTCCACCAGCTTTCGCCCTGATATTTACTTGAAGGTAAAGATCAGGAGCGTGTTTACCCAAAAATGGGTAAAAGTCTGGCAGTCCAAGGTTTACTCAAATTGGATTCAGGCAAATCCCCTCAATATTTCAGAAACTATTACCATCGCAGAACCTGAATCACGAACTATTGGTGGTTTTGATCCACAAAAACATGGGTTTCGCTTCGCCAACTCTTTTATGCTTACGCCTGATGCGATGGGACTGGACTTGCCGTCATATAAGATGGGTTTCTGCGGAGGGATGAGTGCTGCGGCAAGAAATTATTTCAAAAGGGGAGTGATCGCCCCAGCGGATACTGTGACTCCTGCTGATGGAACACCGTTGTTTGAAGAGTTGTTCCGTCGCCAGAAAGCAACATTAGGAGGGATGGTGATTCCCAATATTCTTGTTTGGCAGGCATCGCCAGACGAACCCCATCCACCGCTTGCACCGCATAGCGTCGGCTTTCGCACAAAAAAGGAATGGCCACTATTGAAAGAAATGATTGACGCTGGGGAACCCATGATTCTTGTCCTTATTCGAGAAGAAGGTGCAGCTAACCCTACTAATAATCATCAGGTTCTTGCCTTCGGCTATGACTGGAATCCTATGACGAAAGACCTAAAGGTTACACCTGACTCCGTGACGCTACATACATAAAATTGCTCCAATCAGCTTCTAACATATCGAAGTTCTTTGATAATTATGCTATTCTGCCAGCCAGCAAAATCTCACCCGGCAGGT
>JAJZTK010000111.1 GCA_021849045.1 Deltaproteobacteria bacterium | reverse complement strand
ATCTGCCTACGACGTGGAGTTCCGGGGCAACTACGCCTACGTGGCCGACGGCCCCAACGGCATCACCATCTACGACGTTACCAAAGACCCCTCAAGGGCCAACAGCGGTTTCTACGTCAACAACGTCGGTTCCAACCTGGGCGAACCCCTGCTGGGGACCGCTTCGGGCATCGAGCTGTGGCAGAACCCGGCCAACGCCAGGCTCTACGCCATTATTGCCTCCGGCCCCTACGGCGTGGGCGTGGTGGACATCACCGATCCCATGGCCATGAAAATCTTAAAGGTCTTCGAGCCGATCAAGATCGAGGACGGCGACATCGGCGTGGCTGACGGCCAGGCCATCGACGTGGAAGTCATCGGCGACAAGGCCTACTTCAGCTACGACAGTTTCGGCGTGGTCTGCTACAGCATGGCCGACCTGATCGCGCCGGTGCCGGTGGGGGTCGACCCGACCGAGATATTCCTCAAGAACACCTCCGGCACGGTGATCTACGACTACCGGCCGGCAGCCCTGGGCCAGTTCAAGCTCCAGTACGTCCCCGGCTACGAAGACGTTGCCGGCGGCGCCGTCCGGATGGACTACACCCAGCAGAACGGCAAGCTTTACATCTATGCGGCATTCGGCGAGGCCGGGCTCCTGAAGATCGACTATACCAACCCAGTGGCTCCCCTCCTGGTTGAACGCAAAGACACCTCAGCGGAGGCGTCCGACGTGGTCATCGCCAACGGCCGCATCTATGTGGCCGACGGTAGCGGCGGGCTCGTTTTCTTCAAGTAGCCCGGCTTTCAAAACACAAGTGCCCCGGAATGGCCCGGGGCACTAAATCAAAACAAAGGAAACAAACACATGAAAAAATTTATAACCGTAGCAGCCCTCACATTGCTTGCAGCCGGCGGAACCTCAACCATGGCGGAAGCAGCAAAGAAAGTGCCGGTCCCCACAGTAACCTATACCAACAACCTCTCCAACCCGGTCATCTTTGCCGAAGGAACCGGCCTGACCGGTTTCCCCACCGCGGAGGCCACCGGGCTGCGCGGACCGGTTGAATCCCTTACCGAGGTCTACCCCTACAATGGCATCAACTACTATCTGCAACAGACCGTAAACACCTGGCAGGCCGACTGGCGAAACGGCCAACCGGGCGGCGAAACAGTTGAAGTGGACTGGTCCGACAACATTGTCCGGACCACCTGGTCCTCAGCATCGGTCATCCGGGTGGAAGTGGTGATGGGCAAGGAACTGACCACCCCCATGAACGGCTATGACATGACCTACCTCTTCGGCGAGGGAATCGCCGAGGTCTGGGGCACCACCGGCACGAAAATCCCGGCCGGCTTCCCCACGGTCTACTCCATCTGCGCCCGGCTCACCATCCAGAAGCTTGACGGCCCCAACGGCAACGTGGTCGGCACCCTCTATGACAGCGCCATCTACGACCGCTTCGGCGTTGACGGCCCGACCAGTGCCTACGCGGCCGAAGTCAACGTCCCCGGCAAGGTCATCTACGGATACAACTGGGACCTCGCCAAATTCGACATGGCCAGCATAGGTCTCCCCACCGAGCCGAAATCCGGCTGGTACCGCCTCAGCTTCAGCCTTGATCCGGTGGCGGCCTACAGCGTCACCGACGCCAGCGGCGTTGTTCGCAACTACGCGGTGCCCCGCAACACCGTGCTCGGCAGCCTGAACGCCCTCGACGTTCCGGGCACCAGCGTTCCCGAGGTCGTGCTCTACCCCCCCAAACTTTCATCGGGAGAGGTCTCGACTCTGGAAATCTACGTAAAACCCGCCACCGGCAAGAAATAGCTCTCCGACACTTCAATAATCTGCCAATGATTTTTGATGGGACTACGGTCCCATCTTTTTTCCAACATCAATCATTATAAGCATATATTTGGCATCTACGTTTTTTGACTGCTTATAATCTGCTGTAAGTCGATGAACTGTTGGTAACCCCACCGCCCTCCCCCTGCCGTTTATTGGAAAAAACTCTAAAGTCTGGAACTAACCGTCCGATAACTATAGGTAATGGCTATCTTTTTTATTAAGCAAAATGTAAGAATATTCATATGTTTGCATTTCACTCCAGCGTATTTCCGGTTTTCCTGTCGACGGCCGGTGAGTATTGCTGAAATTAATTTTTTTACAATCGGGAGGGAAAAGGGGTGTTTCAGATGGAAGTGAGTATTGGCAGGCGGCTGACCTTGAACATGGTCTGGGGAGTTTTGGTTGTTCTGGTGCTGGTGGCCGGCAACTGGATCGGCATGGGGCGCCTGGAGCACTTGCAGGTGGTGAGCCACGACGCCATGGCACGCAGCAGGTCCGCCCAGGAAACCAAGGTAATCGGAGAGAAATTGTATCGCTTCATTCTGGAGGCAATAGCCAACCCGGAGATGGCCAGCAGCTCATCCAAGGGGTGGCAGGACCGAAAGGCCGAAGGGATAGCCAAGCTGCAGCAGTTGTCCGAACAGGCGAAAGGCGATGCAGCCCTGAGCACTATGGTTTCCGCCGCCGACAAGGCATTTCACGGAACGATTACCCTCTTCGAGAACAAGTTGATCCCGGCCATCGAACGCAGTGCAAGCTCAGATGAGCTCATGGACATTGATGACGAGATCGCCATGGAGGCCGACAATCTGAGCATCAATCTGATGAAAGTTGCCGACACCCTCGATAAACGCGCCGTTGCCGCGAGCAGCCAGTACGATTCTTTCAGCCATAAAATCAAGTTATTCTCCCTGGCCCTGGGGATTATCGGCATCACGCTGCTGGTGGTTTTTTCCTTCTGGCTCGGCCGCTCGATCATGAAGCCGCTCAGGCAGGTTATTGCCATGATGAAGGATGTGGCGGAAGGAGAGGGAGACCTCACCAAGCGCCTCGACCACCATAGCAACGACGAACTGGGCACGCTCTGCACGGAGTTCAACACGTTTGTCGGCAAGGTTCACGACACCATTTCACGGACCTCCTCCGTAGCCGGAAACGTGACCGGGTCGGTGGCTGAGATCAGCCGGACAGCCGAGCAGCTTGCCGGCGGAGCGGAAGAGGTCGCCTCCCAGGCGGTGATGGTTGCAACGGCCAGCGAGGAGATGGCCGCCACCTCCTGCGAGATCGCGGGCAATTGCCAGGCAGCGGCACAGGCATCGAGCCACGCGAAGGAAACGGCTTCACGGGGATTTGCCATGGTGGAAAGCACCATAGCGGTCATGAACCAGATCGCTCAGCGGGTGAAATTATCGGCCGATTCGGTCCAGGGACTTGGGGCCCGTTCCGACCAGATCGGCGAGATTGTCATGACAATTCACGACATTGCAGACCAGACCAACCTGCTGGCCCTGAACGCGGCAATCGAAGCGGCCCGTGCCGGCGAGCAGGGGCGCGGTTTCGCCGTCGTCGCCGATGAGGTTAGGGCGCTTGCAGAGCGGACCTCCAAGGCCACCCGCGAAATCGGGGATATGATCAAGGGAATTCAGGGGGAGACCAAAAACGCAGTCATCGCCATGGAAGAGGGTGTCAAGGAAGTCGAATCGGGAACCAGGGAGGCAACGAAATCGGGCGACGCACTCCATGAAATAATGCAGGAAATCGAACAGCTCAACGGCCAGGTAGGTCAGATTGCCTGTGCCGCAGAACAGCAGACCGCCACGACCATGGAAATCAGCGGCAGCATCCAGCGCATCAAGGATGTTGCCCAGGAAACCGCAGGGGGCGCCCATGCCAGCGCCCACACCTCGGCACAGCTCAATGACCTCTCCCGCGAACTGGACCAACTGGTAGGCCAGTTCAAGGTATAAGGATTTCCCCGCACCGCCCGGGCAGCCTCACCTGCCCCCGCAACCGCACATGAGAAGGCGGGAGGAACCATCTCCTCCCGCCATTGCTTAAGCGCACTCCTTGCAGGTGCCCCCCTTCCAACACGATCCGCAACCAATACTTCGAAATAAAAGCAGCACGGACTGGTTCGGAGTCAACCTCCGTCAGCGGCCATTCGTTAATGGTGAGTAGTTACACGACGCCAGGCACCGGTTGGAGATAATGGCGGGGCAGTATCGACACGCACCTCCGGAGGCTCTCTTTGACAGGCCGGCTGCATACGATACACTTGTTGCACCCAAAACATCAGATAACCGCCTGCATTGCCGTAACTTTTCCACCGGAAGATACCGGCGTGCCATTCGGCATGCGCCGCCAACAACCCTGCGTAGCATAAACGGAGGACAATATGCGGAAATTACATTATGGAATTGTCGTGCTGACGATGCTGATCTTCTGCTCGGTGAGGCCTGTTTCGGCCCAGATCAGCATCGGCATCGGACTGCCCCACGTCAGCATCGGGATTAACCTGCCCCTCTACCCAGAACTTGTGCCGGTGCCGGGGTATCCCGTCTATTACGCACCACAAGTAGCGGCAAACTATTTCTTCTACGACGGCCTCTACTGGGTTTTCTGGCACGAGGACTGGTATGCCAGCGAATGGTACAACGGCCCATGGTGGCTTGTGGAACCGGAAATCGTGCCTCTGTACATCTTGCGGGTGCCGGTACGCTACTACCGGTATCCTCCCCCCTATTTCAGAGGATGGCGGCACAATGCGCCTCCCCGCTGGGGCCAGTATTGGGGGCGCGAGTGGGAGCATCACCGGAAAGGATGGAACAAATGGGATCGCCGGCACGTCCCGGCGCGGGCTCCGCTGCCCGTCTACCAGCGCAATTACACGGGAGACCGCTATCCCCGGCAAATGGAAGAGCAACGGACGTTACGCCATGAACACTATCGTTACCAGCCGCGCACCAGGGCGATCCGGCAGCACTTTCAGCAACCCGGCGACAGAGGCGTAACGGCGCCGGTCCAACGGCAGAGGCAGGACACCCCCGGAATGAGGGCTCCACGGCAACAGATGGAACAAAGGGTGCCGGCACCCATACAGCGGCAACAGAGGGAAGAGCGCCGGATAAGAACCCCGGCGCAGATCCCCCCAACACAGCAGAGAAGTCCGCAGTTCAAGGGACAGGGACCACAGCAGGGAACCATCCAGCAGACGCCGCGGCCGCAGCGGCAGGAGCAACGGTACCAATACAGGGAAAAGACCCAGGAGCCCAGTCGCGGACGAGAGCAACGGCAGGAGAGAGAAGAACGCCGGGGGAGGTAAAACAACATCCCGCATTCCGGAGGTAATACTTTCGGATGTCCGTTACCCTCTGCACAAAGCAAAGGCGGCCAAAAGGCCGCCTTTTGCATTTCGATATTTATCTCCCCCGGCAGTCCGGAAATCCCATCATCACCTGGCCGAAAGGTCGTGGGGAACGGTCACCGTACGGCTCAAGGAAGCCCCGGTCCCGGCTTCGTTCCTTACAAAGACCGTGACCGAGTAATGGCGGCCGTCCTTGTCCTGGCCATGGCGCATGGCCTCAACCGGGAGCGCCGCGCTGAAGCTCCCGCCCGGTCCAAGCTGCACGGTTCCGACCCCCGACATGACTCCGTACTCATCCTCGATGGAGTAACCGGCTTCGGCCGTCATGCACCCTTCGGGCATCCGGACTGTTCCGCTCAGCACCACCTGGGTCATGCCGTGATCCGGCGGCCAGACCACTTCCGGCTGGAGCGAGTCCAGCGTGACGACCGGAATGCCGCTGCACTGGGAGGGGACCGTCACAGCGATGCGGATGCCGTTGCCTGCCAAGGCGGTGTCGTGGGAAGCCATCGCCCGCGACAGCATCTTCCCGGAGTAAACACCACTGGCCGTCCCCTCCGGGACGCGGATTCTCAGCAGGATCGAAGCACTGGAACCGCCAGAGGCAAATGTCATGGACGGCGACAATGACAGCCAGCCAGCGGGAAGGTTGCCATCGACAAGCTTGTTCAGGAAGAGCAGATAGAAGGTTGAGGGGTTATCGCCTGCAACGGTCACCTTCACCAGCGACTGCCCCTCGCCTCCAGCCGGAATGGTCATGGATATGCTCTCCGGCTGATACTCTATGGAGGACGCCGAAACACTCTCTGCACACCAGGCCAGCCACAGGGCAACAAAAACGGCGAGACATTTTCTCACGGCGCACCTCCAACCGGAATTTATCGCTATATTCTAGCCACTTGCAGCCAGCAAGGTCAATATTTTTGATGAGGCCAAGACCGTGGCACCGCCGCCGCAGAACAGGGCTCCACCACCCTCACCGGAAACACGGGAAATATCTGGCACAGCGGACAGGCTGGATGCTTTGAGTAAAGGAGAAAGACAAAGGCCGCCCGGAGATTCAGGCGGCCTTTGGGTTGCTTTATGGCAGGCGCGGGGCCTCTGAGGTCACTCCGCCGGCTCACTCGCCGCGTCCATGGAGGAGAGCAGTTGCTCCGCGAGCCCCTCGATGTTGGCAGTCAGCAGGGCACGCCACCCCTCGGGCGTACGCCGCAGCGTCATCACGTCGGTACTGGAAACCGTGAGCTTGTCAACGGCGGTATTCGACCGGAAAACCACGTGCATCAGCTCCTTTCCCTCCGGCACCTGACCGATCACCGTCATCTCCAGGTTGCGCACCGCCTCGCCGAATCCCGGCACGCTCTCCTCCAGACCCGACATGAGCCGCACAAAGACCTCCCGGTCCTGCAGTTTCCGGAACTCCTCGGCCCCTTTGACGCCGAAGAGCGCCGAAAACACCTCCTCTGCATCCGGCAACTCCGCAAGCGGGGCGAACATATTTTTCAGCCGGCTCAATGCATCCGGATGCATCAGGCGGGAATAGGCCTCCCAGTCCCCCTTTTTCAGCGTCGCCGACAGCCGCGCCGTCACGGCTGCGGGGCTCTCCTCCACGCCTTCGGCCGCCATGGCGGGAACTGTGATCAACGTCGCAAAAAGGAGGGTTAAAACGACCATCAGCTTTTTCATAATGGCTCCTTTGGAGTGTTTTGGGTTTCAAGTCCTCACCCACCGTCAGTTCGATCCCGCATACGATGACGTGTTGCAGCGGGCCTGGCATGTCGAAACGAGGTTGTCGTGGCATAAAAAAAGACATCAAATATCTCATCGGTGGGGTGCCTCTGTTGTTCCAGGGAGGGCGCCGGTTGTACGTTCAACAATACCATGAACTTGAGACCGCAGCGCCGCGCCGTCCTTCATCTTGAGTATGAGATAAAGCCCGAAAGGCAGACAACAAAGGGTCGCAAGAGCCGCATACATGGGCATGGCGTTATGCACAACGATCTTGTCGGACCGCAAATGGATCTCCGTGACGATTCCGAGAGATTTGACCACTCGCAGGCAGTTGCGGTTAAGTGGTGGGATTTTTATTTTGTAACCATCCGGCAACTGCCTGGCTAATTCTTCCCTAAGGGAATCTACATCCTTGGCAATTTCAGGAATGATCGCGTTGCCCATGAATATATCTCTCTGGATTACTCCAGGCCTCCCCCATAGCGGTCTCAGGACTGGTCTTTGCCCGTTTCCTCCAGCGGCTGATTCCACGCCAATTTGACCCAAGGGCTCTTCTGGTCTGAGAGAAGAAATTTGCTCGCAACGAGCACTGTCGGCTCACTGCTGCCCGCCCAGAATTCACGCCCCAGCAGGTAGTTATTGCCCATTTCTTCCCATGATGTAAATGTTGCCTGAATCACTTTGGCGGCTGCCATGATTTCCTGCCAGGCTTCATCCTCAGTAAGATACCCAGCTCTGCCGGCACATTCGGCCACATAAACCAGCCGGCAATAGTCCCACGCGATAATGCTTTTTTTGCCTACGGTATCTTTGTGCTTGTACACCAATTGGAGTTGTTTCTGTATCTCGGGCTGGTTTGCATAGCTGCTTACCAGTTGGTTGAATTCATTCTGATTGCTCTGTGAAATCTCCTTCAGCACGAGATTGAATTCCTCGCGATGGCCTTGCTCCCTGAGGAATTTGATCGCATCGAGAGCAGTCTTATGGTCTTGAATCTCCCAATCACTCCTCAGCATCTCTTGAAGGTCCTTGACATCAGCGGCGCCTCCTGGGACATCCAGCTTCATATCGTTGGCTTTCTTGGGAATAGCAGAGATTGCGAGCGCCCATTCTTGCGACTCGGTCAATGAGCTTTCCTTTGAAGATGAGTTGTTACACCCTCCCATTACCATCATTGTAATGACCATCACCAGACAGAGAACAATACTTACAATTCTTCCTGAATTCACTTGTTATGCCTCCTTGTATTTGAGCCCGACCCCATGGTATCTAGACATTACATTTGACTTACCGCTTAAAATACTGCTTTGTACCGATCGATTAATCCAACTAGCTTTAATGATGGATGCCAATCTTTTTTGCGACGTAGTTCATCTAGAACTGCAAAAGACGCTCGTAGCAAGTCTCTATTTGTTAAATCTTCAAATTTATCATAACTATCTGCATATTGCGGTGGCAACTCATGCTTAAGAACACTCTTTATCTCATCTATCAACATATCTATGTGATCCATAATTATCCTTACAATAGTTACAGTTTAGTTATTGTTCCTGGGTCAACAGGTATTGGGCCATCTACAATGACTTGTGTTGCCTTGCCCGGGCCATATATCTTGTAATCTTTTGTCAACGGTTCCGGATAATCTGCAGTACCCCATTTGCCGTTTGGAATCTTCATTTTATCTATGATGTCCAATGAATTGCCTGAAACTCGATAATCAGGGCGATATGGGATTTGCAATTTATCACTTGCGACAATGCCATCATCAATTTTATCAAAAGATACGTATGTACCACCACGTTTAGCTGGCAAAGTCCCTGCCCGAGCATCTTGCATTGGTGCAAACTTGGAATTAGCATATCTATGAAATTGGGCAGGTACTGCTTGACCATTAGGGGTTACATAAAAATCTATTTTCCCGTTTGCCTTACGATATCGATGGTCAGATGCCTTCCCACCACACCCCGCCAACCCCAACGGATCCACCCACTGCATGGGGTCATGCACATACCCGTGGGTCCTTAGTCCCCCCTCCAGCCGGATCGGGTCCTGGCTCAGGTACTGGCCGCTCTCGGGATCATAGTACCGGTTCAGGTTGTAGTAAAGACCGCTCTCTTCGTCCTCCCACTGGTTCTGGAATCTGAGCTCGCAGTCGACTTCTCCGTAGATGGTTTCTTCGCCGTTGACGACTTTGCGGCGCTGATGCAGGACTGACGCTTTCCCCCACAGGGCGTGATCGGCCTGCCAGACGCACTCCCCTTCGGCGTCGAAGAGTTCCTTGGGGGTGCCGAGGTGGTCGGTGACGATGGGGTAGATGCTGCTTGCCCCCTGCTCGACGATCTCCTTGGCAATGGGGATGAAGGTGCCCGGCTCGAAGTGCCAGCGGTGGATGACGGTTTCCGTGCCGGTGGTCCGGTGCTCTTCAGCGAGGGTGGCCCCCTGCCAGAGGTAGGTGACGCTCTTTTCTTTGCCGAGGCACTCTTTTTTCACCCGCCGGCCGAAGGCGTCGTAGGTGTAGCGCCAGGTTTCGCCTTGGGGGGTGGTGACTTCCCGCAGCCGGTCCAGGTCGTCCCACCGGTAGCGCCAGGTTTGGGGGCGGAAGCCGTGGCGGGCGTGGGTCTTTTCTACCACCCGGCCGCGGCTGTCGTGGCGGTAGGAGGTGAGGCCGATGCGGGTGACGACGTCCCCCTCGTAGTGGTGTTGCCGGTGGGGGGTATAGGTAAGGTTTTTTATGGCGTCATAGTGGTAGCGCTCGGTGGTGGCCGGGTTGAGCCCCTTGCGGCGCTGGACGCCGGTCACCTGGTCGCGGGGGTCGTAGGTGTAGCGGGCGCTGCCGCGAATGGTGTCGTCGACCCCCACAAGCCGGGAGGATTTGTCCCAGCGGTAGCGGCGGGAGAGCTCCGCAGTCCCGAAGGGCTGGGCGAGGTTTCGCAGGCGCCCGGCCACCTGCTCCCTGAGCCGGCCGCAGGGGTCGTGGCTTTGGGCCAGGGCGAAGCGCTCGCGCTCATCGTCCCCCCGAAGCGACCGCTCGGTTTCGAGGCCGAGAAGGTTGCGCCGGAAGCTCACGGCGTGGCCATTGGTGGTGTATTCAGCGAGGAGGCCGGCGGGGTCGAAGGTGAGCTCGGTGGCGCCGCTTGGTGTCGTGCGGCCGGTGCAGCGGCCGGCCTCGTCCCGGGTGTAGTCGATGGTGATGCCGTTCTGGGTCTCGGCTACGAGGCGGCCCCGGTCATCGTAGGTGAAGGTGAGGTCGGTTTCCGGCGTGTCGCTGCCGGGTGCCCAGGTGGCGGCGCGGATCAGGCGGTCGCTTGCGTCGTACTCGTAGCCGATGCGGCTGTCGGCGGTTTCGATGGCGGCGACGCGGTCATGGCCATCCCAGACGATGCGGTGTTCGGAGCCGTCGGGGAGGCGCTTGGCCGTTACCCGTCCGAGGGGGTCGCGGGTGTAGGCGGTCTGGCGTCCGGCCCAGTCGGTTTCGTGCCGCAGCCGCCCGGCGGCGTCATACCCGTAGCTCCAGTGCTGGCCTTTGGCGTTGGTGACCCGTACGAGGCGAGCGGCGCCGTCGTAGTCGAGGGAAGTGCCGTGGCCGGCCGGGTCGGTGATGCTGCGCAAGAGGTCGAAGGCGCCGTGGCGGTACTTGGTCGCCTGCCCTTCGGCGCCGGTGTGGAGGGCGATCTGCCCTTCGGCGTCATAGGCGTAGCGCTCGGTGCCGCCGTCGGGGTGGATGACGGCGCTCAAGTCCTCGCGGAGGTTGTCGGGGCCGGGCTCGTAGAGGTAGCGGGTGGGGTGCCCCGCCGCGTCAGTGGTTCTGAGGATGCGGCCCCACCGGTCCTGCTCGATGGCGGTGCGGTGCCCCAGGGGATCGATGCAGCCGGTGAGCCGCCCCCGGCGGTCGTATTCCCACTTTGTCTCCGCGCCGTCGGGGGCGGTTTCGGAGACCAGCCGCCCCGTTTCATCGTAGGCGTAACGATGGATGACGCGGTCGGTGCCCATGGCGAGGGTGACGTTGCCCCGGCTGTCGTACTCCCACACGGACATGCTGCCGTCCGGATGCTGAATGCCCGTAAGGATCCCGTCACGGTCATGGCTGCAGCGGGTGGTGCGGCCGGTGCCGTCGGTCTCGGCGACCATCTGCCCGAGGGTGTCGTAGTCGTAGGTGGTGACGCGACCCAGGGGGTCGGTGGTGGCGAGTCTCCGTTCGAGCCCGTCGAAGGTCTGCTCGGTGACGTTGCCGAGGGGATCCTCCTCGCGGATGAGAAGGTTGTTTTCGTTGAAAAAATAAACACTATGGGCGCCGGTGGCGTCGATGTACTCGGTTTTCCGCTCGTCGAGGGAGTAGATGAACCGGTCGTTGTAAAGCCCATCGGGGGTGCGGGTGGCAATGACCCGCCCCGTCGCGTCGTACTCGAACTCGACCCGGGTGGGGCCGCTGTCCCGCCACTGTTTCAGCCATCCTTCGCCAGTGTAGGTGTAGTGGAACTCCCCGGTGAATCGGCCATGGACATCGGCGAGCCTCCCGCCGTCATCGTAGCGGTAATGGACTACGGGAATCGAATCCCCCTCCATGGCAACCGATTCGATGAGGCCTTCGGGGGTGGTCCTGACGCTGAAGGCAACGCCGTCAGAGTGGATGACGCGACGCAGATGCCCCTTGTCGTAGCGGAAGTCGATACGGTTGCCGTTCCGGTCTTCGATAGCGGTGAGGATGCCGGTGGCGGAGTCTTCCGACATGGTGAAAACAAGGGTCTGCTGGGTGCGGGTGTCGAAGAGCCGGGCCGATTCGATGGTGCCCGAAAGCCGGTAGTGGGGGGCCTTCAGGTGGCGGGCGGTGAATTTCTCCCCCATGCCGAGGGAAAAGGTGAGACCGTCGCCGTCGGCGTCGATTAGGTCGGCGGTGCGCTTGGCACGGTCGAACACGAGTTGCGGCGACCAGTTGCAAATCCAGCGGCTGCCCAGGAGCCCCTCGACCGGCTCCTTGCCGGAATAGGTGCGGGTGAGCCGCAATGGAAGGACGCTCGGGTACTCGAAATCGGTGCGGGTGTCTACGTAATCGCCGGTCGAAGGGTCGATGGGCTCACCGAGGGTCTTTTTGCCGAGTTTGGAACTTCTGAACCGGATGGCGCCGAGGGAAAGCCCCACTTCGGCCATGGAGAGGATCGACTGCTCCAGCACCGACATGTCCGCATCCGGCTCACCGTACTGACCGGTTGTGTCGTCGGCGAAGATGGTGGTGCACCCCTCCTGAACTACGGCGGAACAGGATATCTTGTGGCCGATCCGTGCCAGGGGGAGGCCGTTGACGAATATTTTCGTGCTTCCTTCAATGATGGCGCCGGGCGCGGACTCCTTGCTGCAAGAGACCTTGTCGGTCACCCGCGCCACCGGCTTTCCCTCGAAGAATACATTGGGGGAGCCGCTGAGAATGGCCCCGGTCACATTGGCCATCTTGGCGCCGGCACCGGCAATCATGGCGCCGACGAAGCCGCCGGAAAGACCGGCCGCCGCACCAATGGCAATGGGGGCAAGAAGTCCTCCCGACGCCACGGTGGCCGCCACTGCGAACCCAACGGCGGCCCCCACCGCAACCCCTGCCAGCAGTCCGGCCAGGGCGCCGGCAAAGGCGCGACTGTGGGCGACCTTGTGCCCGATCACCGCCGGCTGCGGTCCTCGGCCGGCCCGCCGGGGCTGCCCCAGCAGATCGACGAGGCGATCGGCCGCACCCAGTTTCTCGGCAAGGGCGGCCCCGGCCATGACGCCGATCATTCCCGCCGCCAGCGGTGCCACGAAACAGGCGGCGGCAGAAGAGCCGCCGGCGCTGAAGGCCCCTACCGCACCCTTGGCGATCAGGGCGCCGCCGATAGCGGTGCTGGCCACATGCCCGCCGGTCTCGATGGCCCGGACGGTTCCGGCATTGCTCTTTCTGCCGGCCAGCTCCGCCAGCTTCTGGTCCGCCGATGCCTCGGGCTGTTGCGCTGCCGCCTCGCTCACGGGGCAGTCCCGGCGGTTTCGGCAAAGGTGAAGCTCCGCATTGCCGCGAGCATCACTTGGCGCACCGTGTCGTCTATCCCCCCCGGAGCCGTGGCGGTCATGCTCAGGACCTGCTCCTTATCCTGAATGACCACCATCAGCTGATGCACGAGGCTCCCCTGATTGTCCCACTCGAATTCCAGCAGGGACCCGTGGCGCCCGTCAATCTCGGCTGGCTCATCGGCACGGAACCGGAAAGCGGCAAGCTCATCCTGAAACACCTTCTTCTGCTGTCGGAGATAGTCCGAAAGCCCCATCCCCGGCGGCAGCACATCACGGGATACCACGAGATTCATCCCCTGCGACATCCCCTGCGGCACCAGCACATTCACGCTCTTATCCTGCCACTCCCCGTCAAGGGTGAGGGTTCCCTCCTGCATCCGATACAGCATATCTAAGCTCCTGGTAGTTCGATTGAATTGTCAATTCATGTTGATGGTCGCACCCTTGATCGTTACGCCCGAAGGCTCCACGACGATGGTGCTCCCACCGCAAACGAGGGTGATTTTAGACTGAGCCGTGAGGGTGATCTCACGGGCCGTCTCTGACAGGGCGCCGGTCACGGACACCGTGCTGTCGCCTCCCACCGTCTCGTTCTGGCTCCCCCCGATACTCTTGGAGCGGCTGCTCTTCACCGTCAGCGTCTCGTTGTTGCCGACGGTCTGCCCCTTGTTGTTCTTGACGAGGATATTCCAGTCCTTCTCGCTCTGAAGATAGATCTCCT
>JAJZTK010000110.1 GCA_021849045.1 Deltaproteobacteria bacterium | reverse complement strand
CCGATCTACTACCGCCCGTTCCACGACATCCTCCGCACCCTGCAGGATGCCCTCATCCACCAGTACCGGGCCACCCTCCTGTACCGCGCTCCCGGAAAGAAAAGGGCAACCACCTACCGGATCGACCCGTACACGGTCATGCTCTACAAGGGTGGGCTCTACCTGATCGCCTACGCCCACAACCGCAAGGCCCTCAGGACCTTTGCCGTGGAGCGGATCAAGGGGGTTGAGATTTCACGGGAACGGTTCGAGATCCCGGCGGAGTTCTCCCCCGAGGAGCATTTGCAACGGGCATTCGGGATCGTGCGGGAAGAGTCGATCCCCCTCACGGTGAGATTTTCACCGGCCATCGCCCATGCCGTCCGGGACCGGGTCTGGCACCCGAGCCAGGAACTGCATGCCGGTCCGGACGGCAGCGTTACCCTTTCCCTGCTGGCCGGCGGACGGATGGAGATGCTCTCCTGGATTCTCTCCTACGGCGACCAGGCCGAGGTGCTGGCACCGGCGGAACTGCGCGAGGAAGTGCGCACTATCGCCGGCCGGCTGGCAAGCTGCTATCAATCCGCAACGTGAGCCGTCGTTGACAAATAGCTGGCCGTGCACTATACAGTAGTTTTCTCTGGAGCCCCCTCATGAATAATGATGATAGCGTCCTGCGGCAGCTACTGCTGGCCCGGATACGACAGAACGGCCCCCTGACCTTTGCCCGGTTCATGGAGGCCTGCCTCTATGAGCCGGGACTCGGCTACTACACCTCCCCCGGCCGCAAGGTGGGCGCCGAGGGTGATTTTTACACCAGCAGCAATGTCCACGCCCTGTTCGGCCGGCTTCTGGCCCGCGAAATCTGCCGGATGTGGCAGGAACTCGGACGGCCCGACACCTTTCAGGTCGTGGAGATGGGGGCGGGGGGCGGCCGCCTGGCCTGCGACATCATGGACGGCATCCGGGACCTGGAGCCGGAGCTCTACCGAACCGTCACCTACCGCCTGATCGAAAAGGAACCCTCCCTGCGGGAGGCACAACAGGCGCTGCTCAAGGAACACGCGGCGCGCCTGGCCTGGAGCAGTCCCCAGGAACTGACCACCGGCGCCGTCACCTTCACCGGCTGCCTGGTCTCCAACGAACTGGTGGATGCCCTGCCGGCCCACCTGGTGGAGATGACCGACGAAGGAGTGCGGGAGGTATTTGTCACCGCCGACGGCGAGGAGTTCCGGGAGGTCCTGGCCCCCCCGTCGACACCAGCCCTGACCAGTTACCTGGAGCGGATCGGGGCCACCCTCGGCACAGGTCAGCGGGCGGAGATCAGACTGGCAGCCCTCGACTGGCTCACCGCTGTAGCCAACTCCCTGGAAAGGGGCTTTGTCCTCACCATCGACTACGGCTACCTGGCGCAGGAACTGTACGGCCCGATGCGCAAGAACGGCACCCTCCTCTGCTACTACCGCCATACCGTTGAAGAAAATCCCTATATCCGGGTCGGCCTCCAGGACATGACCGCCCATGTGGACTTCACCACCCTCTCCCGTTTCGGCGAAGAGGTCGGGCTCAGCACGGTCTGGTATGGCGAGCAGTACCGCTTCCTCATGGCCACCGGCATGATGCAGGAGCTGGCCAGTCTGGAAGCAGGAGCAACCAGCGAAGCCGAGGCGATCAAGGACCGGCTGGCCCTGAAAAAACTGACGCTCCCGGACGGCGGCATGGGTGACACCTTCAAGGTGCTGGTCCAGGCCAAGGGGGTGTCCAACCCGCGTCTGCTCTGCCTCGGCGACTGGGCCCGCGCCCTTTGACACCTGCCCCCACGCCTGATAGACTGGGATCATCCGGGCACTGACCGCACCCGGCGAGGAGCTGACGGCATCATGGCGCAACAACTGACCACCATTGTTTTCGACCTGGACGGCACCCTCTATGTCGATCATGAGCTGGCCCAGGCCATCCACCAGTCGGCCTGCCGCTACATTGCCGGTCTGAGGTCTGTAACCATGGAGGAGGCGGACCGGCTGATCCGGTCGACCAAGGAGCGGCTTACCGCGGCCACGGGCTGGGGCACCCCGCTGAGCGGCACCTGCCGGGAGCTCGGCGGCGACCTGCCCGACCTGCACCGCCACTTTGCCGAAGAGATCGACCCGGCCGCCCTCATCGTCCCGGACAATCGGGTAAACGAGCTGCTCAGCGCCCTTGCCGGACAGTACGGGCTCTACATTTACACCAACAACAACCGGTTCCTGACCGACCGGATCGTGCGGACGCTCGGACTGCCGGACGTGTTCCGTCACACCTTCACCATCGAGGACACCTGGCGCCCCAAACCCGACCGGGAGACCCTTCAACGCCACCTGGCCGTCATCGGCGCCGAAGCCAACGAGTGCCTGTTTGTCGGCGACCGCTACGACATCGACCTGCGCCTCCCCGAAAGCCTGGGAAGCCGGGTTTTCCTCAGCAGAAGCGTCGATGAACTGCTGACCCTGCACGATCATCTGAAGAAGGAGGCTGTATGAGCGAGAACCGCAAGGAGATACTGGACGCCATTATGCGCGCCATGGAGATGGAAAAGGAGACGTTCGACTTCTATACCAAGGCGGAGCACAAGACCTTCGACCCGGCCGGCAAACGGATCTTCCGCTGGCTGGCAAAGACCGAAGAGGGGCACTACCTGAAACTGAACGAGCTCTGCACCTCGCTTCACGAGAGCGGACGCTGGGTCTTCTACGGCGGCACCACCATCGAACTGGAACCGGATGCTGCCGGCGCCCCGCATGTCACCTATACCACCGACGACCGGGAGGCGCTGCAGATCGCCCGGGATATCGAACAGAAGGGGATCGCCTACTACGAGGAACTCCTGGCAAAGACCACCGATCCCGACGGCAGGCAGATGCTGGAGACCCTCAGGAACGAAGAGGTGGAGCATCTGCGGGTAATCGACGAGCAGTACGCTGCCCTCAAGGGGCGGAAGTAGGCGAAAGGCGGGGAGTATCATGGCCACACGACTGGAAAGGGATACCATGGGCCCGGTGGAACTGCCGGCCGATGCCTATTTCGGGGCGCAGACCGCCCGGGCAGTGGCCAACTTCCCAATCTCCGGCCTGAAGCCCCACCGGGCGCTGGTGTGGGCCACGCTCCTCATCAAGCAGTGTGCCGCCCGGGCCAACATGGCCACCGGCCGCCTCCCTGCCGACATCGGCCGGGCCATCATCCGGGCCGCCGACGAGGCTTTGGCCGGAAAGTTCGACGACCAGTTCGTGGTCGACCCGTTCCAGGCCGGCGCCGGCACCTCCCACAACATGAACGTCAACGAGGTGCTGGCCAACCGGGCAGCGGAACTGCTGGGAGGAAGCCGGGGCGACTACTCCCGGACCCACCCCAACGACCATGTCAACATGGCCCAGTCGACCAACGATGTCTTTCCGACAGCCATGCGCCTTGCCTGTCTGCGTCTCCTCGACCGGCTCGCCCCGGCCGTCTCCGGACTGCGTGACGCCCTGGATGCCAAGGGGATCGTCTTCGACCAGATCGTCAAGTCCGGCCGGACCCATCTGCAGGATGCGGTACCGATCCGCCTCGGCCAGGAGTTCGCCGCCTATGCCCTGGCCATCGGCAGGAACCTGGGCGGTATCGAGCAGTGCCGCCCGGCCCTGTGCGAACTGGGCATCGGTGGCACTGCCGTCGGTACCGGCCTGAATGCGGAGGAGCAGTACATCGATCAGATAGTGGCGGAGCTGTCCCATGCCGCCGACTACCCGCTGGTCAGGTCGGCCAATCTGGTGGAAACCACCCAGAACATGGACCCGTTCGTCTCCTTAAGCAGCAGCCTGAAGGGGCTGGCCGTCAACCTGATCAGGATCGCCAACGATCTGCGCCTCCTGGCCTCCGGCCCACGCACCGGCATGAACGAGATCACCCTGCCGCCGGTCCAGCCCGGCTCCTCCATCATGCCCGGCAAGGTGAACCCGGTCATGGCAGAGGTCATTGACATGGTCGGCTTCCAGGTGATCGGCGCCGACACAGTGGTCACCATGGCAGCCCAGGCCGGGCAGTTGGAACTGAACGTCATGATGCCGGTCATCGCCTATAACCTGCTCTTTTCGCTGGAAATCCTGACCAACTGTATCCAGAAGTTCACCACCGGCTGCGTCCGGGGGATTTCCGCCAACAGCGACCGGTGTCGCCAGTACATGGAGGAGTCGGTGGGACTGGCCACCATCCTGGCCCCGGCCATCGGCTACGCCGCAGCGGCCGAGGTTGCCAAGGAGGCGGTCGCTACCGGCCGGAGCATCCGCGAGGTCATCGTCGAACGCGGCCTTCTGGATGCCAGGACACTTAACAGCCTGCTCGACCCCTTCACCCTGACCACACCGGGCCTGCCGGCGAAGGAGTCCCGCTAGCCGGCGGTCGTTACCGCCGGATATTCACACGCAAGCACCACCAAGGAGGAAGTTATGATCGAAGAAGTGAAAAAAGTACTGGATCTGGTCCGCCCCGCGCTGCAGGCCGATGGCGGCGACGTGGAACTGGTTGACGTAAGCCCGGAGGGGGTTGTCAAGGTAAAGCTGGTGGGCGCCTGCGGCCACTGCCCCATGTCCACCATGACCCTGAAGATGGGGATCGAGCGCACCCTGAAGGAAAAGGTACCAGGGGTAACGGAAGTTATCGCTGCCTAAATGGATTCGTTGTAGCGTCCCTTCTTTTCCCGGCCGGCCGCTGAACCAAGCGGCCGGCGACCTTTTAACCCACCCCTCGCCGGCAGAATGGTCAAGGTATGTCCCGCATCAGACGCCCCCGCAGCCATAGATTTCTCCGCTCCCACCGGTTCTTTCGCCGCTTCCGGCGCAGCACCGAGGCACTGTTTTCTCCGGGCAACCTCGTCTCCCTGATTCCCCACGGCGGAGAGTTCTTTCCAACCTTGTTCTCTGCTCTGGACGAGGCCCGGGAGAGCATCTGCCTGGAGTTCTACATCGTCCGCGACGACTCTACCGGCCGGCGCCTGGCCGAGCGGTTGCTTGCCGCCGCCGGCCGCGGGGTGCAGGTACTGCTGCTGTACGACTACATCGGCAGCTTTGAAACCCCTAACGCCTACTTCCGGAAGCTCGAAAAAGGCGGGGTTTGCTGCGCACCGTTCAATCCCCCCCCATTTCGCCGTGGGATTGCCTGGTTCGACAAACGGGACCACCGGAAAATGGCCATCATAGACGGTCGGCTGGCCTTTGTCGGCGGGATGAACATTGCCGACGAATACGACGGCTTCGGCGAGGACCATGGACGATGGCGTGATGTGGCGCTGTCGCTGGACGGTCCGGCGGCCCGTCAGCTGCAGCGGCTGTTTCTGGAAAGTTGGGTGGACGAAACCGGCACGAAACCGCTCACAACACCGGAGGTTGCCCAACCATGGGCCGGCAGGGACCAGGTGTTGATAGTCAGCGGCGGGCCGCACCACACCCGGTCGTATATCCGGAGTGCCTTCCGGATGGCCATCGCCGGCGCCACCAGCATCATCCGGATCGCCAACCCATACTTCATTCCCGGCCCCCGAGTGGTGCGCAGCCTGCTCCGCGCCGCCCGCCGAGGCATCCGTATCCAGCTCATGCTCCCGGCCCGCAGCGACGTCCCCCTGGTCAGACTGGTCAGCCGCAGCAGTTATGCTCCACTCCTCAAGGCCGGTATCGAGATCTATGAGCGGGAAAAGACCATGCTCCACGCCAAGGTCATGCTGATCGACGACTACTGGTCGGTCATCGGCTCGGCAAACCTCGACCAGCGCAGCTTCCACCGTAATTACGAGGTGAATGTCATCGTCGACAGCCACGAGTTCGGTCGTCAGGCCGCGGCCATGTTTGCCACCGATCTCGCCCTCTCCCGGCGGATCCGCCTGGATGAGCACGAGCGGAGAGGGTGGTTCATCCGTCTGCTGGAGCGCCTCTGCTCCACGGTCAGCTGGTTTCTCTAGATAAATCCCCTTTGATTTATTTAAATTTTGGTCCCTGCTACCGATAATTAAATAGGTAGATCGTTTTTCCATTCCTGCGAGGGCGTCATGTCACAAAAGAAACAGCTGGGAGAACTGCTGGTAGAGGCGGGAATCATCACCGACAAGACCCTGGAGCGGGCTCTGGTGCGGCAAAAGGGTAGCGGCAGCCGGCTTGGAACCGTGCTTGAGGAGATGGGGGTGATCACCGGCGAGGAGTTGGCCAGCGCGCTGGCCACCCAGTTCGGCATGAAGCTGGTTCGCAGGATTCGCGGCAACCTCTTTCCGCGGGAGCTGTTCGACCTCATTCCCGCAGACCAAGCCCTCCAGAAGACCATCTTCCCCCTGATGGCGAAGGATGGCGTGCTGGCACTGGCCGTTGCCAACCCCTTTGACAGCGACACTTTCGATTACCTGGCAAAAAAACTCGGGATGAAGATTGTCACCGCCATTGCCCCGACAGAGGAGATCATAGCCGCCATCAAGGAGTACTATCTGGAAGAGGAGGCGCCGAAACAGTTCGCCCAGCGGCTGGTACTGGTGGTGGAAGACTCCCAGCCGATTGCCACGGTGGTCCAGGTGGCGCTGGAAAAGGAGGGGTACAGCGTCATCCAGGGCCACGACGGCATCGAGGGGCTGAAACTGGCCCTCGAACAGCACCCCGACCTGATCATCTGCGATTCGGTGATGCCCCGTATGGACGGTTTCGGCATGCTGCGCGCACTGAAGGGAAACCAGGTAACCGCCTCGATCCCGGTCATCCTCCTCACCTCCAAGGCCTCGCCGGAAGAGGAACAAAAGGCCCTGGCAGCAGGGTTCCACGACTTCATCGCCAAGCCGGTCCAGCCGATTCGTATCGTTTCGCGGGTGAAACGGGCGTTCGAACTCCTCGCCAACCAGCGCTGATATTCGTCACAGACTCACACCAACGAAAATTGTCGGCGCAATCGTCGGCAGAATCCGGGATCATTCGTAACGCAGCGCGTCGATGGGATTCAGGTTTGCCGCCTTTCTCGCCGGGTAGAAGCCAAAGAAGATACCAACGGCGGCGGAGAAGACCACGGCAATGGTGATTGATTTGACCGAGATGAGGGTCGGCCATTCGAGGATTTTAGAGACGATACCGGCCCCACCGGCGCCGAGCAGAATGCCGATGATGCCACCGATCATGGTGAGCAGTACTGCCTCGGTCATGAACTGCAGCAGGATGTCGTTCCTGCGGGCACCGATGGCCATCCGGATGCCGATCTCGCGGGTCCGTTCCGTCACCGATACCAACATGATGTTCATGATGCCGATTCCCCCGACAACCAGCGAGATGGACGCCACGGCACCGAGCAGGAGCGACATCGCCTTGGACGACTGCTCGGCCACGGCAAGGATCTCGGAAAGGTTGCGGGTGGAGTAGTCCCGTTCCTTGCCACTGGCGATCCGGTGGCGCTGATCCAGCAGCGACTGGACTTCTTCCTCGGCCTTTGCCAGCAACTCCTTGCTGCGGGCCTTCACCATGACCGCACCGACCGAATTGATGAACTGGGAGCGGACCAGATTGCGCTGCGCCGTCCTGAGCGGCACGAACACGGTATCGTCCTGGTCCTGCCCCTGGGGCGACTGTCCCTTGTGATCAAGCAGGCCGATCACGGTGAAGGGAACCTTTTTGATCCGGACGATTTTCCCCACCGGATCGTCCCCCCCAAACAGGTTCTCCGCCACCGTTTCGCCCAGCAGACAGACCTTGGCGGCACCGTCATTATCCTGCTGGCTGATGCTCCGTCCGCTGGCCACCACCCATTCGCGAATATCGAACATCTCCGGCGTCGTCCCCATGATGATGGTTGACCAGTTCATGTTGCCGTAGACCACCGGGCCTGACGTACGGATCGTCGGGGCGCCCGACTCGACCGACGGGCATTCGGCCTGAATCGCCTTGACATCGTCGCTGGTAAGGGTCTGGGCGCCGCCGGTGCCGGAACGCAACCCCCCACTGGTGGTGGAGCCGGGGATGATCAGGATGATGTTGGAGCCGATGCTGGCGATCTGCTGGGAAATTACGTAGCTGGCGCCGGAACCTACCGCCATCATGGCAATGACCGCGGCAATGCCGATGATGATCCCCAGCATGGTGAGAAACGAGCGCATTTTGTTGGTACGCAGGGCGCGAAGCGCAATTTTCAGGGTTTGGAGAAAGTTCATCAGCTCTTCGTATCCCCGATGATTTTTCCGTCACGGAACGTGATCTGCCGTCCTGCGTGGGCTGCCACGTCGTGCTCGTGGGTGACCATGATGATGGTGATCCCCTGCTGGTTGAGACGGGTGAACAGCTGCATGATCTCGTCGCTGGTGGCGCTGTCCAGGTTGCCGGTCGGTTCGTCGGCGAGGATGACCGCTGGGCTGTTGACCAGTGCCCGGGCAATGGCCACCCGCTGCTGCTGGCCGCCGGAGAGCTGGGAGGGGTGATTGTTCTCCTTGCCGGCGAGCCCCACCTGCTCCAGGGCAGCCAGCGCCCTGACGTGACGCTCTTTGGCGTGAATGCCGGCATAGATCAGGGGAAGTTCCACGTTCTCCAGTGCCGGGGTGCGGGCCAGCAGGTTGAACCCCTGGAAGACGAAGCCCAGCTTCCTGTTGCGGATGGCCGCCAGTTGATCCGGTGACATCCCTCCCACTTCGAGGCTGTCCAGGAGATAGGCCCCGGCGGTTGGACGGTCGAGGCAGCCGAGAATGTTCATGCAGGTGGATTTGCCGCTTCCGGATGCCCCCATGATGGCGACGAATTCGCCCGTTTCGACGGCGAACGAAATCCCCTTGAGGGCCTCGAACTGCTGGTCGCCCATGGTAAAGACCCGACGGATATCGGAAAGGGCAATGACGCTGGCCATCTTAGAACGGCCGTCCCATGGGACTGCCCATGCCCGACTTCTTCTTGCCGGAATCGCCACTCTGTTGTTCGATGATCACCTCGTCACCTTCCTTCAGCGGGCCATCCACCAGCTCGATACCGCTATTGTTGCCGATACCGGTCTTCACCGGTACGGCAACCGGTTTTCCCTCTTTCAGCACGTAAACCTGCTGCCCCTTGTCCCGTCGGCCTTGCGGCTTGCCGTTGCCAGTCGCACCCTGTCGTGACTCCTTCGCCTCCCCCTCTTTCAGTTTCTGCTTGAAGCGCAGCGCTGCCGGCGGCAGCTTGAGCACATCGTCCTTTCTGGCAACCTCGATGTTCACATTGGCGGTCATCCCCGGTTTGAGCTTGAGCCCGGCGTTGTCCACGTTCACCACCACAACGTAGGTGACCACGTTCTGGGTGATGATCGGGGCGCTGCGCACCTGCACCACCTTACCGGCAAAGATCTGCTCCGGGTAGGCATCAACGTTGAAGCTCGCCTTCTGCCCGAGCCGGACCCGGCTGATGTCCGCTTCGTCCACGCTCACCTCGATCTGCATCTTGGTCAGGTCCTGGGCAATGGTGAAGAGGGTCGGGGTCTGGAACGAGGCGGCCACGGTCTGCCCCACATCCACGGTGCGGGAAACCACGATCCCATCCACCGGCGACCTGATGGTGGCATAGCGGAGATTGGTCTGGGCCTGCCGATAGGAGCCCCCGGTCTGGACCACGCTCCCCTCGGCGGCCTTGACCGTGGCAGCTGCCTGTTCGTACCTGTTTTCCGCCGTATCGTAATCGCCCTGGGAAATGATCCCTTCCTTCAAGAGTTGGCGGTTCCGCTCCAGGTTCCGCTTCGCATCGGTCAGCTCGGCCTTTGTCTTCTGCAGTGAGGCCTGGGCATTGAGAAAGTTCCCCCGGGTCTGCTCAACCTGGGCCGCGAAGAGGGATGAATCGATCTGGGCTATGACCTGTCCCTTTTTTACCGGCGAATTGAAGTCGGCGAAAAGCCGCTGAATGGTGCCGGAAACCTGGGTGCCTACCTGGACCGTCACCACCGCCGCCAGGTTGCCGGTGGCGGCGACGGACGAAACAATGCTTCCCCTCTCCACCTTGGCGGTCTTGTAGCTCGACTCGGGCTGTTTCTTCCCGAAGGCAAAAAAGGCAATGCCGCCAGCCGCCAGGATAACGACAGCCAACACGATGAATTTCCGCATATAACCCCTCAGAGAAACGTCTTTCAACAAGTAACGCACCGCTGACGGTTACGTTGACAGCATTTAAACGGCAATGATCGCAACGCATATCACGAAAGGAAGTTCAGGACAAAAGAAAAGCCCCCTGATCGGTGTTAACCAGGGGGCCTTGGGGGGTCCGCCCGCCGACTAAACCGGCGGGCTAACTAGGGCAACCCTCTTTACAGCGGGTTACCGGGCGAAGCATGAAAGTTTGAGTCCACATTTATCGAGCTTCTCCTTTCCGGGAATTCCCCTTCTACGTAAGTGCCTCGAGGTAGTTTCAGTGTAATCATCCCCCCGCCCCTTGTCAACCTGGCCTGCCAAATATTTCACATGAGGCGCTTCAGTAGTTTGAGAACAATCCCCTCACGCACCGTCAACGCGGCATCCGGACAGAGTTCGCGGCAACAGAAGCAGCGGATGCAGCGGCGGTAGTCGATCAGCAGCCGGCCACCTTCGATCGTCATGGCACCCGGCGGGCAGGCATCCCGGCAGATGCCACAAAGGCGGCATTTCTCCGGCATCGCTACCGGCCGGGTGGTCAGGTGATGGCGCAGACGCTCCCGCAGAAAGCGGGGCAGGCCGAACTGGACATCGGCCAGTGGGGGGAGAAGAAACGGCCGCACCCCGATCTCGTCCAGCGAGGTCCCGACCGTCTCTATTTCCGTCCGGTCAACGCCCGCAATCCCCAGCCTCTCGGCCTGGCGTTCCACGAACAGGAGTTTTTTCGGGATGCCGGCGATCTCGGCGGCAATCACATCCACCGCCACGGCATTGGCCCCGGCCATGAGGAGCCCCACCTGACGCGGGTCGCCGCTGGCCGGACCGTTCCCCTCCATGGCGACCACGGCATCCACGATGGTCAGGTCCGGGGGGCGGAGCAGGTAGATCTCCAGGAGCATCCGGGCGAACAGCTCCCGGTCGGCACCGGCCTGCAGGTGCCAGGCCGGCTTTTCCGCCCCCACCACGGCGCCGAACAGGTTCTTCACGGCGCAGGTCATGGTCATCATCTCATGGGTCTTGAGCTTGGGGAGGTTGATGACCCGGTCCGCGTCCAGGTAGGGTGCCGCCAGGGCGAAACGCCGGAAGGTGCCGCGTCCCGTTGTCTCCCTGATCTCTTCGAACGGCACCAGGGTGGCCCCGGTCTCCTCCACCACGGCCAGCATGCCGGAGCGCTCCGCCACCCGTCTGATGCCGCCAATGCCCGGCGAATCCCCCACCAGGGGTATGGCGCCGGCCTCCTTGACCAGCTCGATGACGGCCCGCAGCACGGCCGGATGGGTCGTCACCGCCGCCTCGGGCGGCTTGGCGGAGAGCATGTTCGGCTTGAGGAGCACCCGCTCACCCGGCCGGACAAAGGCTGCCATCCCCCCCAGTGGCGCCAGCAGGCGCTCCATGGCCCTCCGCAGGTCCGGGTAGTCGTAGGTTGTCGCTTGTTCCAGTGAAACGGTGTGCATGGAGGAACTATATTGCCCTCGGCCAGGGAAAGTCAAAAGGTTTGGCAATGGCAGAAAGAGTCTGGTACAACCGTCCCATGATCACACATGCGGAACAGCAACCGGTATCGTCCGCCAAGGTCCATTTTTTCCTCATCCTGACCACGGTGTTCTGGGGAGGGAGCTTTCTCTTCACCAAGCTGGGGTTACGGGAACTGCCGCCGGTCCTCTTCGTCTTCAGCCGCTTCGCCTTGGCGACCATCATCATGCTCGTCGTATGTGCCGGTCGGCTTCAGGCACTCAACCGCGAGATCCTCCGTCGCGGCGCCATCGTCGGCCTTACGCTGGGGGTCACCAACCTGAGCTTCGTCTACGGCGTCAGCGGCACGAGCATCTCCCGGGCCGGCATCCTGAACAATCTGTTCGTCCTGTTCATCCCCCTGATCGGCAAGCTGATCTGGCAAGATCGGATCGGCCGGTTGAACCTGGCAGGGATCGCCCTGGCGGTGACGGGTATCTGGCTGCTGGCCACCGGCGGCGGTGCCGGGTTCAACAGGGGTGACCTGATCTCGACGGTCTGCGCCCTCTTCATTGCCGTGCAGATCATCGCGGTCTCCAAGGTGCTGCGGGACGAGGACGTCTACCTGGTATCGCTGGTGCAATTCGCCGTCGTGGCCTTGATGGCCGGGCTGGCAGCACTGGCCACCCCCCTTCCTTCCCTCGGTATCTCGTTGCCGACCATCGGCACCGTTGTCTATTGCGCCATCTTCCCGACTGTGGTCTGCTTCACCATGCAGAACGCCTTTCAACGCTACACCACCCCGACCAGGGCGGGGCTGATCTATACGCTCGACCCGGTCTGGAGCCTGTTGGCCGGCCTGTTGGTGCTGGGGGAGCGGCTGAGCGGCCGGGAATGGTTCGGTTGCGGTCTCATCTTCCTGGCGGCGGCGCTTCCGCTGACGGTCCGTTTCGTCGTCGAGCGGCGTCTGCGTGAACGGTATATCGGGGAATCGGCTGCCTGACGGGCGGCCGGAGAAGGGGACGCATGCAGCGGGAGATCGATCGTTTCTGCCAGTACCTGACCGTTGAGCGCAACGCCTCTCCCCACACGGTCGAGGCCTATCGCCGCGACCTGGAGCAGTTCGCCGCCTTTGTCCACAATGATCCGGGGAGCACGGCATCGGTCGACGCGGTGGGTCACCTCCTGATCCGCCGCTATCTGGCGCTGCTTCACAAGGAACAGAAAAAAAGCTCCATCGGTCGAAAGCTGGCCGCCAGCCGCTCGTTCTTCCGTTACCTCCTGCGCCAGGGGGTCGTGGCCACCAACCCGGCGGAACTGGTCAGCAGTCCCAAACGGGAGAAACGGCTGCCGTACCACCTGAACATCGACGAAGTGACCACCCTGGTGGAAGCCCCGGCGGGCAGCAACCTGCTCCCGGCCCGGGACCGGGCAATCCTGGAAACCCTCTACTCGTGCGGCATCCGGGTATCGGAGCTGACCGGCCTGAATGTGGGCGGGGCGGACTTGGAAGGGATGACGGTCCGGGTGCTCGGGAAAGGCGGAAAAGAGCGGATCGTACCGCTGGGGAGCAAGGCTGCCAGCGCCCTGGATGAGTACCTGACGGCCCGCAACAACCCGTCTCCGGAGATGCCGCTCTTTCTCAATGCCCGGGGGGGAAGGCTCACCCGGCGCAGCGTGGCCCGGATTATCGATCGCTACATCCTCCACCTGGCCACCATGAAAAAGGTGTCGCCCCATACACTGCGCCACACTTTTGCTACCCACCTCCTGGAAGGGGGAGCCGATCTGCGATCAATTCAGGAACTCCTGGGCCACGCCTCCCTCTCCACCACCCAGAAATACACCCACGTAACCATCGACCGTCTGCTGGAAGTCTACGACAAGGCCCACCCGAAGGCGCACAAATAAAAAAAAGCCCCGCGGTTTCCCACGGGGCTTTTTGATGAATAGGGGACAGATTTGGACGGGGACAGATTTGAAATCTGTCCCCGAATCGGCTATTCGCAGAGGTCGACTTTGACGTCCCAGTTCTTGATCTTCATGGTGCCGTTACGCTCCAGGTTGAGGTGCATCTTGAAGGCGCGGTCCCACAGCTGCGGCTCGTGGGCCACCTTGCGGCGGAGGCAGTCGGCAGTGGCGATCTCAAGGTACTCGTTGAGAATCGGCTTGTAGTCAGGATGGGCGCACTTCTCGATGATCCGCCGGGCGCGGTCCTTCGGTGCCATACAGATCG
>JAJZTK010000271.1 GCA_021849045.1 Deltaproteobacteria bacterium | reverse complement strand
TCTTGCCGACGGCCTGGACCGCATCAGTGTGAAAGATCGCCCCCTTTTCCTTGACGATCGCGCCGATCTCCTCAATGGGAAAGATGACCCCGGTTTCGTTGTTGGCGTACATGACGGAGACGATGGCCGTGTCCTCGTCGATGGCGTTCTTCAGCTCGTTCAGGTCCAGGCGGCCGGCGCTGTCCACATTCAGTTCCGTGACCCGGTAGCCGTGCTTGACCAGGTTGCGGGCCTGGGTGAGGACAGCCGGGTGCTCCACCCGGGTGGTGATGATGTGTCGCCGGCTGGGAAAGACCTCCAGGGCCGAGCGGATGGCGGTGTTGTCGCTCTCGGTGCCGCAGGCGGTAAAGATGATCTCCGACGGATCGGCACCCAAAAGCGCTGCCACCCTGCCCCGCGCCTCGTCCACCTTCCGCTGTACCTGTCCACCGAAGTAGTGCATGGAGCTGGGGTTGCCGTACAGTTCGGTGAAATAGGGGCGCATCTCCTCGAAGACCGCCTCGTCAACCCTGGTGGTGGCGTTGTTGTCCAGATAGATCTCTTTCATCCCTGGACCTCCTCTACGGTGATGTCGTCGCTGACCAGTTCACGGAGCTTCTGTTCCACGAACTTGGAGGTATAGCCGGAGGAAGAACAACCGGCACAGGCCTTGCGGAAGGCGATCTGGACGTTGGCCCCGGCGATATCGATCAGTTCCAGGTCGCCGCCGTCGGTCCAGAGCTGTGGCCGAACCTCGTTTTCCAGCACCTCCTGGATCAGCTGCATCTTCCGCAGGTTGGTCAGTTTTTCCGGTTTCCTGGGTGCTTCCTTCTGCTGTTCACCCAAGACTTCGGCAATGAGTTCCCTGATTTTCGGGAGACAACCGCCACAGGCACCGCCGGCCTTGGTGAAATGGGTGACCTGCTCAGTGGTATGCAGCCGGTTCTGGGCAATTACCTTCTTGAGGAAGCCATCGGTAAGGCCGAAGCATTTGCAGACGATCTCCCCTTCCTGCTCCTCATCGTGACCATGATCGTGGGTGGGAACCGGCCCGCCGCGGTACTTGGCAATGGCGACCTCCAGGGCCTCCTGCCCCATGACCGAACAGTGCATCTTCTCTTCGGGCAGACCGCCCAAAAAGTCGGCGATCTCCTGGTTGGTGATCTGCAACGCCTCGTCCAGGGTCTTTCCCTTGACCATCTCGGTCAGGGCCGAGGATGAGGCAATGGCGCTACCACAGCCGAAGGTCTGGAATTTGGCGTCAACGATCCGCTCCTTGTTCTCGTCCAGCTTCAGGAACAGTTTCAAGGCATCCCCGCAGGCCAGGCTTCCCACTTCGCCAACGGCGTCAGCATCCTCAATATCACCCACGTTGCGCGGGTTGAGAAAGTGCTCCTTGACCTTATCCGTGTAATCCCACATGACTTCCTCCAGATTAAGTATTGTTGAGCAACCAAGTAGTAGATTCAACATACTACTCATCCACTCAACAACTCAACAATTTATTTACCCCAGAATGAACTGCCGACCGGCGACCATGACATCCTTGAGTCTGGCATCGGTTGCTGCCTCGCCGTACAGGCGCACTACCGGCTCGGTTCCTGACTTGCGGAACAGGAGCCAGCTGCCGTCGTCAAGCAGCAGCTTGGTGCCGTCAATGGTCACGACATCGGTGACCCGGCTACCGGCGATCTCGTCCGGAATCGCCTTCAGCTTGGCAGGGAAGGCCTCTTCCAGCGCGGGGGACAGGGTAATGTTTTCCCGTTTAGTCACGAAGCGGCCGACCCGGCCGTAGAGCTCCTCCAGGAGCTGGTTGACCGTTTTCCCCTCCCTGGCCACCATCTCCGCCACCAGGAAACAGGCGAGAATGCCGTCCTTTTCCGGCACATGCCCCTTGATGGTGAGACCGGCACTCTCTTCGCCACCGATGATGATCTTGTCCTGGCTGATCAGTTCGCCGATATATTTGAAGCCGACCGGCGTCTCGAAGACCTCGACCCCGTGATGTCGTGCCACGGCATCGACAAAATGGGAGGTGGCCACGCTCCGGGCGACCCCGCCGCTCATCTTGCGCACCCGCACCAGGTAGTCGAGAAGCAGGGCAATGATGTAATTGGGCTCGATGTACGTGCCGTCGCTGTCCACGATGCCGAAGCGGTCCGCGTCGCCGTCGGTGGCAATGCCGAGGCGTATCGCCGGATCCCCCTTCACCAGCTTGATAAAATCCTGGATGTACTTTTCTGCCGGTTCGGGCGGGAACCCGCCGAAATAGGGGTCGCGTTGATCGTTGATGACCCTGATGTCAACGCCAGCCGCCCTGAGGGGCTCATCCAGGTAGCCGCGTGCCGTACCGTAGAGGGGATTTACCGCCAGGGTACCGAGACGGGCAATGGCCGAAAGATCGACCTTGCCGGCCAGGTCGGCGAGATAGCGCTCACGCGGGTCGATCTCCTCAAGAAGGCCATGCTTCAGCGCCTCGTCCAGTGCTAATTCCCGGTAGCAGACTTCCCCCAACATTTCGTTGGCCCGCTGTTCAATATAGATCGGAA
>JAJZTK010000006.1 GCA_021849045.1 Deltaproteobacteria bacterium | reverse complement strand
CCTTATTTCAGGAACTGTCAAACATTTGGGGTCCCCCGGCAGAGCCGGGGGATTACCTAGAAGAATTTAACCCAATAGCAACTCTTACTACATTATTCCGAAGAAGTTGCCTTGATGAGGTGGGATTATTTAAGCAGCAATTTGCACCTGCAGACGACTGGGAACTTTGGCTACGTATTGCTTCAAAATATCAAATTGGATTTGTTGAAGAAGTAACTGCAGAATATCGATGGCATGCTACAAATGTGAGCAGGAACCTAATCAATATGAAATTGGCTGAAGTTTCTGTAGTTGAAGCTTTTATTAATAATTATCTAGATGAGATCAAGACAATTGGTAAGAATAATGTTATATCGAAACAGTTCGACTTATATTGTGAGACCGCAGAGTTGTTGGCTTTCAAAGAAAAAAAAAACGATGCACTGCGTTTTTGGCAAAAAGGGATAAAAGTCAATCCGTTCTCTTCCCGGGCATATTTCGGATTCCTTTCAGGGTTTCTGAATCAAAAACAAATAGCAGCGCTAAAGTGGTATTACAGTAAATTAAGAAGAGGTTTTATAAAATGAACCAGTTTTATTGAACTACTTACCTAAAACTGATATAGAAAGGTAGTCCTACTTGAAATCTCTACATATTTTTCATAATCGGGATTTGAATAATGGCGTGGAGCGTACTTGTCATACACTTTTAAATGCACTTCGCGATTTAGGGTGTGAAACCCATATTTTGGTTCCAGCGGAGGGGCCTATTACTGATGCTTTGTCGGAAGATGGCTTCAAATGGGAAATGATGCCTCTTTCTTGTTGTATTGGCCCTGCGTGGCGCGCTCAGTTGCGTTTTCTTGGAGAAGCACACGTTAGGGCACGATGGCTTGAAGATTACTTGTATCGAGGCAGATATGATTACATACACTTGAATACTGGTCATTTGCTTGACGCGGCTCTGGCAGCAACCAAGGTAGGGGTTCCCGTAATTTGGCAGATTCATACCCCTTTCGACGTTGATTATCGACGATATCAGCAATTTATATCTCAAGAGGGTTATGCTTGGATATTGGGTGAACTAGGCAGTTTAATCATATCAGTGTCTGAAGACAACCGCAGCACAATGCTTGAACATTTTCATGGAGATAAGATTAAGGTGGTGCATAACGGCGTTGATGTTGAGGACGTTCGACGTCGATCTGAAAAAAGTACGGGCTCAATTCGACAAGAACTCGGACTTCCTTCCGAGAGCCGGCTGGTCTTGGGGGTAGGCCGAATTTCCGCTCAGAAAGATTTTGCGTGCTTTGTTCGGGTAGCTCAGCAGGTAATCGCAAAGAAGGGAGATGTCTTTTTTTTGATTGCTGGACCCCCAGAAGATCCTATACTTGCTGCGGCTTTGCAGGAGCAGGTCCGTGAAGCATCCCTTACATCTAAAATATTTATTCTCGGAGCAAGAGGGGATGTCCCTTCTTTGATGTGTCAAAGCAATATTTTTCTGTCCACATCAATCTATGAAGGTCATCCAGTAAGCACTCTTGAAGCAATGGCGCTGCAATGTCCGGTAGTGGCAATGGCCTGTGTTGGTTTACGCGAATGTATTGCCGATGGCTTGGATGGGATTCTTACCTCACTTGGAGACATTGATGCTACGGCAGATGCGGTAGTGAAGCTGCTGGCTGATTCAACATTGAGTTCAAACCTTGGCGCAGAAGCAAAAAAAACCATTATTAACCGTTTTTCCAACACTAAATACGCAACGGATTTTCTTGATGTTGTTCGTGATGCAATTGCATATGGCCCTCCGCGTGGGCAAAAGGGCGCTGTTGAAGTGATAACTGGTCTTTTGGGGGAGATCGATAAGGCGAGATTGAGAATCGACGAAATGGACGTTGACCGCTCACTAAGTCGCCGATTTAAAGATGTTGTTCGATCTTCTTTTGAGCGCAGCTAATGAAAGTTGCGATTCTCATGTATCATCGACTTGGAATATCATCTTCTCCTGAGGAGAAAGTCTATTCGGTAACTCCCTCTGCATTCGGCGAGCAGATGCTGTGGTTGCACAAGAACCGATATACCATAGTTCCTTTAACGTCAGTGGTTTCTTTTGTATCTGGACAAGGTAGCCTTCCCGAGAGATCCGTCGCGCTCACTTTCGATGATGGCTATTCTGATTTTGCTGAGCACGCCATGCCGGTGCTGTCAAAATATCGGTATCCTTCTACGGTATTTGTTGTAGCTGATCGAATCGGCTGCAGTAGCGACTGGCTGCTCGAGGAGGGAGGTCGTGCTTGGCCTCTGATGGGGTGGCAGCAGATAGAAGGAGCGTTGGCGGCTGGGGTCTCAATCGGGTCACATGGACTATCCCATCGAAGAATGAGTAAAATATCACGTGTGGAGTCGTCGGCAGAGATTGCTGGCTCCCGCAAATTTTTGGAAGATCGGTTAGGGATTCCGGTCAAACATATTGCTTATCCATATGGCGACGTTGATCACACCGTAGCAGCACTCGTTAATGAAGCGGGATATGACGCAGCCTTTACAACCCGTTCAGGTTTTAACTCGAAGGGCGAAAACAGATTCTTGCTGAGACGGCTTGATATTTTTGGGAGTGATACCATTAGGTCTTTTTCCATTAAAGTGACTTTTGGCACCAATAATGGCAGTTATATGCTGCCATTGCGGTATGCAATAAACCGCTGCTTTCAAAAAATTGGAATGGGTAAATGAAAAGGCTGGTCTGTATTCGACTTTGTTATAGGGAATAAATACTAAATGTCGTCTCCTAAAATCTCAGTAATAATCCCTTGTTTTAATGGGGAAACGTTTCTTGCTGAAGCAATTGATTCAGTGTTACAACAGACTTTTGTTGAATATGAAGTTATTGTAGTCGATGACGGATCAACTGATAGCTCTTCACGGATAATGAAGCAGTATGGCTCCGCCATTAATGTAGTGCGACAGTCTAACGCAGGGCTTTCAGCTGCACGTAATGCAGGTATTGCTGTCAGCCGTGGCCGGTTCTTAGCATTCTTGGATTCGGATGATTACTGGCGCCAGGATTTTCTTGAAAAAATGGTCACAACCATCGAGAGTTCTGGAGCCCAATTAGCCTATTGTGGTTGGCAAAATGTTGGGTTGCCTGGGGACAGGGGAAAACCTTATATCCCGCCCGATTATGAGAATTCGCAACAGAAGCTTGAATTTCTTTTTAAGAATACCTGCTGGCCCGTACATGCTGCCGTTATTCGGCGTGAAATAGTCGAAATGATTGGTGGTTTTGACCCGAAGTGGCGAGCTTGCGAGGACTTTGCTTTTTGGTTGCGTGCCGCTATCAAGAACCGGATTGTTCTGGTCCCTGAAGTAATGGCATTTTACCGCTTTCACGGTGTCGGTCAGATGACGAATAACCGGGCATCTATTGCATTAAACAGGTTTTATGCTCAGCAAGAATATCAAGTCAAATTTCCGGAAATAGTCGACAAATTGAATGATAAGTTAAGTGATCTGACGTATGGAGAGCTTCTACGCTCTGGTTATGAATGCTATTGGGCCAGAGATCTTACTTCGGCGCGTAAAATTTTTCGACAGGTCATGAAGGTGGGATATGGGGAGCCTCGGGACTGGAAGTATATGTTACCGTCGTTATTCCCTCTTGCCGTTCACACCCTGCTAATGAAGCTAATCAGTCGTAGATCTACCGATGGATGATTTGACATGAAATTGAGCATTATAGTTTGTACGTACAATAGAAGTCGCCATCTGGCAAGTGTCCTTGAGAGCCTCTCCACTCAACAGACCCCCGAGGGGTTCCAGTGGGAGGTACTTGTTATAGATAACAATTCGCGTGACGATACTCAGGCGGTATTCGAAGAGTTTGCCCGCAGAGGAAAGCTCCAGGTTCGCTACGTTATGGAGACTCGGCAGGGGCTTTCCCATGCCCGTAATCGCGGGATTGCTGAAGCGTCGGGTGAGTATCTGGCGTTCATTGATGATGATGCCTTGGCAGATGCACATTGGGTTATAGAATTATCCAATGCCCTTGATCGTTATAAGTGTGACTGTGTTGGTGGTAAGATTTATCTCAAACATGTCAACCCCCTTCCACGATGGTTGACAAAAGAGTTGTGGGGGTTTCTCGCTTGCCTTGATTATGGAGATACGCCTCTCAAATTGCCAACACAATATATTTACGGCACGAACATGGCTTTTACGCGAAGGATATTGAATATAGTTGGCGAATTTAATACCGAGTTGGGAAGGACAGGATACTTGCCTATCGGGGGTGAAGAAACCGATCTTATAGATCGAATAAGAGCCTTCCATGGTGAAGTTTATTATGTTCCTTCCGCAATTGTGAATCATGTGATTGACGATTATAAATTGCAGAAGTCGTATTTTTATTCCCTGCATTTTTTGGAAGGAAAGAGCAACGGGAAGATGCTTAAGGGGAAAATAAAGGGACAGTTATTAGGGATACCGTTGTACATTTTTCTACAATTGTTTCGAAACATCGGCAGGTGTGCTTACAATCCATCAGTTCGGAAAAAAATGAACATCTGGTGGGATTTGGGTTTTATAAGAGGATGTTTTGATGTTTATCGCAGATCGTAACAAAATGACTTATATGACTAAATTACTTGATATCGTGATTTGTACCTATAATCGGCAATACTATTTGGCTGAGTGCCTCAGAAGTCTGCTTGTCTGTGAAGTGCCAGAAAATATATTAGTTCGTATTCTGATTGTTGATAATAATTCCAATGATGGCACTAAGGAGATTATCGATAAGTTCGAACAAACTGAAACTGTTAAGGTCTTATATCTGTTTGAAAACAAACAAGGGAAATCGCATGCACTTAATAAAGCGCTGGATAATCTTGAGGGTGATTTCGTAGCGTTTACCGACGATGATATTACTGTGGATAGGCGGTGGGTCATGAACATGATCTCAGCATTCAATCGATATCCCGAAAGAAGTTGCTTTGGAGGGAGGGTAGTTGGCGTATATCCGAAGGAACTGCCGCGATGGCTTCGTTTGGACGGGAAGATGAAATTTGTAAGGACTATGCTTGCTGATGTTGATGGTGGAGAATCTGACCGCGATTACGGAACTGGGTCAGCACCTGGAGGGAATATGTTTTTCCGCCGCCAAGCTCTTGTTCAAAATGGTTATTTTAGGTCGGATTTGGGTCCAGTACGAGACCATTTGGGCTTTTCAGAAGATGTTGAATTTGGGCAAAGGTTCGTCAAACGAGGGGAAAGGTTCCAGTACATTGCTGATGCCGTTGTGTATCATCCGATTCATCCAGAGAGACTTGAAAAAAAATATCTTTGTAGATGGCAATACAGCTGTGCCAAATCAGAAGTAATCAGAGAAATAGGTTATAAAAACTGCCGGATGGTTGGTAAGCTTCCTGTTTATTTGATACGAAAGCTGATTTATCATGCTCTTTCAAGGATATTTATGCCGATTCCAACAGAAAGATTCTTTCATAGATTGAAACTTTCTTACACATTAGGTGAAATTGCTGCTCATTTACAACTTTGAATATATAATCTACGCAATAACTGATTTATAAAATTGGAAATAATTGAGTATGAACCAAAACAACTGGCTAGTTAGTGTAGTTATTCCAGCATATAATGTTGAAAATTATATTTCACAATCAATCAGAAGTGTCCTTGATCAGACTTTTAATAATTGGGAACTTATTGTAATAGATGATGGTTCTAAGGATAGAACAGGTGATGTTTGTGCTCAGTTTAGTAAGCATATTAAGTATTACCGTCAGGTGAATTCTGGTGTAGCAGCGGCACGAAATAAGGGTGTGGAGCTAGCCCGGGGGGATCTGATCGCTCTACTCGACGCTGATGATTATTGGTATCCCAACAAGTTGGAGAAGCAGATTGAACTATTTAAAAGATATCCTGACTTGGATCTGGTTACTTCTAACTATAACTATCTGACGGATGAAGGGGATGTGCTGCCAAGCGCATTTGAAAGGAATCCACTAGTTGGCGCAATGCTTGAACAGTCGCGGTCAATTGGTTCTCTTTTATTTCAGAGGGAGCAGTTGCCGGAATTCTTAATGAATCCGTTTGGTCATCCCAGCTTGACAATATTCCGAAAAAGCCTATTTAAGAAGGTCGGTGGTTATTGCAGTGCGTTCACGGTCGCAGAAGATGTCCACTTTCAGGTTCGATATCTCGCTGCCTCATGCGCTTTTGGAGCCATATTTGAGCCTCTAGGTGTTTATCGAATACGAAGCCAAAGCGCTACGCGAAATGATAATGCCCGAGGAAACGAACAGACTGTCCTGGTTTATCGGGAACTGCTGAGGACGATAGGAAATGAACATCGTGATCTTACCAAGGCTCTTCGATATCGTCTCCAGACGGCGCGTCTCGACCTCATATATGGGTTGGCGAAGTCGAAGCGGCGCTGTGACGCACTGAGGGAAGTTATTGTGGGGTTGGCAAGCGGTTGGGATGGGCGACTGCTCAGAACGCTGGTTGGTATCCTGTTTACCAGAACATGTTGAATAACCTGCCCCAAAATATTCTCTATGTGGAAAATAGCTCAGAGATCGGCGGTGCCAACCGCTCTCTACTCCTCATCCTTGATCATCTCGACCGGACACGTTTCATTCCCTTTGTTATTGTGCCGAGTTCAGGGCCGATGGTTGAAGAGCTTGTTAAGAGGGGGATCCCACACAGGATAATATCCAGGGCGCAACCAACTAAAATCTGGCCTTTTCCGTTTTTTCGTGCGGTGCGAATGTACATTGATATCATGCAGGAGCAGAAAATTGATCTGGTTCATGTCAATGACATTGCTACATACTTATGGATAGGCGCTGCACTAAATAAATATCCGCTTCTTCCGACTATGTGCCATGTGAGGTTTCCGTATTCAAGAGTGGGTTTGGCGTATTTGGCCAAACGTACTCGCTGGCCGGACGTTTTGGTCTATAACAGCCACGCGATGGAGCATGAGTTAGGTAATATTGCAGATGAATATATGCCTGGCGTCAAGAAGTCTGTTCTCCATAATGCTCTGGATACAGATTTTTTTTGCCCCGTTGTATTCTCAGATTCCTGCAAGAAAGAGTTTGGTATTGATCAGAAAACACCGGTGATCAGTATCGTGGCCAATTTTACCCCGGCTAAAGACCACGAAACTTTTCTTCGGATGGCAAAGCTGGTCAGGCGTTCCATTCATAATGCACTGTTTGTTTTGGCCGGAACGGATGTCTTACGTTCCGGAAAGCGTGAAAATGAACTAAAGAAGTTTGCAGTTGAACTGGGAATAGCCGAAGCTACGCGGTTTATTGGTTTTGTAGATGATATACGTTCTGTCATCGCAGCTTCTGATGTGGTTGTATGTACTTCAGTTGTTGAAACCTTTGGCCGCTGTGTCATGGAGGCAATGAGTTGTGGCAAACCCGTTGTTGCTTCAAGGGTCGGTGGTATTCCTGAAATAATTATTAGTAAACAAGTTGGTGAACTTGTCGAATCTGGGGATGATGCCGGTTTTGCAGAAGCAATAGTTCGTTATTTGCTAGATGAGAATTTAAGCAGGCAGACTGCATCCTGTGCCAGACAGCATGTTATGAAACATTTTGGTGTAGGCAGCCATATAACAAAATTGAATGAGTTGTATCGTGGGATAATGGCTGAGGGAGTAAAATAAATGGTACAGGTTGATTCAGATCACTATAGTTCTAAGTATCAGACAGCTGAAAGGTTTCAGCTTTATTACCATTTATTCAAAACAATTATTGATCTCAATCCAGTTAATGCTCTTGAAATTGGAATAGGTTCAGGAGTATTGACTCATTTGCTTCGACAAAATGGGGTAATAGTAACTGGAGCTGATTTTGACCCATCTTTAAAACCTGAAATCATTGCTGACATTCGTAAGTTACCTTTTGAAGAGGATGTATTTGATACAGTTATAGCCAGTCAAGTTCTTGAACATATCCCTTTCAGTGATGTTAACGTTGCTCTAAAGGAGATGTGTCGAGTGGCAAAACGTTATTGCATTATCACTGTTCCATTCAATCAGCATAATGTTACGTTTTATTGCTCAACAAAAGTAAATAAATACCTCGGATTCAGAGGTCTACTTAACCGAATTATTGATAAATATGGAAGTTTTTGTGTAAATTATGGCATCTCAAAGTCGAGCACGACTTTCGTAGCTGATGGTGAACATCAATGGGAGATAGGATATAGAGATTATCCTATTGATAGTGTGCGCAGTGTTATATTGGAATATGCAGAGATAATAAGTGAATTCAGGATTCCTTTATCTCCTTATCACTATCTATTCGTGCTGAAAAAACGTTAGAGTCATGTCTGAGTTCACTGATGTTGATTGTAGTCGAGATTTAAAGAGCCGGGGTGAGTTATAATTGAAATATCGCGGTTCATCTTCTAGTAATGATATTGGGTATCTGGTTGTCACCGAGCTGTTTTCTCCGACCAGAGGAGGAACCGCTGTCTGGTTTGACAAAGTATACCGGGCAATGGGTTGCAAAGCGACGCACATCGTGACAGCTGAGGTTCCTGGGTCAACTGAATATGATGCAACTTATCCGCTACCAGTACATCGCCTTAAACTTCAGAGACGCTGGTATTACCGTCCGGAATCCTTGGGCATGTATCGGTCTCTTTTTTGTAAGTCACTCCAGCTTTCACTGAAACACTCCTTCCACAGCATTCACGCCGGTAGGGTGCTGCCAGAAGGACTGGTGGCGCTTATGGTAGCCAGACTAACAGGGCACCGGTGCGTTGTATATGCCCATGGTGAAGAAATTACAACCTGGTTACACGGTTTAAAGAGAACGGCTCTTAAATTCGTGTACCGTCATGCTGATCATGTAATTGCCAATGGCTCTTTTACGCTGGGGTTGTTGAGGAATCTGGGTGTTAAGGACGAGCGGTTACACCTGATCAATCCAGGTGTTGACCTTGCTGTTTTCAGACCAGGCCTTGATAGTAGCAATTTACGATGCAGCTATGGTTTGGAAGGGAAAAGGGTTATCTTGTCGATTGGACGGCTGAGCCGCCGTAAAGGTTTTGACAATGTGATACGGGCAATGAATCTGATTTCAAGAGAAATTGCAGATGCTCACTACGTTGTGGTCGGAATTGGGGAGGACGATCGCTATCTGAAGGAGATTGCTGCTAGCTGCGGAATCTCTGACATGGTCACTTTTGTTGGAGCTGCAGCGGAAGACGAACTTCCCCTGTGGTATAACCTTGGTGAGCTGTTTGTCATGCCCAATCGCTCTGTGGGAAACGATTCCGAGGGATTCGGCATGGTCTTTATAGAAGCCAACGCGTGCGGCAGACCGGTCGTGGCCGGCAGGGACGGTGGAACAGGTGATGCTGTAGTGGACGGTGTTACAGGGCTGCGGGTATATGGTGACGATGTGCACGAAATTGCCTCAGCCGTTGTGAAAATCCTGAGCGATCCGGGTCTTGCTGATCGGATGGGCGCTGCAGGCCTGAAGCGGGTGCGTGAAGATTTCGGCTGGGAAAAAGTCGCGTGCAGAACACTTGAAGTGATCGACAAACTGTGAGTTTGTTGTTTTTGTTGAGTGTAGTCGAGCTAGATTGATGATGTGCCTATTTTCGTATAGTCTGAGTTGACACAATGCGTGATCTGGTAGTGCTGATATTTATGCTCGGGGCTGCTTATTACGCCCTGAAACGCCCCTGGACTGGTGTGCTGTCGCTGGCGGTCCTGGCATACCTGAATCCGCATCGGTATGCCTGGGGATTTTCTCGTTCATTTCCTCTCTATCTGATTCTCTTTCTTGCCACGATGGTTGCTATATTTTTTCACAACAATGAACGAGAACCGTTCCCTTGGACACGGGAAACAAAATTGTTCGTCGTACTGATAGCGTATTTTACGATGACAACGTTTGTTGCACCTGATTTCCCTGCGGAGGCTCATGAGCAGTGGGTAAAAGTCATGAAGATATATCTTGGCATTTTCCCGACATTATGGCTTATAAATTCACGTGAAAAGTTGCGCTGGTTGATTCTGGTGATTGCGCTCTCGTTTGGCCTTATTGGTCTCAAAGGGGGGATTTTTGCCCTGGGTACTGGCTTTAATTATCGTGTTTGGGGGCCGGATGACACCTTTTACGGAGGTAATAACGAAATAGCCCTTGCATTCAATATGGTACTTCCTTTCCTTTTACTTACCGCCAAGGAAGTGAACAACAAATATGCAAAGATTTTCTTTTATTCCTGTTTCTTCTTCTCAATCTGCTCAATCATCAGTTCCTGGTCACGCGGAGGGTTGATTGCCCTATGTGCAGTTCTGGGTTTGATTACGTTATTGAATCGTCGTAAATGGTTGTCAATCCCCCTTATATTAATAGCGGTCTTTTTCGCGCGGCCTAATCTGCCAGAGCAATGGTTCGACCGGATGAATACCATTAAAACCTATGAGGATGATGGATCGGTTCAAGGACGCTTCGATTCTTGGGAAAATGCCCTGGAACGTGCGCAAAGAGACCCTCTGACAGGAGGCGGATTCGCGATGTTCCATGATGCAAGGGACGCGCACAGTGCTTATTTTCAGATTCTTGGCGAACACGGTTTTGTGGCTCTTGGGCTATGGATAATGCTTTTGTTCGGTACAATCCTGAGTCTTGAACAGTTGCAACGCAAATCGCTGCGTTATGCTGAAACCGCATGGATGAAGGATTATGCTCGGACTCTTCAGATATCTCTGATTGGCTATGCGGTCGGTGGAATGGCACTAGGCGTAGCCTATTGGGACATTTTCTACCATCTTGTTGCAATCAGTGCCGTTCTGAAAGTGATGTTAGAAAAGACGGTAAGGAGTACTGCCGCGTTATCGGTTGCTGGGGCGTGAAAATCAAGATCCTCCACATCCTCCATTCGCTTGAAGTTGGAGGTCTCGAAAACGGGGTCGTCAATCTCATTAATCGTCTCGATGCTGGGTGTTTTGAACACGCTATATGTTGTATTGCGAATTCAGGCGCCATGGCTGAGCGAATTCAGCACCCAGTGGATATTCACGAGATAGGCAAGGGGGGGCAGCGGGACTATCTCCTGCCGTTCAGAATTGCCAGAGTAATTAGAAGAATCAGGCCAGATATTGTCCACACCCGTAACTGGGGCACTATCGACGGGATTATTGCCGCGAAACTTGCCGGGGTGAAGCATCTCGTTCATGGTGAACACGGCAGAGAGGCGACTGATCCGGGCGGCGCCAATAAAAGACGTAAGCAGTTCCGGAAGCTGGTGAGTCCTTTCATCGCACGTTTTGTGACGGTTTCCAATGACCTCGGAAAGTGGCTTATCAACGATGTGGGGGTCGCTTCCCACAAAGTGGTGCAGATTATTAATGGTGTCGATACGGTTCGATTTGCTCCGAAGATGTTTTCACCTTCTGCACGAGAGCGGGAGGGGCTTTCACCTGATGCTTTCGTAATTGGAACCGTTGGCCGGCTTGATCCGGTGAAGGATCATCAGCTTCTAATCAGAGCGTTTGCACTGTTGAAACGGAGCAACACCGTGCAGGCCCAGCGACTCAAACTCCTCATCGTCGGGGCAGGCCCTGAAAAAGACCGGTTAACGCAGCTGGTCGCGGAACTTGGGGTAGGGGACGCTGTATTGATGCCTGGAGAGCGTCGGGACATTCCCGGACAGATGCGGAACATGGACCTCTTTGTGCTGCCTTCGATTGCTGAGGGGATTTCAAATACGATTCTGGAAGCTATGGCTACCGGCTTACCGGTCCTTGCAACTTCCGTTGGAGGAAGCAGCGAACTGATTGAGGATGGGGTGAGTGGCTATCTTTTCCCTGCCGGCGACGTTGAGCGGCTTGCTGCGCTGATAACTCAATGCCTGAATAACCGTGAATTATCGAGATCTCTGGGTAGTGCGGCGAGGCGCCGCTGCGAGGAGCATTTTTCACTGGAGGCAATGGCTACCGCCTACGCACGGATGTATGAAGATGTGATGGTACCGTCGTGAAAAATGAAACGAAGCGCTACCTGCTTGTTGCAGCCCTTGCCTACCTCGCTTTTGTCATTTATGGAAGTCTTGTCCCTTTCCATTTCAGACCATTTCCTCTTGCAGAAGCAGTGGCGCGGTTTCGCGAAATCCCCTATCTGAATCTGGGCATAGACTCTCGGTCAGACTGGGTGGCAAACATCCTTCTCTTCATCCCTCTTGCTTTTCTGTTGTGTAGTTGTCTTGATTGTGACCGCAGTTATGTACTTCGCCTGGTATCGACATCGGTTGTATTGACCTTTTGTGTCGGGTTAAGCATCGGAATAGAGTTCACGCAACTTTTCTTCCCACCACGCACCGTTTCAATAAATGACATCATTGCCGAGAGTATCGGCGCGGCAGTTGGCATTACGGCGTGGTGGCTATCGGGTCCCCGTTTGGTCCGCTGGTTGGAGGGGTGGATGGCTGTCCACAAACCGGCTAACCGTGCCGAAAGGGTTCTCTGGCTTTATCTCTCGGGGCTGTTCGCCTACAACCTTCTTCCTCTTGATCTAATCATCAGCCCGGTGGAACTCTTTCACAAGTGGCGTGAAGGGCGGATCATTCTCATCCCGTTTACTTCCCTTGGCCTGAATAACATTAAATCGGCCTACGGTCTCCTTGCTGATATCGCAATCTGGATTCCGGTGACAACGCTGTTGCTTCTTTCCAAGAAGAGGTCAGTTAAGGAGGCGTGGCTCTGGACCGTTCTTGCCTCCATGCTCTTGGAGTTTTTACAGCTTTTCGTCTGGACTCGTGTTACCAACGTGAATCAGGTTCTGGAGTCTGTCATTGCCGGTGGCATGGGGGTATTGCTGGCGGGACGGTTTAGTCTGGCAGAGCGTCAGGAAAGCGGCTCTACCCAGCAGGCTGGTTTGAACCAATCTGCATGGTTCTGGCTGAGTTGTTTTGTGGTGTGGTCACTATTCGTCGGTACTCTTTTCTTGTATCCGTTCAACTTTACGACTGAGCGTTCGTTTCTTCTCGACCGTCTGGTGCTGCTGAAACGTGTTCCCTTTTATGCATATTACTATGGAACTGAATACCGGGCGGCAACGGAACTGGTGCATCGGATCATATTTTTTGCCCCGTTGGGGGGATTTCTTGCAGTTGCTTTTCGTGAATGGCGGGTGCCCTCCCTGTCTCGGCGATTCTTGACCATGGCCCTTTGTGGCGTTGTTATAGCGTCCATAGAGATGGGGCGCATATTCCTGCCAACGAAGAATATCGATTTGATTGACCCTGTCCTGGAATTAGCTGGCGCCCTGCTCGGGTATGGTCTGGCTCACTATTTGATTGGTCGTAACACCTCGCATTCGATGGAAAAACGACAAGATAAGGGACGTTCTACTGTGCAGCCGGTTATATCTGCTGAATGTGGTCGACCAGTGCCGGAAGAAAAGTCACAATCAATCAGCAGTGGTTGGTGGTATATCGCCTGTGGCCCAGTACTGCTGATGCTGGCCGGCGTTACCGCCATGAATTCACCGGCAGTTCCTTACAATTTCCGAAAGCTTTTCGGTGGAGGACACCCCCTTATAGCCATGACTGGGCTAGTGACGGTCCTCTACCTTGCAGGTGGTATGCCCGTCCTGCTCAAACGCTGGCTGGCAAAAGGGTCTATCCTCAGGGTTGCCGGCTTTCCCCTTATTACCGCACTGCTCGGGGTAGTGGTGTATTTCCTGTTGCGCATATCGGTACCCATTGAAATGATCCATAAAATCGTCGGCTCGCCGGTACTGTACTGGCCTTGGGAATGGGAACCGTTAGGTCGCTTTGTCACACTGTTCTCCGTGCCGACTATCCTTCTAACCGGCGGGCTGCTGATCGTGCCACTGGATGGTGACGAGCGAACGGTACCTCGTCAAACTGCCTTGCGCTGGCTTGCTGCTGCCGTTTTTGTCCTGCCATTTGCACATTGGGTAGTGGTGACCAGGGCTTGTACCGATAACCTCACCGAACTGATGGCGGGCGGAGGAGGTTTGTTCCAATCGATACTGTTGTGCGGCTGGATATTCACTTTGGCACAGACCGGGACAGTTCTTTCTGCCTATTTCTCCGGATACTTTCGGAGCGGATTTGCATCTGTCTTGCTGATAGTTATACTGTCAATTCCCTTGGGGTATTGTTTTCTTTTTGTGGGGACAGAAGGTGATATCTACAAATATGATCAGCATTTTTCAGCGCTACAGTTTATTCTGAGTCCTGATCGCAAGCATTACGTTGGTGAGATGGCGCTTTTACGCCGCTATCTGCTGGCCCACATCTTCGTAGTCGTGACCGTAGGCATCAGTCAGTTTCCATATATGAGGGCATTGGGTTGTTTGGACCTCATGGCCGAACGCGAAAACCTTGATAAGCGATTTTATCAGACAGGCGATTGAGATGAAAATTATTCACATTCTCGACCACTACAAACCCCACTTCAGCGGTTATGTTTTTCGCACCGCCTCCATCCTCAAGAACCAGCAGGCATTGGGCCTGGAACCGGTCATCGTCACCTCACCCAAACATGGTCCCGTAGAAAGCCCATTGGACGAGATCGACGGGATGCGGGTCTACCGGACCGGAGAAACCGAGTTCGGCTCCTTGCCGTTCGTGAAGGAAAAGCGGCTGATGAAGGCGCTGCAACAAAGAATAGAGGAAGCGGCAGAGATTGAGAAGCCCGACATCATCCATGCCCATTCGCCGAGCCTGAACGGGATGCCGGCCGTCAGAGCAGGACGTAAACTCGGTATCCCGGTGGTGTATGAAGTACGGGCCTTTTGGGAGGATGCCGCCGTTGATCATGGAACCTTTGTCGAAGGGTCGCTCAAGTACCGGATCAGTAACCACTTGGAAACCAATCTGTTCCGCGATGCCGATGCCCTGTTCACCATCTGCGATGGGCTGAAAACTGACATGGTTGGGCGGGGTATACCGGCCAATAAGATCACCATCATTCCCAACTGTGTCGATACCGACGCATTTGCACCGATTCCCTACGATGCGGCGATTGCGGAGCGTCTGGGCGTGGCGGGCAAGCGTGTCTTCGGTTTTATCGGGTCGTTCTATAACTATGAAGGGCTTGAACTCTTGCTCGAAAGCTTTGCCCGGGCATTAACAAAGGGGATGGACGCTTGCCTTCTCCTGGTGGGTGACGGTCCAGAGCATGAGGCGGTCAGTCGCAAGGCCAAAGAGATGGGGTTGCTCGGACCCGTGATTATTACCGGGAAGGTGCCGCACGAGGAGGTCAACCGTTACTACTCAGTGATCGATCTCCTCGTCTATCCCCGGCTCAGCATGCGGCTTACCGAACTGGTGACTCCACTTAAACCTTTGGAGGCGATGGCTATGGGTAAAGTGGTGGTCGGAAGCGATGTGGGAGGGATCAAGGAACTGATCACCCATGGTCATGACGGATTTCTCTTCAAGGCTGGTGACACGCAGGCACTGGCTGAGCTCTTGCGGGAGATTGCCTCCGGCGGCCAGGATCTTTCAGCGGTTGCGAAGCGGGGGATGGAGACGGTGCGGGTGAAGCATGACTGGCGAAAGGCTGTGGAACGTTACTTGCCGGTATATCGAAAATTGGCGGGGAAATCATAAATGTGCGGCATAGCCGGAATTTTTGATTCGACTGCATCTCCGGACCGTGGGCTCATTGAGCGGATGAATCGGATCATGCACCACCGTGGGCCGGACGGGGAGGGGTACTACCTGGACGGACCGGTGGCGCTCGGTCACCGCCGTCTCTCCATTATCGACCTCTCAGGCGGCGGTCAGCCTCTCTCCAATGAGGACGGGACGGTTTGGATCACCTTCAACGGTGAAGTGTACAACTTCCAGGAGTTGCGGCAGGAGCTTATAGACAAGGGGCACCGGTTCGCTACCAGAAGCGATACCGAGACCATTGTGCATGCCTGGGAAGAGTACGGCGAGCAGTGTGTCGAACAATTTCGCGGCATGTTCGCTTTTGTAATATGGGATGCGCGGAAACGCCAACTCTTCGTGGCGCGGGATCGTCTCGGCAAGAAGCCCTTTTATTACTGGACGGACGGGAAACGGTTGCTGTTCGCCTCGGAGATCAAGGCGATCCTCCAGGATGAACGGGTGAAGCGGGAACTCGATCCGAAGGCACTGGCAGACTACCTGACCTACCACTACATTCCTTTTCCCGGCACGATCTTCAAGGGGATCAGGAAGCTGGAGCCGGGGCACTGGATGTCGGTTGAGTTGGGAGAGTCGGACACTCTCTTTGTTACGACACAGAAATACTGGGACATCACCTACGCCCCCGATTACTCGCTGTCCGAGGCTAATTGGATCGAAGCGTTGCGCGAGAAACTCAAGGAGGCGGTGCGGATCAGGCTGATATCTGAAGTGCCACTGGGAGCTTTTCTCTCCGGTGGAATCGATTCGAGTACGGTGGTTGCTCTTATGAGTCAGGTGCAGAGCGCGCCGGTGAAGACCTTTTCCATAGGCTTCAAGGAAGAGGATTTCAGCGAGCTTGTTTATGCCCGGCAGATTGCGGAGCGTTTTGGCTGCGAGCACCATGAGTTCGTGGTCGAGCCAGATGCCATTGAGATGTTGCCGAAACTGGCCTGGGAGTTCGACGAGCCGTTTGCCGATTCCTCAGCCATTCCGACCTATTACGTGTCTAAGCTGGCACGGGAACATGTGACGGTGATCCTCTCGGGGGACGGTGGGGACGAGACCTTTGCCGGCTACCGGCGCTACGGGTGGGCCCAGGAGATGTGCCGTCACGATTGGCTCCCCGCGCCGCTCAAAAAGACGCTCTTCGGACTTCCAGGCCGTCTTCTCCCTGATGGAATAAAGGGGAAGGGAGCGCTTCTTCATCTCTCGAAAGATCCCTTCGAGCGCTATGCGGGACTCAATACCTTCGGTGAACCGCCGTATCTTGAGCGGCTTCTTTCTGCCGACCTGCGGGCTGCCATTGGTCGGGAGCTGCCAGACTTTTCGGCCATGAAGCGTTTTTATGACGCCCAGGCGTTGTCGGATTACCTCACCCGTATTCAGTACGTGGATACCAAGGTCTATCTGGCGGAGGATATTCTTACCAAGGTGGACCGGGCGAGCATGCTCTGCAGTCTTGAGACAAGGGCGCCGCTGCTTGACCACGAGGTGGTGGAACTGGCGGCAAGGATGCCGTCTTCGTTCAAGTTGAGAGGGGGAGAAACCAAGTATATCCTCAAGAAGGCAATGGAAGGGATACTGCCGGACGATATCCTCTACCGGAAGAAGATGGGGTTCGGGGTGCCGCTTGTACACTGGTTCAAGAAGGATCTTGTGGACTATGCCCGGGATCTTCTCCTCTCGCGGGAGGCACGGGAGCGCGGGTTGTTCGAACCTCGCTATGTGGAGTTGATTCTCGACACCCACCAAAAAAAAGGACGTGACCTTAGCGCACGGATCTGGGCGTTGCTGTTCTTTGAACAGTGGTGTCGGAATTGGTTGTAGGAATGGACAACAAGAATGTGGCTATAGTTTCACCATTCCCACCGCCCTATGGCGGGATGGCTGTCCAGGCGGAAAAGCTTTGTAATAGACTTGTTGATGAAGGGTTCACTGTAGATAGGATTATTGCGAATCCTAGGTTTCCTTCTCTGCTTTCAGGTTTTGAAAAAATACCCGTCATTCGGACTGTCGTGCGTTTCATTATTTTTGCACGAAGCCTTAATAGAATACGTTCCGCAGGATTGGTACATATATTGGCGGCATCGCATTTGTATTTCTTCGTGGTAGTTGTCCCGACGATTTTGTTTGCTCGATTTTTCGGTAAGAGAACGATTCTTAATTATCGGGGAGGGGAAGCGGAGGTTTTTTTTATTCGGTGGCGGGGGATAGTGCGCCCTTTTGTAAAAATGGCTCATTTGATTGCCGTGCCTTCACCGTTTCTTCAGGACGTTTTTTCAAGATATTTCAATGTTTCGACGCATATTCTCCCGAATCTTGCGGATCTTGAGTCGTTTTCTTTTGTTGAGCGCAAGACAGTTCAGCCTGTGCTGATAGTCAGCCGCCAACTGGAGAGGATTTACAATCACGAGTGCATCTTGAGAGCGTTTTCTCTGATAAAGAATAGTTATCCCCATGCAAAGCTAAATATTGCGGGGGCAGGTTCCGAAGAGGGTAGACTACGTGAACTGGTTGATCAGTTGGATCTTCAAGATGTTATTTTTCTTGGTGCCCTAACCCATGACCAGCTTGCCCGTGTGTACGACGAATCATCGATTATGGTTAATGCTTCTTTGGCGGATAATTTCCCGGGATCACTCCTGGAGGCGTTCATGTGCGGCCTTCCCGTTGTAACCACGTCGGTGGGGGGGATTCCGTGGATGGTAAAGCATGAAGTCAGTGGCCTCCTCGTTTCATCAGATGATCATGTTTCACTTGCTGCGGCTGTTGAAAAATTGATCGAATGTCCTGATTTGGCTTTTGAACTGGCGCGGAATGCACGTCAAAAGGCCGAGAGCTACCGATGGGAGGAGATTAAGAAGGTTCTGTTCTCCTTGTATGAAGAAAGTTCGACTGATAGACGAGCGACAAACTGAATTATTGGGAGTGGTGCCATGGCTAATTATGTCAGCAAGATTCTTTTTCCCATCCACGAGTTCCTCAAAGATCACCGCACCATGGAGATGCTCACCGAACTGGAACGGACCCAGTGGCTGGCACCTGACGAGATTCGCGAGATCCAGCGGCATAAGCTGGGAGAGTTCCTGGCGGCCGTCCGGGAAACAGTCCCCTATTATCAGGACATCTTGGCACCGGGGGAGGATTTCTCGGCAATCCCTTTCATGACCAAGGGGGAGATCAAGGCGCATACAGAAGAGTTTAAGGCCCGTGGAGCGACCAAACTCACTCGTTTCAACACCGGTGGCTCGTCAGGGGAGCCGCTTATTTTCTACCTTGGCAAGCGGAGGATCAGCGCAGATGTTGCGGCCAAGATCCGAGCCACTCGCTGGTGGGGGGTTGATATCGGCGATCCCGAGGTAGTGATCTGGGGGTCGCCGGTGGAACTTACCAAGCAGGACCGGGTTCGCGAACTGCGCGACCGGATCTTCCGGACCAAGCTTCTCTCCGCCTTTGACATGACTGAGGAGACCATGCTCTCCTATCTTGCCTTTATCAGGCAGTCCCGCCCGTTGCATATTTTCGGCTATCCGAGTTCCATAGGGCTTCTGTGCGACTTCGCCCGCAAGAAGAATCTCCGTCTCGACGATCTCGGGGTTAAGGTGGTGATCTGTACGGCCGAGCGGCTGTACGACCATCAGCGGGAACTGATTGCCGAAAGCTTCGGGGCACGGGTCGCCAATAGCTACGGTGCACGGGATGCCGGCTTCATTGCCAACGAGTGCCCGGAGGGGAGGCTTCACATCGCGGACGAAAACATCCTGGTGGAAATTGTGGACCAGGAAGATCGCCCTGTTCCCGTCGGAGAGATGGGCGAGATCGTGGTGACCGAGTTGCAGTCCCACGAATTCCCGTTCTTACGCTACCGTACCGGCGATATGGGGGTGCTTTCCGACGAGCGCTGTCCCTGCGGCCGGGGATTAACTGTTTTGAAGTCGGTGGAGGGGCGAAGCACCGACTTTATCGTCACCCCGGCGGGGAAGGTTCTTCATGGACTGGCGCTCATCTACAAGGTGCGCGACACCGAAGGGGTCGAGTCATTCAAAATAGTCCAGGAAGATTACGACCGGATCAGGCTCATCCTGGCGGTGAACAGCCGCTATATGCCTGCCGGTGAGGACGCTATCCGGGCTGACTGGTTGAAGCGGTTGGGTGAGGGAGTTGCTGTGGCTGTGGAGTACGTTGAACGGATACCGCCGGAAAAGTCCGGCAAATTCAGGTATGTCGAGTCTAAGGTGACGCCATGACCGGTACGGAAGCGAAGGGCCGCGGTGCTGTCGGCATCCTCTCCGTCGTGATATTTGCGGCAGCCTTCGTAGTTCTTTATTTCGATGCCATCCGCGGCATGGTCCTCGATTGGTACCATGACGAGAACTATTCCCATGGTTTTCTCGTTCCATTCATCTCCGGATACTTCCTCTGGTTGCGAAAGGATGACCTGCGTTCTCTCAAACCGGCACCGGCAAACTGGGGAGTGGTCGTGCTCCTCGCCGGGCTTTGTCTCGACCTGTTCGGCATGGTTGCCGGTGAAGCCTTTACCATGCGGATTTCGATGCTCGTTGTCCTGGCCGGGGTGATCATCTTCTCGACAGGGTTTGCCGTATTCAAGAAAGTGGCGTTTCCCTTCGGCTACCTGATCTTCATGATCCCACTCCCCTATATCCTCTACGATGCGGTTGCTTTCCCGCTGAAACTTCTGGTCTCCAGGTATTCGGTGGCGTTCCTCAAGTTGATCGGCATCCCGGTCTACCGGGAGGGAAATGTCATTAATCTGGTGAGTACCACTCTGGAGGTGGCGGATGCCTGCAGCGGCATCCGTTCAATCGTCTCTCTCCTAGCCTTGGCCACGGCCCTTGCCTGGTTCAGCCATCATGGGCTTTTGAAGCGCTGGGTACTGATCTTACTGGCGTTGCCGATTGCCGTGTTTGCTAATGCCATCCGGGTCATTGGCACCGGTGTCCTGGCCAGTCGTTACGGCTCAAGGGCCGCAGAGGGGTTTTTCCACGAGTTTGCCGGGTTGGTGATCTTCGGGGTCGCCATGGCGTTGTTGCTCCTCTCGTCCGTAGTCCTGGGGAAGATAGGGAGGCAGCGCCATGAATAAGCGCCTCTATATCGCGTCCGCCTTGCTCCTGATCGCAGGACTTGTTCTTCATTTTGTGCCGTTCCATCAGGTCGTGCCGCTGAAGCGGCCCTTTGCCGAGTTTCCCTTGCAGCATAACGGGTGGACCGGAAGGGACCAACTGCTCACTGACGTGGTCCTGGACAAGCTGAAGGTGACCGAATACCTCTCTCGCGAATATGTGCGCGGCGGACAGAGGCTGTCGCTCTATGTAGGTTACTATGGGGCACAGAGGGAGGGGGCGCAGATCCACTCCCCGAAACACTGCCTGCCGGGCGGGGGGTGGCAGAAGCTTTCCGAGCGGACCGGCACCACGACTATTGCCGGCTATGGCCCTGTCAGGTTCGTCGAGGCCCTTTACCAGAAGGGTGAGAGCCGAGAGTCATTCGTTTACTGGTACCGGATGAAAAACGCAACCATTACAAGCGATTATGGCCTGAAATGGTACATGATCCTCAATTCTCTCCGTTATCAGCGAAACGATGCTGCCTTCATCAGGCTCTCGGCGCCCGCGTCGGGCGATGGCAAAAGTGCATTCCAGCCCATTGAATCCTTCATGAAAGATTTTCTGCCACTCATGAACAATTTCCTGCCCGACTGATGATGAATCGGTTGGGTAGAGACACTTGAGGCAATTGGACATCTTATACGAAGACATATCAGGTTCAGTAGAACTAACGTCTTGGCACTAATTCTTTTTGCAACTACCTATGGAGCAAGGGTCTACTCCCCCACCAGCTCGCCTTTGGTGAAGATCGCCTTCAGCCAGTAGCCTTCCTTCTCGATGTTCTCCCGGCCTCCTTCTTCACGGTCCACCAGGGAGACGATGCCGAGCACGTCCAGCCCCTCTTCCTTGGCCCGGTTCACCGCTTTCATGGAGGAACCGCCGGTGGTGACCACGTCCTCGACGATGACGACCCTGGTGCCGGGGGGGAGGTTCTTGCGCCCCTCCAGCCACTGGCCGGTGCCGTGCCCCTTCGGCTCCTTGCGGATGATGAAGGCGTGGAGTGGTTTGCCCGCCAGATAGGCGGCAATGGAGGTGGCGGTGGCTATGGGGTCGGCACCCAGGGTGATCCCGCCCACGGCTTGGACGCCGGCAACGTCCTTGATCGCCTCAAAAAAGAGCCTGCCGACCAGGAGCCCGCCTTCGGCGTGGAGGGTGGTCTGTTTGCCGTCGAAGTAGAAGTCGCTCTCCCGCCCGGAGGCGAGGGTCACTCTGCGCTTTTCATAGGAGAGTTCCAGGATGATCTGCTTCAGTCGTTCCCGATCGGTCATTTTACATACTCCTTATCAAATAGGTCCATCTGCGGATCGATCCCCATGTTGGGAAACCTGATGGGGTAATCGCCGGAGAAACAGGCCTTGCAGTGGGCGGTGTTCTCCGGGCCGACCGAGTGGATCAGGCCGTTGTGGGAGAGATAGCCAAGGCTGTCGGCGGTGATGTAGCGGCGGATCTCGTCGATGGTGTGGGAGGCGGAGATCAGCTCTTTGCGGTTGGGGGTGTCGATGCCGTAGTAGCAGGGGTAGCTGGTGGGTGGAGAGGAGATGCGCATGTGCACCTCTTTGGCGCCGGCGTTTCGCACCATCTTGACGATCTTGCGGGAGGTGGTGCCCCGGACGATGGAGTCGTCGATGATCACCACCCGTTTCCCTTCAAGCACCTCCCTGACCGGGTTCAGCTTGATCTTGACCCCGAAGTGGCGGATCGCCTGCTGGGGCTCGATGAAGGTTCGCCCCACGTAGTGGTTGCGGATCAACCCCAACTCGAAGCGGATACCCGCCTCCTCGGCATACCCCATGGCAGCCGGTACCCCGGAATCGGGAACCGCGATGACCACATCGGCCTCCACGCCGTGCTCCCTCGCCAGCTGGCGCCCCATCTCCTTGCGGACCATGTAGACGTTCCTGCCGAAGATGTAGGAGTCGGGACGGGCGAAGTAGACAAACTCGAAGATGCAGGGGGTCGGCGTCACCTTCTTCCAGGGGAAGTGGGAGGTGATGCCGTTCTTGTTGATCACGATCATCTCGCCCGGCTCGATCTCCCGGATGAACTCGGCCTCGATCAGGTCGAGGGCGCAGCTCTCCGAGGCGACCACGTAGGACTCGCCCAGCTTGCCCAGGCACAGCGGGCGAAAGCCGTACGGGTCGCGGACCGCTATCATCCGGCTTTCTGTCAGGAACAGGAGACAGTAGGCCCCCTCGATCCGCTCAAGGGCGCCGGTGATCCGATCCACCAGGGAGTTGTTCTTGGAGGTGGCCAGCAAATGAACGATGATTTCGGTGTCCATGGAGGTCTGGAAGATGGAACCGTAGGCCTCCAGTTCGTCCCGGATCAGCTGGGCATTGACGATATTGCCGTTGTGGGCCACGGCGATGGCGCCGCGGGAGTACTCCACCATGATCGGCTGGGTGTTCTTGATGACGGAGGAGCCGGCGGTGGAGTAGCGGACATGGCCGATGGCGGAGCGTCCCGGCAGCTTCTGGAAGATCTCCTGGTTGCCGAAGACATCGGCCACCAGCCCCATTGCCTTATGGGTATGGAGGGTTGTGCCGTCGGAGGAGACGATGCCGCATGCCTCCTGGCCCCGGTGCTGTAGGGCGTACAGGCCGAGGTAGGTGAGGTTTGACGCCTCCTGGTGGTTGAAGATGCCGAAGATGCCGCACTCTTCTTCTGGGCGTGAGAAATTCATAAGGTCTCCACGTTGCTGTACATCGGTGAGTAACGGATCAGACAAGGTTTTGTCTCACGTATTCTGCCGCATTCTTGAACAGGACCAGACCGTCTCCATCCTCAGGCAGCTCCTCCCGCGTCCAGCGGGGGTGGCTGGTGCGATGGACGAAAGCCTCCGGGTGGGGCATGAGCCCCATGAGCCGGCCGGTCGCGTCGCAGATGCCGGCGATGGCATTCTCCGAACCGTTGGGGTTCAGGGGAAACTCCATGGTGGGCGCCCCGTAGCCGGCATCGCTATACTTGAGCGGTGCCAGGTTCTCCCGTTCGATCCGGGCCAGTACCTCGGCCGAGGCGGCAACGAATTTCCCTTCCCCGTGGCGGATCGGCAGGTAGATCCCCTTATTGATCCCCTTGGTGAAGACGGATGGTGAGGCAGGGTCGACCTTCAGGTAGACCCAGCGGTCCTGGAAGCGGCCGCAGTCGTTGTGGGTGAGGGTGGCCACCTGTTCCAGGGTGGTGCCGCTGAAGCCGGGCAGGAGCCCCATCTTGACCATCAACTGGAAGCCGTTGCAGACGCCGAGGATCGGCTTGCCGGCACTGATGAAGCGGAGCAGTTGGTCCAGCAGGTGCTCCTCCAGTTCGTCCACCTTAGCGTACCTGAGGCGGTTGGCCTGGGCCTTGGCGCTCCCCAGGTCGTCGCCGTCCAGGAAGCCGCCGGTCAGGTTCAGGAAGTGAAAGTCGTCCAGGCGGATCTCGCCGGAGAGCAGTTCGGCGATGTGGGCGATAATCGCCTCGTCGAACCCGCCCAGGCGGCAGGCATGGGCCGCCTCCACCTCGCAGTTGGTACCGTTGCCGGTAATGACGATAGCTCTTGTTTTCCGTGCCATTTACAGCTCCCTCAAGGGCTTTTGCCAGGCTTCCTTCAGCTCGGCCAGCCCGGCATTGACCACTGGTGTTCCGTTCAGGCCGGTGATGGTCAGGGTTGGTTCCGCAATGACCTCGCCGATGGCGGCAAAACAGTTGCCGCTCATTAAGGCCTCGAAGGCGTCCCGCTGCTCCGGACGGACGGTCACCAGGTGGCGGGAGGCCGACTCGCCGAAGAGGAGGGCCACGTCGTTCTTCTCCGTGGCATCCCCTTTCCAGAGGACAGCGGACAGGTCGAGGCTCATGCCGTAGCCGCCGGCAAAGGCGCTCTCCGCCGCGGCAACTGCCAGCCCGCCGTCGGACAGGTCGTGGCAGGAGGCGACAGTCCCGGCCATGACCGCCCGGTGATAGGCCTGGTAGCGTTGGTAGGCTTTGGCGGCGTCCACCACTGGCACCCGGTTGCCGGTCGCCCCTTTCAGTGCCAGGTATTCGGAGCCGCCGAGCTCGTTGGCGCTCTTGCCCAGCAGGTAGACGAGGTCACCGGGACGCTTCACGTCCATGGTGACCGCCTTCCGGACGTCCTCGATCTTGCCGATCACCGAGAAGAGCAGGGTCGGCGGAATGGAGATCTTGGTGGTGCCGTCGTAGAAGTCGTTTTTCATGGAGTCCTTGCCGGAGATGAGCGGAAGGGAATAGGCCAGGCAGATGTCGTACAGCGCCTGGTTGGAGCGGACCAGCTGGGCCATCTTGTAGGGACCATCCGGGGTCTTGTCCGACTGGACCGGGTCGCACCAGCAGAAGTTGTCCAGGCCGGCCACCAGCTCCAGGGAGCCTCCCGTGGCTACATAGTTGCGCAATCCCTCGTCGACGGCGTTGGCGGTCATGTGGTAGGTGTCGATGTCGCTGTAGCGGGGACAGATACCGTGGGCCACCACCACCCCTTCCCAGGAGTCGAGGATCGGCCTGACAACGGCCGCGTCGGACGGGCCGTCGTTGGCAACGCCGGTGAACGGCTTGACGATGCTCCCACCCTGCACCTCGTGGTCGTAGCGCCGCACCACCGACTCCTTGGAACAGATGTTGAGCGAACCGAGGAGTGAGGCGAGATCGTCGCTGTAGTCTTCCTTGACCTCGATGACCGGCTCCTCGTGGCGTGGCGGTACCCACTTTGCTGGGAGCTGCATGGGGGGAAGTCCCTCGTGCATGAACGACATGGGGAGGAAGGCGACGGTCCGGTCGTTGTAGAGGATGTGGAAGGTGCCGCTGTCGGTGAATTCGCCCAGGACACTGGCCTCGCAGCCGAAGCGCTTCGCCATGGCCAGAAACTCGTCGAGCTTCTCCGGCGGCACGGCCAGGCTCATCCGCTCCTGGGCCTCGGAAATCAGGATCTCCCACGGGGCCAGACCCGGGTACTTGAGGGGGGCCTTGGCCAGGTCCATCCGGCAGCCGTTGCATTCACCCGCCATCTCGCCGATGGAAGAGGATAGTCCGCCGGCGCCGTTGTCGGTGATGAAGCGGTACAGCCCCTTATCCCGGGCCCGTATCAGGAAGTCGAACATCCGCTTCTGGGTGATCGGGTCGCCGATCTGTACCGCCGATACCGGTGAGTTCTCGTTCAATTCCTCGGAGGAGAAGGTGGCGCCATGGATGCCGTCCTTGCCGATCCGGCCGCCGGTCATGACGATCAGGTCGCCCGGCTTGATGCTCTTTTCAAAGCTCGGCTCGCCGCCTATCTCGGCCGGCATCATGCCGGCAGTGCCGCAGAAGACCAGGGGCTTGCCGGCAAATCGTTCGTCAAAGACCAGTGAGCCGTTGACGGTCGGGATGCCGCTCTTGTTGCCGCCGTGCTCGACTCCTTCCACGACACCCTCGTAAATACGGCGGGGGTGCAGCAGGCGGGAGGGGAGCGGCTTGGCATAGAACGGGTCGGCAAAGCAGAAGACATCGGTGTTGAAGATCAGCCTCGCCCCCTTGCCGGTACCGAACGGGTCGCGGTTGACGCCGACGATGCCGGTGAGCGCCCCGCCGTACGGATCGAGGGCCGACGGCGAGTTGTGGGTCTCCACCTTGAAGACCAGGGACTGCTGGTCGTTGAAGCGGATCACTCCGGCGTTGTCCTTGAAGACCGAGAGGCAGAAGTCCTTGTCTCCCAGTTTTTCCCGGACATCCTTGGTGGTCCGCTGGATGAACGACTTGAAAAGGGATTTGATCTCCTGTTTGGTGCCGTTTTCGTCCTCGTACTGGACCGTGCTGGCGAAGATCTTGTGTTTGCAGTGCTCGGACCAGGTCTGGGCCAGGCACTCCAGTTCCACGTCGGTCGGCCGGTCGGAAAGACCGACGGTGCGGCGCTCGGCCAGCAGTTGCGGGTCGCGGTAATGGTCCCGGATGATCCGCATCTCCTCCAGGGTGAGGGCGAGCACTCCATCCTTGCTGATCCGCATCAGCTCGTCGTCGCTCACGTTGAGGTCGATCTCCCGGACCTCGGCCTTTGTTTCGCCGCTAACCTTGGGCAGGGTGACCGGGAAGCCTCCCTTGGCCCCGAAGTCAGCAGCGGAAAGGATGGTGAAACGCTGGATCAGGGTGTTGCAGAGGAGGCCGGTGGCGATCAGCTCGATATCGGCGCTGGTGAGAGGGCCGCTGATCAGGTACTGGACCGCGGTGTAGACCGCTTCGCCGGCAGAGAAGGGCCGGCCGGTCTGGTACTCGATCGCCTCACGGGCGGTGCGCCCGATGTTGTCGGTGACGCCGGGGCGCAGTCCCACCTCGACGGCGAAGTCGAAGTCGTGGCCCTGGGGGGCATCGATGCTCCAGGTCTGGATGACCGGGTCGCACAGGGGGCCGCTGGCAGCTTGCTCCAGTTCGGCTCGGGAGAGGGCGGCATCAACGGTAAAGACGTCGATGGTCCGGACCGCTGCCACCGGCAGGTGGAGAAAGTGGGCGATTTCCCGGGCAATCCGCTCACCGCGGGCGTCGCGCACCCCGTCCTTGAGGGCGATTTCGATTCTGTGGGCCATTTATCCTTCCTTGTGCAGCAGCACGGTCCGGGTCGGGTAGGGGATGCTCACCCCCTGTTCGGCCAGCCGCCTGATCAGCAGGGTGTTGATGGTGTCGGTAACGGGAAAGACCCTGGTGTACTCCTCAACCCAGAAGAAGAGGGCCATCTGCAGGGCGCTGTCGCCGAACGAGGTGAAATAGGCCTCTGGAGCCGGCTCCCTGAGGACTGTCGGAATCTCCAGGGCCGTGGCGACCAGGAGTTCTTTTACGCGCTCCACGTCGCTGCCATAGGCGACGCCGAGGCTGATCCTGCCTTTGGCGCGAACGTCCGGGAACGCCTGGTTGATGACCGTGGTGTTGCACAGGTCCGAGTTGGGGATGATCAGGAGGGTGTTGTCCACGGTCTTGATCTTGGTGGTCCGAAGGCCGATGTCGGTCACGTCCCCCCAGTGCCCCTCCTTGAGCTGGATACGGTCGCCGATTCTGAACGGCCGGTCGATCATCAGGGTGAAGCCGGAGATCATGTTAGCCAGGGTGTCCTTGGCTGCCATACCGATGGCCAGGGAGCCGATCCCCAGGGCCGTGACCAGGGAGAGGATGTCGTAGTTGAAATGCTTGAGGATGATGATCAGGGCCGTGGCGACCACGAAGATGGTGATCAGCTTTTCCAGGAGCGGGATCAGCTGTCGGTCGAGCCCGTCGCCGTGGCGCTGGGCGAGACGGTTGCCGTACCAGTCGAGCAGTTCGTCGGTGGCCCGGTAGGCGATGTTCGTGAGCAGCGCCACGTTGATGACGAAGACTCCACCCGATACCCAGAGCTGCACCTTTGTCGGAAACGGCAGGGAGTGCAGTGCCGCGTAGAGTCCGGCAAAAACCACCAAGAGCGCCGTTGGCGGCGTTACCCTGTTGAGGATCCGGTCATCCAGGTCGGTGGCGGTAAAGGCGGTCAGCCTTGGCACCCAGTTCGTGAGGAGCCAGCGGAGCAGCCGCGACAGCACCCAGAAAAGGGCAAAGATCACCGTCGCGACCAGGATCTCCTTCATCCAGTAGAGATAGGGGCTGTCGGTTTCCTGCTGCTGGAAAAACTCCAGGATGCTATTCACCAAAGACCCTCGTGAAGATGGTGTCCACATGTTTCATGTGGTAGCCCAGGTTGAACGCCTCGCGGATCTCCTCTTCCGGCAGGTAGCCGCGCACATCGCTGTCGGCCAGCAGTTCCTCCAGGAAGTCCTTCCCCTGTTCCCAGACCTTCATGGCGTTGCGCTGTACCAGGGAGTAGGCCTGTTCCCGCGAGGCGCCGGCAGTGGCCAGTTTGAGCAGTACCCGCTGGGAGAAGATGAGCCCCCGCATCTGGTTCAGGTTCTTCAGCATGTTTTCCGGGTAGACCACCAGGTTTTCGATCAGGCCGACGCAACGGTTGAGCATGAAGTCCATGAGGATGGTGCCGTCCGGGCCGATGACCCGCTCCACGGACGAGTGGGAGATGTCCCGTTCGTGCCAGAGGGCCACGTTCTCCATGGCCGATACGGCATAGCCGCGGATCAGGCGGGCCAGACCGGTGAGGTTTTCGGACAGGACCGGGTTCCGCTTGTGGGGCATGGCGGAAGAGCCTTTCTGCCCCTTGCTAAAGAACTCCTCGGCCTCCAGCACCTCGGTCCGCTGCAGGTGGCGGATCTCGACGGCAAACTTCTCAATGGAGGAGGCGATGATGGCCAGGGTGGAGAAGAACTCGGCATGGCGGTCGCGCTGGATCACCTGGGTGGAGCAGGGGGCAGGCTTCAAGCCCGCCTTCTGGCAGACGTACTCTTCGACCCGGGGATCGATGTTGGCAAAGGTGCCGACCGCGCCGGATATCTTGCCGTAGGCCACGGTCTCCCGGGCCGACTCCATCCGGCGGAGGTTGCGGCGCATCTCGTCGTACCAGAGGGCCATCTTGATGCCGAAGGTGACCGGTTCGGCGTGGATACCGTGGGAGCGCCCCATCATCGGGGTCATCCGGTGCTCGAAGGCCCGTTTCTTGATGGCTGCCATCAGGCGCCGGATATCGTCGATGATCAGGTCGCTCGCTTCGGCCAGCAGCATGGCAAAGGAGGTGTCCAGCACGTCGGAGGAGGTGAGCCCCAGGTGAACGAAGCGCGAGTCATCGCCGATGTAGTCGGCCACCGAGGTAAGAAAGGCGATAACGTCGTGCTTGACGGTGCGCTCGATTTCGTTGATCCGGTCGACGTTGAAGCTGGCCTTCTCCTTGATCCGTTCGACGGCGTCAGTGGGAATATTGCCCAGTTCGGCGTGGGCCTCGCAGGCGTAGATCTCGATATCGAGCCATTTCCGGAAGCGGTTCTCGTCGGTCCAGATGCGGGCCATTTCAGGACGGGTGTAACGTTCGATCATGCTGAAAACTCCTCTTGTTATGAATCAACCTGATTAGTACCAATCTTCCGCAACACACTCTCCCCCTCCCTTGACGGGAGGGGGGCGGGGGGGTGGGTGAAGCTGCAACCAGCGGACTTCGTGGCAACTTCCCCCCCACCATCACCCTCCCCCGCCAGGGGGGAGGGGATTTTTTTCAAGCGGGCGGAAGATTAGTGCTAATCAGGTGAATCAATGTGATCACACGGGATGCAATTGTAGGTTGGGTTAGCGTCAGCGTAACCCAACATATAGCTGATTCGTTGGGTTACGGCGATACAACCGCCTAACCCAACCTACGCTTAGTTGAAGAGCAACAGGGTGCTAAATCTCCAGCAGTTCGCTCGGCCGGTACTGGTCGCCGACGAACAGTCTCGGTGCACAAACGTTCTGGCCGGCAAGGAGAGTGGTGGCGGTACTCTCCGCCAGTCGCGGGTCGTTGTTGACCTCCGACAGGTGGGCGAGAAAGACCCCTTCGAGCCCGTTGTGCAGCAGTTCTCCCAGCAGCTGGTTCGACTCGTTGTTGGAGATATGTCCGTGCCGGGACTTGATCCGCTGCTTCAGATGCCAGGGGTAGGGGCCGTTCTGCAGCATCTCTTCGTCGTGGTTCGACTCGATGACCAGTGCCCGGCATCCCTTGAGCTTTTCCGTGATGAGTCGTGTCACAATGCCGAAGTCTGTGGCAAAGCCAAATCGTCCTTCACCGCTTTCTATGGTAAAGCCAACCGGATCACAGGCGTCGTGGGTGGTCGGAAACGGTTCGATTATCAGATCCCGGAAGGCAAAGGAATAGCCCGATTCGAACTCCACCACCTCTGACTTGCGAAATGTGCTTTCGGCTGCCTTGTGGGTCGGGTAGCTGACCAGGACCGGGATCTTGAGTTTGCGCGCCAGGGTGCCGGCTCCCTTGATATGGTCGGTATGGTCGTGGCTGACAAGGATGGCGTGCAGGTCGCTGCCGTTTACGCCGATCAGCGCCAGCCGGCGGATGATCTCGACGGACGACAACCCGGCGTCGATCAAGAGCCTTGTAGCGCCGCTCCGTACGAAAACCGCATTCCCCTTGCTGCCGCTGGCTAGCAGGCAGATCTGCACACACTGTCTCCCGTGATGCTGTAGGATAGTCGCGTTCCTGCCGTTGCCGGCGATTTGGCCAGGGCAGGTCGTAGGCAGAACATCTCCTTATACCTTAGTTCGGGGTCTGGTTCAAGAGGGAGAATTATCTGAAAATGCTCATGTAATCGATGCTGCTTTGATCGGCGACCGGGTTGACGGGAAGAATTATGTGGAACGTGGAGCCCGGGAAATCGTCGGGATTATGTCCCGGGGATTCCACCCAGATGTCACCACCATGCATCTGGACGATCCCTTTTGCGATGGCCAGGCCAAGGCCGGCACCCTTGGCCTTGAAGGCGACCTTTCCCGAGCTGTGCTCCTCGATATTCCCGGCTTCGTAGAATTTTTCGAAAATGCGCACCTGATCGTCCCGGTCGATGCCGATACCGGTGTCGCTGACGGTGATCTGCACGTACAGGTGATGATTGCGGCCATTGTCGGCCGCAAGGGCGTGGTTATCAGGAGCAGGCTGGATGCCACGGAGGAGGTATTTGGCGGATGTGGAAACCGATATGGTGCCACCGTCCGGGGTAAACTTTATGGCGTTACCCAGCACGTTGGACAGGAGCTGCATCAGACGTATCCGGTCTCCTTTGATGCCGGGGATGGTGGTATCCAGTTTGACCTGGATCTTCTGGTGGCGCATGGAAAAGAAAAAGCTGAGTTCGTTGACGGTGGCCTCCACCAGGGAGTTGATGTCCAACTCCTCGAACTTGAGGCGGACCCGCTGCTCGTCGATCATGGAGATGTCCACCAGATCCCTGACGATGTTGTCCAGGCGCATGGCTGCGTTGGAGATGTTCTGCATCATCTCAAGGACAGTCTTGTCCAGCCGGTCGGCCATATCGGTGGTGATCAGCTCCGCATAGCCCATGATGACGGTCAGGGGGGTCTTTAGTTCGTGGGAAGCGAGTCCCAGGAACGAGTCCTTCATCCGGTTGAGCCGGGCCAGGTCGGCGGCGCTCTTGCTCAGATTGCTCAGGATCTCCCGTTCCTTGGTAATGTCACGGAAGATGGCCTGGATAATCCGTTCGTTCCCCTGCTGGATACTGACGATGGAAATCTTTGCCAGGACGACGCTCTCGTTTTTGTTGACCAGTTGCAGTTCGTCGGTGACATGGTCGCCAGTGCGGGTCGCGGCAAACAGCCGGTGGACTCTGGGGACGTTTTCCACGTTCAGGAGGAGCAGGAATTTTGTGACGTGGAGCCCCAGCAGTTCGGCGGCAGAATAACCAAAGATCTCTTCGGCCATTTTGTTGACGATCCGAATGGTCTCGTCCGCCCCCAGGACCACGATGGCATCGCTGGCGTCCTGCATGAGGGACTTGTAAAGTTCTTCCGAGCGTTCCAGATCCAGACTCATCTCTTCCAGTTGGTTGAAGGAGGCCTGGAGTTGCTGGTGGGTGTCGGTGAGCTCCTGATAATGGCTCTTGAGCTCCAGGTCGCGCTCTTTCAGCGATGCGGCCATGGCATTGATCGATCTGGCCAACTCGTTGAATTCGAAGACCGGCACTTCCGGGATCTTGGTGTCCAGCGCCCCCTGGGAGATTTTCTGGACCCCGGCCAGAAGTTTGGTGATCGGTTGCATGACACTCTTCCTGATGAAGAGGGCAACGAGAGAGAAGACCACCAGCAAAAAGACCGCCAGGATGAAGACGGAGCGGACAACCATCTTCGTGACCTTGTCCGTGATGGCGCTTTCCTCGAAGCCGATATGGACCAGGCCGCTCACCTTGCCGTCCGGGGTCTTGATGGTTGTGACCGTGTCGTAGTATTTGGTGCCGTCGCCGATCAGGTGGGTCCGCTCATTCAGCCGCAGGTTGAGCGACTTGATGATGGCGGTGAAATTCAGCCGTTTGAACTTTTCGTCGTTTATGTAGAGGGGGATGCCGTCGGGATCGGTAATAGCGCAATAAGCGATTTCCGGGTTGTTGGCCACCAGTTCCTGGCACTTGGCGGAAAGACCTTCTATGGCGAGCAGGTCGACGCCGAGCCCCAGGACCTTTTCCACCGACCCCTTCAGGGAGGCACCAAGGCTCTGGGAGCGGAGGATAAGGGCATTCTCGTAATCCGTGCGAAAACCGATGATATCCATGCCGGTGTTGGCCAGAATGGTCAGGGAAAGGACAAGGAACGAGAAGATAAGAATGCGTTTTTCTAAAGAGTTTTTCATTCGCTGTGCAAGAGGTGCGACAAAATCATAAGCCTGAATTGATGAATACTACCATAGAATTAGTTGTTGGATATTAATTTTTCGCAATGCGTCTTCTGGCGGTGCAGCATGCGTGCTAATCTGATTATTGATCGTTAACAAAGTTATTGACGGCAAATCCGGCGAATGCTTATTATGCGGCGTCCATTTGACTCGGATGAGCGATAGAGTACACTAGATCAAAATTTTGAGGAGGCGGGACATGGCAATCAGAGTTGCGATCAACGGTTTCGGAAGAATTGGCAGGATGGTGTTCAGGGCAGCCCTAAAGGAAAAGGATATAGAGATCGTGGCAATTAACGATCTTACTGATTCCGCCACTCTTGCTCATCTTCTTAAGTATGACTCTGTCCATGGGGTCTTTAACGCCAAGGTCGAGGCCAAAGGCGACGAACTGGTGGTGAACGGTAAGGCGATCACGATTTACAAGGAACGGGACCCGGCCGCACTGCCTTGGAAAAAGGAAAAGGTTGATCTGGTGCTCGAAGCCACCGGGCTGTTTACCGCCCGGGAAAAGGCCGAACTGCACCTGAAGGCGGGCGCCAGGAAGGTTATCATCTCCGCCCCGGCCACCGGCGAGGACATTACTATCGTCATGGGGGTCAACAGCAGTCTGTACGATACGAAGAAACACAACATCATCTCCAATGCTTCCTGTACCACCAACTGTCTGGCGCCGGTGGCCAAGGTGCTCCACGAGACCTTCGGCATCGAAAAGGGGCTCGTGACCACGGTTCACTCATACACCAACGACCAGAACATTCTCGATCTTCCCCACAGGGACCTGCGCCGGGCCCGGGCTGCGGCTCTGTCAATGATCCCCACCACCACCGGTGCCGCCAAGGCGGTCTCCCTTGTCCTGCCCGAGCTCAAGGGCAAGATGGATGGCATGGCGATCAGGGTGCCGACCCCCAACGTCTCCGTGGTCGACCTAGTGGCAGTCCTGAAGAAGAAGACCGATGCCGAGCAGGTAAACGCAGCACTGAAGAAGGCCTCCAAAGGGGCTCTCAAGGGGATTCTCGGCTTCGAGGAGGCGCCGCTCGTTTCCATCGACTTCAACGGCAACCTCCTCTCTTCTATTGTCGATGCTGCCTGCACCAAGGTGCTCGATGGGAACATGGTCAAGGTTCTTTCCTGGTACGACAACGAATGCGGCTTTTCCCAGCGGGTCGTTGACCTGGTTAAGCTGATCGCTTCCAAATAGGCTACTGAAGGAATGGGGAGACAGGAAACTGCCTCCCCATTCTTTTGCCCGATACGGCCCTCACCAGCTTGCTAATTCGATGTCGTATGAAGATGACACAAAAATGAACAATGTAGGGGCGCTGCTTGCCGCGCCCTTGTTAGGCGGAGCAAGCGCCGCCCCTACCATGAACAAATTCCATAAAGGAGGAGAAAATGCCAATCCGCTACATCGACCAACTCAAGGAGCTGAAGGGGAAAAAGGTTTTCATCCGGGTGGACTTCAATGTCCCGCAGGATGACAAGGGAAACATCACTGAGGATACCCGCATTGCCGGTGCCGTGCCGACCATCAAATACGCCGTCGAACAAGGGGCGAAGGTGGTTCTGGCTTCTCACCTGGGGCGGCCCAAGGGGGAGAAAAAGGCGAAATATACCATGGCCCCGGCAAGCAAGCGGCTGTCCCAACTGCTCGGCAAGAAGGTGACCCAGGCTCCGGACTGCTTCGGCCCTGAGGTCGACAAGCTCATCGCTGCAATGAAACCCGGCGACGTGGTCATGCTGGAGAACGTCCGATTCTATCCCGGCGAAGAGAAGAACGATGCCGCTTTTGCCGGGAAGCTTCTCAACGGCTGCGAGATCTATGTCAACGACGCCTTTGCCGTTTCCCACCGCGCCCACGCCTCGGTGGAGGCGATCACCAAAATCGTGCCGACGATTGCCGCCGGCTTTCTGATGAAGAACGAGATGACCTTTTTCGACAAGGCGATGAAAAACCCGGTGCGGCCGCTGGTGGCCATCCTGGGCGGAGCCAAGGTCTCCGGCAAGCTGGAGGTGCTGGAAACCCTGGTCAATAAGGTCGACAAGATCGTCATCGGCGGCGGCATGGCCTTTACCTTCCTGAAGGCCATGGGGTACCAGGTGGGCAAATCACTGGTGGAGGACGAATTGATCCCGACTGCCAAGAAGGTGATGGACAAGGCAAAGAAGAGAGGGGTCAGGTTCTACCTGCCGGCGGACTGCGTCGTGGCCGATGCCTTCGAGTCGAAAGCCACCAACTTCATCACCCCGGTCCAGGAGATTCCCGAGGGGTGGATGGCCCTGGATATCGGGCCCGCCTCGGCTGCGCTCTTTGCCGAAACCCTGCGGGACGCGAAAACGGTTATCTGGAACGGCCCGATGGGGGTGTTCGAGATGGACGCCTTTGCCCGCGGTACCTTTGCCGTAGCCGAGGCGGTTGGCAACTGTTACGCCACCACCGTCATCGGCGGGGGGGATACCGATGCGGCCGTGAACAAGGCGGGGGTGGCCGACAAGGTCAGCTACATTTCCACAGGCGGCGGCGCCTTCCTGGAACTGCTGGAAGGGAAGGTTCTCCCCGGGGTCAAGGCACTGGATGTGAAGGGAAAATAAAGGAGTCTTCATGCGAACACCGATCATTGCCGGTAACTGGAAACTGTTTAAGACGTCGTCCGAGGCCCTGGAGCTCGTTACGGGGCTCATACCGCTGGTGAAGGACACCAAAGGGGTGGAGATCGTAGTGGCGCCGGTTTTCACGGTGCTGTCCCGGGTGCGCGATGCCCTGGCAGGCTCCAATGTCAGGCTGTCAGCCCAGGATTGCTACTGGGAGGAAGAAGGGGCGTTCACCGGCGAGGTCTCCCCGAAGATGCTGCTGGATGCCGGTTGCAGCCATGTCATCATCGGGCACTCGGAGCGGCGCCAGTTCTTTGGCGAGACGGATGCCACCGTCAATAGAAAGAACAAGGCCGCCATCGCTGCCGGGCTCACCGTCCTCTTCTGCATCGGCGAAACCCTTGCGGAGCGTGAATCCGGAAAAACTTTCGACGTTTTGAAACGGCAGATAAAGGGGGGGCTGGAAGGGATTTCCGAAGCAGGCCTCGCCACGCTGGTCATCGCCTACGAACCGGTCTGGGCCATCGGCACCGGCAAGACGGCCAGCGATGAGCAGGCCCAGGAGGCCCACGCCTTCATCAGGCAGGAAGTGGCAACCCTCTGCGGTCGGGCGGCGGCAACGGCCATGAGGATTCTGTACGGCGGGAGCGTGAAACCGGAAAACATCAGGGGGCTGATCGCCCAGCCCGACATCGATGGCGCACTGGTGGGCGGGGCAAGTCTCAAGGCCGATTCCTTCGCTGCCATCGTCAACGGTACGGTACAATAATCACGTTGCCAATAAACCATGAATGTGGTATGTATCCCCTTTCTTGAAAAAGTTCGGAAAGGATCGGAAGCATGATCTACCTGCTGATTTTTCTTCATATCTTTGTGAGTATCATCCTTATCGCCGTTGTCCTGATGCAGTCAGGGAAGGGGGCGGAGATGGGGGCTTCTTTCGGTGCCGGCGGCAGCCAGTCGGTCTTTGGCGCCGGTGGCGGCAGCACGTTCATGAGCAAGATGACCACCGGTGCGGCCATCATCTTCATGCTCACGTCACTGGTGCTGGCGTACCAGTCCGGCAAGTCGGGCAGCTCGTCCATCATGTCGTCTGCACCCAAGATTGCGCCCCAGAAGCCTGCTGCACCGGCCTCGCAGCCGGCGCAAACCAAGCCGGCAGCTCCTGCCCCGGCCAGCCAGCCGCTGCAGGCCCCGGCACCGGCAGCGCCGGCGCAAAAGTAGGGAAATTTCTGTTGACACCGGACCGTTCCGGTGGTATTTAATCGGTCCCTGCTGATGGCTTGCAGGCAACCGAGAAGTAGAAGATTCAGACATAGACGCTCTGTTGAGCGTAACAAGCATGCGGTGGTGGCGGAATTGGTAGACGCACCAGCTTGAGGGGCTGGCGGGAGCAATCTCGTGATGGTTCGAGTCCATTCCACCGCACCAATATGATAAGGCCGGGTTCTTCCCGGCCTTTTCCTTTAGGAGGTTGCTGAAAAACAGCCATCTCGCCGCCGTCCTCGCAAGCTCCTTTGTGCGGGTGCGACGATCTGACTATTTTTGAGCAACCTTAGACATCCTGTTAAGCAGCTCATCCGTTCGGCAAAAGGCACGGGAGAGACGGTGCTCGATCAGATTGCGAAGTATACAGCCAAACTCGTCACCGACCGTTCGGCAGATGCTGACCGGATCGCCATTGCCGTCAAGGACGATCGAATCTTCTCACGCGGCACCACCCCCCTTGCCACGCTCGCCGAACAGGTCCTGACCCAACTGAACGCCATTGCCCTGGTAGTAGCCGGGCCATCGCTCCCCTTCGCCGAACTCCTTGCGAGACGCGCACGACCCGACGAACACACGATCATCCCCCGCGACACCGAAACCCGCACCTTTCTCCACGACATCCCGTTCGTACGCCAGGATGAGCTCACCGCCGATCCGGCACCCTTTCTGGCACGGCTGCTCGGCAGTCGCAAGGGGGTCATCGTCGAGGGGATCGGTATCCTGGCTGTGGGCGCCATCACGGTGGAGCAGGCCTACATCAACTATTCGTCAATCTTTCACGCCACCTTTGTCAAGTACCTGGAGGAGCTGCTGCACCACGGATTCTCTCTGCCCGGCGAGGAAGCGGCCTTTGCCGGCTTCCGCGATGGCTGGCTGCGGCCTTTGACCGCGGATGGCCTGGCGTTTCGGACCGGACCATTGCCCGATCCGGGAACGATTCTCGACGAGGTGGCCACTGTCGGTAGCTATACCGTCCAACGTGGGCTGGTCGACTCCTTTTTCGGCAATATCTCCTGGCACAGCAACGATCTCATCTACATTTCCCAGACCGCGGCCAGCCTTGACGAACTGCCCGGCTGCATCGATCCGGTAGCCATGGACAATTCCTCCACCACCGGCATTACCGCCTCCAGCGAACTGGCTGCCCACCGCCGGATCTATGAGACGAGTGACGCCTGCTGCATCCTCCATGGCCACCCGAAGTTCAGTGTGGTAATGAGCATGCTCTGCGACAACGCCGGATGCGGCATCACCGACTGCTGGCGGGACTGTCCCCATGTGCGCGACCTGGGGGGGGCGCCGGTGGTTGCCGGCGAGATCGGCGCCGGCGGTCTCGCCAAACGGGTGCCACCGGTCATTGCCGGCCCGGGCCGGGCGATCGTCTACGGTCACGGCGTCTTCACCATCGGCCGCTCAGGTTTTGGCGAGGCGTTCAGCGCCATGGTCGAGGTGGAGAACTGGTGCCGGACCGAGTACTTCCGTCGGCTGGCCGCGCACGGCGTCTGAGGGACGAGGTGCGAGGGGGAAAGTTTTTTCCAGTCACCAGTCACCAGTCACTGCCTTATTGACCCCTTTCCGCTCCCGTGTCATAATCGCTGAAATTTTTTAGCCACAGTAAATGCCTTTCAGGGTCCCCATGAGCTTTGTCCACCTGCATCTCCATACCCAGTACTCCCTTCTTGACGGTGCCATTCGCCTCGGCGATCTGGTGAAAAAGGTCAAGGGGTGCGAGATGCCCGCTGTGGCCATCACCGACCACGGCAGCATGTTCGGTGCGGTGGAGTTCTACCTGAAATGCAAGGATTACGGGGTCAAGCCGATCATCGGCTCCGAGGTATACATGGCGGCTGGCTCCCGTTTCAGCAAGGAGTCCGGTGCGGGCGACTCCTCCATGTACCACCTGCTCCTGCTCTGCGAGAACATGCAGGGGTACAGGAACCTCTCCCGCCTGGTCTCTGCCGGCCACAAGGAGGGGTTCTACTACAAGCCGAGGATCGACAAGGAACTGCTGGCCCAGCACAGCGACGGGCTGATCTGTCTCTCCGCCTGCCTGAAAGGGGAGGTGGCGACACTCTGCAGCCGTGGCAAGATGGACGATGCCCTGGCAACGGCCAGCTGGTATGCGGATCTCTTCCCGGACCGCTACTACATCGAGTTGCAGGAGAACACCCTGCCGGAACAGGACGTGGCCAATAAGCGGCTCCTGGAGGTTGCAAGGGAGCTCTCCCTGCCGCTGGTGGCCACCAACGACTGCCACTACCTGAACCGCGAAGATGCCCGTGCCCACGAGGTTCTGCTCTGCATCCAGACCGGCAAGACCATAAACGACCCGAACCGGATGCGCTTTTCGGCCGAGGAATTCTACGTCAAGACGCCGGAGGAGATGGCCGCGGCGTTCCATTACGCACCGGAGGCGATCGCCAATACCCTGGCCATTGCCGATCGCTGCGAGCTGGCGTTCGATTTCAAGACCTACCATTTCCCCCAGTACACCAAGCCGGCGGACAAGAGCCTGGACGAGGTGCTGGAGGAGCAGGCATACGAGGGGCTCAAGGAACGGCTGGTCACCATCCGGGCCAAGTATCCCGACCTCACTGCCGAGCAGGAGCAGGGGTACTCTGACCGGCTGCGGATCGAGTTGGACTGCATCACGCAGATGGGGTTCCCGGGCTACTTCCTGATTGTTGCCGACTTCATCAACTGGGCCAAGGACCAGGGGATACCGGTCGGGCCGGGCCGTGGCTCTGCTGCCGGCTCCCTGGTTGCCTACTCCATCCGGATCACCGACATCGACCCGCTCCCGTACAACCTCCTGTTCGAGCGGTTCCTGAACCCGGAACGGATCTCCATGCCCGATATCGACGTGGACTTCTGTCAGGACCGGCGTGAGGAGGTGATCCAGTACGTCACGGAGAAATACGGCCGGGACAAGGTCTGCCAGATCATCACCTTCGGGACCATGTCGGCACGCTCGGTCATCAGGGACGTGGGACGGGCCATGGACATGACCTACGGCGATGTGGACCGGATCGCCAAACTGGTCCCTGAGGTCCTGGGGATCACCCTGGACAAGGCCATGGTCCAGGAGCCGAAGCTGAAGGAGATGGCGGCGGCCGATCCACGGGTCAAAGAGCTTCTGGAGGTCGCCCTCCGCCTGGAGGGGCTGGCCCGCCATGCCTCGACCCACGCGGCCGGGGTCGTGGTGGCCCCGGATGTGCTGGAGGAGTTCTGCCCGGTCTACAAGGACCAGAAAAACGGTTCCCTCACCACCCAGTACTCCATGAAGTACGTGGAGAAGATCGGCCTGGTGAAGTTCGACTTCCTGGGCCTCAAGAACCTGACGGTCATTCACAACGCGGTGAAGCTGATCCGCCTGGGCAAAGACCCGGCGTTCGACATCACCACCCTGCGGGACGACGACAAGGCCAGCTACGACCTGGTCTCGGCCGGCAACACCACCGGCGTGTTCCAGCTTGAATCCTCGGGGATGAAGGAGATGCTGACCAAGCTCAAGCCCTCCTGCTTCGAGGACGTCATTGCCGCCTGCGCCCTGTACCGTCCCGGCCCGCTCGGTTCGGGGATGGTGGACGATTTCATCGACCGCAAACACGGCCGGAAGAAGGTCGTCTACGACCTGCCGCAGTTGGAGCCGATCCTGAAGGACACCTACGGGGTCATTGTCTACCAGGAACAGGTCATGCAGATCGCCCGGACCCTCGGCGGCTACTCCCTGGGGGGCGCCGACCTGTTGCGGCGGGCCATGGGTAAGAAGGACCCGGCGGAGATGGCCAAGCAGCGGGACATCTTCCTGGAGGGGGCTGAGAAGGGTAAGGTGGACCTGAAGAAGGCCGGGGCGATCTTCGACCTGATGGCCAAGTTCGCCGAGTACGGCTTCAACAAGTCCCACTCGGCCGCCTATGCCCTGGTCGCCTACCAGACCGCCTATCTCAAGGCCCACTATCCGGTGGAGTTCATGGCCGCGCTGCTCACCGAGGACATGGGGAGCACCGACAAGGTAGTGAAGAACATCGCCGACTGCCGGGAGATGGGGATCCAGGTGCTGCCGCCGGACATCAACGCCTCGGACCGTTCGTTCCGGGTTCTGGGGAACTCCATCCGCTTCGGTCTCGGCGCCGTGAAGAACGTGGGTGAGTCGGCCATCGAGGCTATCATCGAGGCCAGGAAGGACGGGGAGTTCAAGGATATCTACGACTTCTGCGAACGGGTGGACCTGCGCCGGGTCAACAAGCGGGTAGTGGAAGCGCTCATCAAGTGCGGTGCTTTCGACTCCACCGGCGGGCGGCGTGCCCAGCTCATGGCCGGCCTGGAGGATGTCATGTCGCTCGGCCAGAAGATTCAGCAGGAGCGCGAGTCAGCCCAGGTCTCCCTGTTCGGTACCGCCGAGATCGTCAAGGCCAATGGCAACGGCAAGGGGCATCTGCCGGACGTGCCGGAGTGGGATGAGAAACTGCTGCTGAACTTCGAGAAAGAGGCTCTCGGTTTCTTTATCACCGGTCACCCGCTGGGGCGCTACGAGCAGGACATCAAGCGACTCGCCTCCACCGATACCGCTTCCATGGGGGAACTGGCGGACAAGAGCGAGGTGCGGCTCTGCGGTATCGTGGTCGGGCTCAAGGAGCTCCTGACGAAGAAGGGTGACCGGATGGCCTTTGTCACCCTGGAAGATTTGCTGGGGAGCGTGGAGGTTGTGGTCTTCGCAGATATCTACGCTACAGCGGTCGAGTATCTGAAGTGTGACGACCCGATCCTGGTGACCGGCACGCTGGACGTGGGGGAAAAGGCGAACAAGGTGATCGCCACCACCATCGTTCCGTTCCGTGAGGTGCTGGAGAAGGGGACCAGCCGTGTCACCGTTACCCTGAAGACCGACAGTCTGGAGCGGGAACTGCTGGAGTCCCTGCGTGATATCATGGCCCGCCATGCCGGCGGTTGCCGGGCCCGACTCAACCTGGTGATCCCCCATGAGTGCCGGGCAACCATCGCCCTTCCCGAGACCTGGAGCGTTGCCCCCACCGAAGAGTTGGCAATCGCGGTGCGGAACCTGGTGGGGTATCAGGCGGTGAGCTTTGACTAACTGGTTCAATGTTCAAGGTTCAATGTTCAACGTTATATTTATCAGCTAGTTAGGAGGAGACGCTATCATGGCAAATACCCAACCCCTTGAGTTTGAAAAACCGATCGCGGAGCTGGAGAAGAAGATCGAAGAGCTGATGGCCTTTTCTACCGACTCCATCGACCTGAAGGACGAGGTGGCAAAGTTGCAGCAGAAGGTGGAGGAGATGCGGCAGGATGTCTTTGTCAACCTCTCCCGCTGGCAGACGGCCCAGATCGCCCGTCACATCAACCGCCCCTTTACCCTGGACTATCTGAACCTGATCTTTACCGATTTCGTCGAACTCCACGGCGACCGGAATTTCGGCGACGACCACGCCATTGTCGGTGGCCTGGCGAGGCTGGACAGTGAGCCGGTAATGGTGATCGGCCACCAGAAGGGGCGGGATACCAAGGAGAAAGTTTTCCGGAACTTCGGCATGCCCAACCCCGAGGGGTACCGCAAGGCGTTGCGCCTCATGCAGATGGCGGAGCAGTTCAAGCTCCCCATCATCACCTTTGTCGACACGCCGGGGGCCTTTCCGGGGATCGGCGCCGAGGAGCGGGGCCAGGCCGAGGCCATTGCCAGGAACCTCCGGGAGATGGCGGCACTGACCGTGCCGATCATCGTGGTCATCACCGGCGAGGGGGGATCTGGCGGGGCACTGGCCATTGCCGTCGGTGACCGGATCATGATGCTGGAGTACTCGGTCTATGCGGTCATTTCTCCCGAAGGGTGCGCGGCCATTCTCTGGTCCGACGGCACCAAGGGCGCACAGGCTGCCGAGGCGCTCAAGCTGACCGCCAGGGATATCAAAGGGCTGGAGGTCATAGACGAGATCGTGAAGGAGCCGGTCGGTGGTGCCCACAACGACCACGAGGCCATGGCCAAAACGCTGCACGAGGCGCTCAGCCGCAACCTGAAAGAGCTCATGGAGATCCCCGCAGACCAGCTGGTGGAGGAGCGGTACCAGAAATTCCGCAAGATGTCGCGGTTTGTGGAATAAATTTAGCTGCTTGTAGTATAATTAAAGCGGGGAGTTGGTAGCTTCCCACCTGATACCTTCCACCTATTGCCCGAGATGAGGGAGGTGGCAGTATGAAAGTGTTGGATGTAGTGGTAACCGTGTTGCTGATCATCGGAGCAGTCAACTGGGGATTGGTCGGGTTCTTCGGCCTTAACGTGGTAGCGGCAATCTTTGGCGATGCAACGGCTGTATCCCGCGTGATTTATGCCCTGGTTGGTCTGGGTGGGTTGTATGAACTGTTTTCAGTTACCTTTGGCTACAAAGCGATGCATGACAGGTGGTGCGAGTTTTCCACCGTTAAACATTAACCGCAGGATGGGAAGAGTGGTTAGGGTATCAGGGCGTGTGATAAAAGTGCATTAATGGCCGCACCGATCAGGTGCGGATACTTTACAGATGTTGACGATAGGATGCAAAGGGCGGTCGGTGCCGCCCTTCTTCTTTGGAATGGAGTAACCGTGCAGGAACGATTGCAGAAGATACTGGCCCGGGCCGGCATCAGCTCACGAAGGGCCGCTGAGGAGTTGATCACGGCCGGCAGGGTGACCGTGAACGGCCAGGTGGTGACGGAACTGGGGAGCAAGGCCGATCCCGAGCGGGATACCATAACCCTGGATGGCAAGCCGGTGAGGCCGGCGACCCGCAACGTCTACATTCTTCTGCACAAGCCGGCCGGTTACGTCACCACTATGAAGGACCCCCAGGGGCGGCCGGTGGTGACCGATCTGCTGAAGGGGGCAAAGGAGCGACTGTTTCCGGTCGGAAGGCTCGACTACAACACCGAGGGGCTGCTCCTGCTTACCAACGACGGGGCGTGGGCCAACACGCTGGCCCATCCGCGGCATGAGGTGGACAAGGAGTACCATGTGCGGGTGCGGGGATCGGTTTCCCGTGAACAGATTGAGAGCCTGGCAAGCGGCGTGGTGCTGGAGGACGGGCCGACGGCACCTGCCCGGGTGGGTGAGATCAAGGCCAGCGATAACAACACCTGGCTCTCGGTGGTGATCCATGAGGGGCGCTTTCGCCAGGTGCGGCGCATGTGCGAGGCCGTTGGGCTGACGGTGGTTCGACTCAAGCGTGTCCGCTATGGTTCGCTTGCCTTGGGTGACCTGAAGCCGGGAGAATACCGGGTGCTGTCCGATAGTGAGGCCAGGGCACTTGCCGGTGGTGAACCGGCACCGCCCATGCCGGTTACGGAAGCGGTTAAACGGCCGCGGGGCGCTCCAGTTAAGCAGTTCAAAAACGAGGCCGGTGGGCGTACCGTAACGGGAAGGCGTGAAGAACACCAGAGGAAGCCAGCAACCGAGGGTGCCGAGCGTCCCCGGCGCCGGCCGACAGATGCCGGCCCGCCGACTGGCAAGAAGTACGATCCTACCCGCAGCACCGGGCAGAAAAGGGACCATGGAACCGGACAGGGAACAGGAGAAGGTGGTCATCATCGTCGGCCCGACCGCGTCAGGGAAGACGGAACTGGCCGTCCGCCTCGCCGAAAGCATTGACGGAGAGATCGTAAACGCTGATTCCATGCAGGTGTACAGGGGGATGGATATCGGTACGGCCAAGCCGTCCCCTGAACTTAAGGGACGCGTGCCCCATCACCTGCTGGATATCGTCAAGCCTGCGGTAAACTTTACTGCCGCCGACTTTGCGGCGGCTGCGCAAACGGCCATTGCCGACATCCATCACCGTGGCAGGCAGGCGATAGTGGTCGGCGGGACCGGCCTCTACATCCGGGCGCTCCTGTTCGGGCTTGCGCCTTCGCCGGCCGGCTGCGAGGCGATTCGTCACGACCTGGAGACAGTTGCCGAACAATACGGTCCGGAGGAGCTGCTTCGCCGTCTGGCCGTGGTCGATCCGGCGACTGCCGCCCGTCTGCACCCGAACGACCGGGTCAGGATCATCCGGGCGCTGGAGGTCTTTCAGCAGACCGGTATCCCCCTTTCCCGCTACCAGCAGGAACATGGCTTCGCAGCCGCACAGTATGACTATCTGAAGATCGGCATCGATCTGGAGCGGGAAGAACTCTACCGCCGGATAGACGAACGGGTGGAGCGGATGTTCGCCGACGGCCTGGTGGCCGAGGTGACGCGACTTCTGGAACAGGGGTGCCTTCCCAGGGATAAGTCAATGAGATCAATAGGATATCGGGAAGCGGTGGAGCTGCTGGCGGGCAGGATTGACCTGGCAGAGGCGAAGCGGCTCATCGCCCGGAATACCCGCTGGTATGCCAAGCGGCAGCTGACCTGGTTCAGGCGGGAGCAGGAAATTAAATGGGTTGAATATCCCAAAAGTTTTGCTAGTATCCTAGCAACTGTTATTGCATTTCTTGAAAAGGAGCGGAACCATGTCAAAAGCCCCATTCAATATCCAGGACCAGTACCTGAACCAGTCCCGTAAGGAGAAGATTCGGGTGGTGGTTCAACTCATGTCGGGTGTCAAGATGGAGGGATATATCAAGTCGTTCGATAATTTCTCCGTGCTGATGGAGGTTCAGGGGGATATCCTGATCTACAAGCACGCCATTGCCACCATCACTTCCACCGACGGTTCGTTCCGTCTCCACCAGTAGATACATTTTTCCCTCCAGGCCGGGAAGTCGTGTGCTCCCCGGCCTTTTAGTTGCCGCTCATGACCAATCGCCCCCCATTCCTGCCGTATCTCATCGTCTTTTCCGTTATCCTCCTGGGATACGGCATCTATCAGCTCGGGTCCATTTTTTTCCCGCTGTTCATTGCCCTGCTGCTTGCCTATCTCTTCGAACCTCTGGTCATACGACTGGCCAAACTCATCAGGAGCCGTACCCTGGCGATTGTCATTGTTTTTACCGGCGTTATCCTGTTGCTCATAGGGATAGCTGCGTTCTACGCAACGGCCATACGAAACGAGTTCACCAATGTGCAGTTGAATCTCCCCCTGTACGCCGAACGGTTCTATGCGATCATTCCCCAGAAGGTTAAGAGCTTCCTGGAGATCGAGACGCCAGAGAAGGTCCAGGTGCAGGTCAACCGCGCCCTGGTGCAGCTCAAGGGGGTATCGTTCGATCTGGTACGTGAGTCGCTGGCAGTCATCCGCAAGGCCTTCAGCTCCACCCTGGCCGTCGTGCTGGCGGTTCTCGGCTACTGCATCACCCCGCTCTACCTCTACTACTTTCTGAAGGACCTGCCGAAGCTCGAGGAGGGTGTCCTAGCCCTGGTACCGCTCAGGTTTCGCGAGCAGTGCGTGGCCCGTAGCCGGGAGATCGGCGGTATTCTCTCGGCCTTCGTGCGGGGGCAACTCCTGGTTTGCGCCATCCTGGCCGTTCTCTACAGCATCGGCCTCTCCTTCATCGGTATCGATTTGGCTGTGGTGGTCGGTACCCTGGCCGGCATCACCTTCATCATTCCCTATGTGGGGACGATCCTGGGGATCGTGCTGTCGACCCTCCTGGCACTCCTCAAGTTCCACGATCTGCTCCATCCGCTTTTCTGTCTCGGCTGGTTCGTTATCGTGCAGGCCCTGGAAGGGGCGGTCATCACGCCGAAGATAGTGGGTGACCGGGTAGGTCTCCATCCGGTGCTCACCATACTGGCATTGCTCATAGGCGGGCAGTTGTTCGGTATTGCCGGGATGATCCTGGCCGTTCCCGCGGCGGCGGTGCTGAAGGTGTTTGTTGGCATGCTGCGGGATACCTATTGGGGCAGCGGTTACTTTCGGGAGGAGGGGTAATGGCCGGACTGCTCGTTTCAGCCGTAGCTTCGGGGAGCATTGCCGAGGAACTGGAGATCACTCCCGGCGACCGGCTGGTGGCGATCGATGGCCACCCGTTGCGGGATATCATCGACTATCAGTTTTATTGCGACGAGCCTGAGCTTTTGTTGGAGATACTCAAGGCAGACGGCGAGATCTGGGAAATGGAGGTGGAGCGGGAGCAGGAAGAGCCGCTGGGGCTCACCTTTGCCCCGCCTGCGCCGGCCAAGTGCGGCAACCGCTGCGTCTTTTGCTTTGTGCACCAGCTCCCCAAGGGGCTCCGGCCACCGCTCTACGTGAAGGACGAGGACTACCGGCTCTCGTTTCTCTACGGCAACTACGTGACCCTGGCCAATATCGGCGATGCAGAGCTGGCGCGGATCAAGGAACAGCGGCTCTCTCCCCTCTACGTCTCGGTCCATGCCACCGACCCGGCGCTGCGTGAGCGGCTTCTGGGGAAGAAGGGGATCCGGCCGATCCTGGAGGTCATGAATGAGCTGGCCGAGGCGAGGATTACCATGCATACACAGGTAGTTCTCTGCCCGGGGCTGAACGACGGAGGGGTACTGGAGCAGACGGTTGCGGAGCTGGCAGCCCTTTATCCGCAGGTGGCCTCCCTGGCCATCGTGCCGGTTGGGCTCACCAGGCATCGTCGCGGACTGCCGCACCTGGAGCCAGTGACCAAGGAGTACGCAGTCGCGTTCATCGCGCAGTGGCAGCCTAGGGCCAGGGAGGTTGCCGGGCGTTTAGGGGAACCGTTTCTTTTTCTGGCCGACGAGTTTTTCCTCAAGGCGGAACTCCCGTTTCCGCCGGCTGAGGAGTACGGCGACTTCCCGCAGTTGGAAAACGGTGTGGGGATGATCCCCCTGTTTCGGGAAGAGGCTGCGGAGGTGCTTTCTATGGCAGGACCTTTACCGCCGCTGCACGTCACCGTGGTGAGCGGCCTGTCGCCCCTGCCATACCTGGCTGATTTTCTCCGGAGCCTCGCCGAACGGACCGGTGCTACGCTTGATCTGGTGCCAGTGGAAAACCGGCTGTTCGGTGAGAGCGTGACGGTTACCGGGCTCGTCTCCGGTCGGGATATCGTTGCCGCCCTGGAAGGTCGCGACCTTGGCAGTCTGGTGGTGATCCCGGACGTGATGTTGAAGGAAGGGGAGGGGGTTTTTCTGGACGACCTGCCGGTCAGTGCTCTGGAGGAGGCTCTCAAGGTTCCTGTGGCCGTAGCCGAGGCGACACCTGCGGGCCTGCATCGCGTACTTGCGTCTCAGTACTGATTTCGGTGAGACAAAAAGGCAGTTGCCAACAGGGATAATTTTTGGTATTTACACAGGGTAATTTACATAGATAGACGATAATACTAAACCATCCGCGAGGATGGGACGGAAAGCCTACGGGTCTCACCGAGACAGCCGGGTCGCCGAAATATCTCACATAGATATCGACGACCCGGTTTTTTTGTGCCTGGTCCAGGGAGGTAAGACGAATGCTGCTGAACACATCAGCGAGAAATGTCACGGATGTAGCTGATGGTCCACTTGGACCGTATAAGCTGCTGCCGGTCGCTACCTCTGACCAGCTTCAAAAGGCTTTTCAGCTCCGTTATCAAGTATACTGCGTGGAGAAGCAGTACGAATCCTGCGATAAGAGTTTAGGCATGGAGTTCGATGCCTTTGACGATCAGTCGGTCCACACGCTGCTTGTGGATGCTCATGAAAATGCCGTGGGTAATGTCCGACTGATTCTGCCGAAATACAAGCAGCTTGATCAGAGTTTTCCGATCCAGAAGATCTGTAACCATAAAATGTTGCACGACCGGCAGTTCATCTTCGGCGGAGCGGCTGAGGTGTCTAGGTTTGCCATCAGCAAGTCGCTCGGGGGACAAGGTCAACGGGTGGCTCCTTCGTTGCCGGTGCTCAGTCTGGGACTGATGCGGGGCGTTGTGCGCATGAGCCGGGAGCATGGTGTCGATGAACTGTTTGCGGTAATGGAGCCAGCCCTGATTCGGCTGCTGGCGCGGCTATCGATCCATTTTATCCCGATCGGTCCGCTGATCAATTATCATGGGATGCGCCAGCCGTGTCACGCCAACCTTACGCGCCAGTTACAGCGGACCGAAGCCGAAAATCCCGCTGTCTGGGCATTTATAACCGATGAAGGGAATTATGCCGGGCACTCCACTTCGCCAATGCTCGCCAACTACTGCTGATCTATCTAACTCCATCTGTCTACCCAAGGGACACCTTGACGAAGGGGGATGACATTCGCAGCTCCGCGAAAATCGGATAGTCACGAAGACCACCCTCGCCACTTGCCCAACCTACGAAGAAATATGAGTTACAGGACAGTACCAAAATTCATTTGACGTCGTTGAACGGCGAGTGTATATAAGTACACGAAAGTTTTGACGCCTGACGGTAAGATCCGAATCGCAAAGCCATTCCCCTCGCGGATATAAAACTGCTTGTTCTTCGGTTTGCAATCTTTGCCCAGCAAAAATCTGTCGGTGAATTCAAAACGCTTTTTAGTTGTGTCAACCTGTTGGGGTAGTAGCTCAGTCGGTTAGAGTGCCGGCCTGTCACGCCGGAGGTCGCGGGTTCGAGCCCCGTCTGCCCCGCCACTAAACATGCTGAACGGTGTCCTCCTCAAGGCTCCTGATATACATGTACCACTGTTCTGGTGCTGTTTTGTCAGGGGCTTTTTGCGTTTTCGCCGCCTGTTGCCGGAGTAAAAATCGAAATAATCGATAGAGGAGGTTAAATGATGGAAGTGGGTATCCGGATCGTGCCGGGTTTTTCCTGGTTTGGCAAAAACATCGGCATAAAGGACAGCACCCTTGATTTCGGGGGTATCCTGTCCGACGTCCCCTGCCAGGCAGCCGGGGTGTTTACCCGAAACACCATGCCCGGGGCGCCGGTCCTGGTCGGCAGGGAGCATCTGCGCAACGGACTGCTCCAGGCGGTTATCGTCAATTCTAAAAACGCGAATGTGGCCACCGAACAGCGAGGGGTTGAGGACTCGAGAAGAATTTGCCGGTTGGTGGCCGAACCGTTCGGGATCGATGCGAACATGGTGCTGCCATCGTCAACGGGAGTCATCGGCCGGCGTCTGCCGATGGAGATCATTGCCAAGGGATGCGAGACGCTGAAGCAGGACTTTGGCAAGACCGAACACCATGCGGAAAGTTTCGCCCGCAGCATCATGACTACGGACACACGCCCCAAGCGGGTGAGTGCGCGGGTGGGCAACGCAACGCTGCTCGGCATTGCCAAGGGCGCCGGCATGATCGAACCGAACATGGCGACCATGCTCTGCTACTTCATGACCGATGCGGAGATCCCCTCCGGGCAGTTGCAGCTGATGCTCAACAGGGTGGTGAACAAGTCGTTCAACAGGATTTCCGTTGATACGGATACCTCTACCAGCGACACGGTTGTCATCCTGGCCAATGGTCTTGCCGGTCCGGTGGACCCTGCCGGGTTCGAGGAAACACTGTCGGACATGGCCGTGTACCTGGCAAAGGAGATCGCGCGGGACGGTGAGGGGGCCACCAAGCTGATCGAGCTGGTGGTGTCCGGGGCGCAGACGGAAGAACAGGCGCTGTTGACCGCAAAATCGGTCATCAACTCTCCGCTGGTGAAGACGGCCATCTATGGGGCGGATCCGAACTGGGGAAGGTTTGTCATGGCCATCGGCAAGGTGTTCCAGTACACCGTGGCAATCGGCGATTTGGTAATTCACTTTGGTGAAGGGGATAATCGGCTCAGGATCGATGCCGGTACGTTGGATCGTGACGAAGTGCCGCTTGAACAGATTTCCGAACTGTTGAAGCAGAATGAGGTCACCATAGAGATCGTGTTAGGGAAGGGGCCATATTCGGAAAGGGTCTGGGGTTGCGACCTTACCGAGGGGTATGTTGAGGAGAATGCCCATTACACGACCTGATTCTCTTGAATATGTCGATAAACTCTGAGACCTATCGTGATATATACGGTGTTGTCAGCCGAATCCCCAGGGGGCGGGTGACGACCTATGGCCAGGTCGCATGCCTGGCGGGCATGCCCGGAAGGGCGCGCCTTGTGGGGTATGCCCTGAGCGCCCTCAATGATCCGTCCATCCCCTGGCATCGCGTCGTCAATGCCAGGGGGGAGATCAGTCAACGTTCCGATGGCGGCCCGGGCGACACGGTGCAGCGGCTCCGCCTGGAAGAGGAAGGAGTTCATTTCGACGGGCAGGGCCGCATACCGCTTGACCGGTATCGGTGGCGGCCTTAGAGCCGATGACCTCCCGGCACCGTAACCTGGCCTGAACTGTTTTCTTTTGGAAAGGCATGGCCAAAGGATGCCGCCGTAACAGTTCCCGTAAGGGGTGAGGAAATCCAGAGATTATGCCGATCGGCACCGTAGCCATTACATGCTTCCTTTATATCGGATTGTTGTTTGCCGTGGCCTATTTTGCCGAAAAAAGGCGCGACGCCGGCAAGAGCATCGTCTCCAATTCCTACATCTATTCCCTTTCACTGGCGCTGCATTTCACTTCCTGGACATTCTACGGTGTCGTCGGCCGGGCCGCCACAAGCGGCATAGGATTCGTCGCCGCCTATCTCGGCGCTACTCTGATGGCCTTCATCTGGTGGTTTCTGCTGCGCAAAATGGTACGTGTCAGTAAGGAACAGAACATCCTCAGCATTGCCGATTTCATCTCCAGCCGCTACGGAAAGTCGGCACTGCTTGGCGGTATCATCACCATCTTTACCGTCGTAGGGATCATGCCGCTCATTGCCCTGCAGATCAAGGCAATAGCGTACGCATTCAATATCCTCACGACCCCTCTCGATGTAGCGGCTGGCAGCAAGAACGTTATTACCACGCCGCATTTTTCTGTAGATACAGCAATTATCGTCGCCTTGTTGCTGAGCTTGTTCAGTGTTATGTTCGGGGCAAAACAGCTGGATGCCTCGAAACGCCATGAAGGGCTGGTTGCCGCCATTGCCATGCAATCGGTGGTCAAGCTGATTGCCTTCCTCTCCGTTGGCCTGTATGTCACCTACGGCCTTTTCGATGGCGTTGCCGATATCTTTACCCGTTTCGCAGTTCAATTTCCCGACCGTTCTTACCTTTTTCAACTGGGGACGCCGCAATTTTCCTATGGCATGTGGATTTCCTGGCTCTTTTTTTCCATGACCACGGTTATGTTCCATCCACGCCAGTTTCACATTATGGTTATCGAGAATTCGAACGAGGAGCATATCAAGAATGCAATGTGGTGCTACCCCGTCTATGCGTTTCTGATAACTCTGTTCGTTGTTCCCATAGCGTTGGGAGGGGTCATTATCAGCGGCGGAGATACTGCCGCTGCGGATTTTTTCATTATCAATCTTCCTCTGCGAACCGGTCATTCCTGGCTGGCGATGCTGGTCTTCATCGGAGGGTTCTCTGCCTCGGCCGGCATGGTAATTGTCGAATCGGTTGTCATTTCCACCATGATACTGAACCATCTGGTCATGCCGGTCATCCTGAAATTACGAATCGACTACTCAGACATGTCGGGGGTGCTCGTTACCATCAAACGGATGGGAATCATCACGGTCGTCTTTCTCGGGTATCTCTATTACCGGTTTATCGGTGAGTCATATACCCTGACAAATATCGGGTTCGCCGCCTTCGTCGCCACCTCTCAATTCGCGCCGGCCGTTGTCGTCGGACTCTACTGGAAACGGGCCACTCGAATCGGTGCCATAACGGGACTGCTGTTGGGATTTGTCTTCTGGTTCTACACTATTCTGATCCCCCTGTTCGTGCGTTCGGGATGGATGGAGAGCAATATCCTTGATAAAGGATTGTTCGGTCTTGCAATCCTGCGCCCCCTTGAACTCTTTGGTCTGAGTGGTTTTGAGATGCTGCCCCACTCCCTGTTTTGGACCCTGTTTTTTAATCTCGGAGCATTTATCGGTATTTCCCTGCTCACCGACCCGGATAAAAATGAGGCTGAGCAGGCCATCAAGTTCGTAGATGTTTTCAAGGTGCGCGAAGAACCATTTCCGCGTGAAAGGATGATCAAGGCCCCCGCCATTGTGGAATTCGTTGATCTCATGACAAAGTTCATCGGTGAAAAGGAGGCTCAGGCGGCAATTGCCGAATACCTCGGGGACAAGCAGATTGATGAACGGGGGAGCCTTTCGGAATACGAGCTTCCCATTCTGAAGCGTTATACCGAAAAGGTCCTGGCAGGTTCGGTCGGCGCCGCCTCGGCCGGCATCATTATCGAAAGCTATATGGCAGCCAGGGGAAGCGAGCTGGAAGAGGTGTTCGACATCTTCGGGTCGGTCACGCTCGGCCGTACAACAAGTCGCGAACAGCTGGGGGTTCTCTATGAAGCGGCCAGGGTTGTCGCGAGCGGGGCCGACCTGAAAACAATCCAGGACAATATTCTGGATCTCCTCAGGCAGCAGTTCAAACTAGATCTGTGCATGATCCGCATGCTGGATGAAGAGCGAAAGGTGCTTACGGTCCGTAGCCAGAAGGGGACGTTTTGGTGGGACCCAAAGGAATCGGAACGCGGGCTGACCATGGAGTCATACGCAGGTGCGGCTTTTCTCACAAATTCGGAGGTGGTGGTCAATGATGTCGATCTGATGGATAAGCCCAGTTCCATACGTTTTGCACACCTGAAAGGGATCAAGTCGTTTGCCCACGCTCCCATCACCATCGAAGGGAAGCCGATCGGCGTTCTTTCCGCCTATTCGGAGTCGGCGAGGGGGATGTTTACCGATGAATTCAAGGAACTCTTCACGATGCTTGCGGGTCAGATCGGGGTTGCATGGCGCAACGCCAGCCAGACGGAGAAACTCATTGAGGCAAAGAAACAGGAACAGGAACTTCAGATTGCAAGAACCATCCAACTGGGCCTCCTGCCGCATGGCGCCCCCGATATCGTCGGTATATCCATTGCTGGCAGGTGTGTTCCCGCCAGCGAAGTGGGGGGCGATTATTACGACTTTCTTCTTCGGGACGACAAAGCCCTGGATCTGGTAATCGCCGATGTGTCGGGTCATAACATTGGTGCTGCACTGATCATGGCGGAAGCCCGCACATTCATTCAATCCATTGCCAGGAACAGGTTAAGCCCCAAAGAGGTTCTATCGGCCCTCAATGAGTTTCTCTATGACGATCTTACGCGGGCCGAGTTTTTCATCTCCATGTTTTATCTGAAGTTCGATTACGAGAGTCGCAGGCTTTTTTTTGCCAGTGCCGGTCATAATCCACCCCTGGTCTGGAGCAATTCGTCACGGTCTTGTCTCTGGCTGGATGCGGAAGGTCTCCTGCTCGGGGTCAAAGAAAAGGTCGCCTTTGAGGAGAAACAGCTGCAACTGCAATCGGGCGACATCCTTTTGCTGTACACCGATGGTATTACCGAGGCTGCGGACAAGGCCGGGGCATTTTTCGGCGAGAATCGCCTCCGTACCATACTCAGCGAGAGTTGTCAGCTCTCACCGCAGGAGATCATTGACAAACTGTTCCGGGAGGTCAGGGCATTTACCGGGCTGCAAAACTTTGATGATGATTTGACGATTGTTGTTATGAAAGTTGACTAGCTTGGGGCTGCCGACAGTAACGGCCGCTTGCTACAAAGATTGACGGTTGATGTAACAAGTGATAATTTGCTCGGATTGAATTGAGACTGTTGACCACGCTCTGACAAGAGTGCTGGCTGACGCAATGGAGAGATTGAGCGTATGATTTTAGTTCTTATCGGGTATCGCGGTACCGGGAAAACAGTAGTGGGAGAGATCCTCGCCCAACGGCTTCAGATGCCGTGCATCAGCATGGACGATGAAATCGTCAGAAGGGCCGGGATGTCGACACCGGAAATAGTTGAGAAATACGGCTGGCAGAAATTCCGCGATATGGAATCCGCTGTGGCCAGGGAGCTGACAGCACGTGACAACATTATTATCGATACCGGTGGCGGGGTGATCGAGCGGCCGGAAAATATCGAGGCACTGCGGACGAATGCCTGCGTGGTTTGGCTGAAGGCCTCGGTACCCACGATCGTGGCACGCATTCAGGCCGGGACGCAGCGCCCGGCCCTGACAGCAGGGAAAACGTTCACTGAGGAAGTTTCCGAAGTGCTGGAGCGGAGAACGTCTATCTACAAAATTGCTTCTCAGTACGAAATTGAAACCGACGACGTAACTCCCGATCAGGTTGTGGAGAGCATTATCGAACTGTGGCAGCGACATCAGTCTGCCCGCAACACCGGTTGAATAGATCACCCGGCAGTAACTGTGAGGCCCGGCGAGCAATCCCGGGCCTTTTTTCGTAACGTCATGCGCGAACTGCAAGGGCGTCTCTCATCCGCTGCAGGGCCTCCTGCAGCAACGGGCGGGGACAGCCGAAATTGAGCCGTACAAAACCGTTGCCGTCAAATTCCCTCCCATCAGACAACCCAACCCCGGCGGCCTCGAAGAACCGTCCCGGGTCGGTCAGGCCGGTTTCCCGGGTGTCGACCCAGGCAAGATAGGTTGCCTCCACATGGGCCGTTGACAGGCCGGGCAGTTCTCTGATCGTCCGTTCCACCAGGTCGCGGTTTCCCCGCAGGTAGGCGAGCAGTTCCCGGTGCCACTCGCTCCCGTAACGATAGGCGGCCAGGGTGGCGGTATATCCCAGCGTATTGACGTGGGGTACAAGCCCTCCCATGGCCTGTTTGAAAGTCCTTCGGAGGGATGGATTGGAAATCACGGCAAAGGAACAGCCGAGCCCCGGAATGTTGAAGGTCTTGCTCGGCGCCTGCAGGGTGATGGTACGGTCAGCCACTTCCTGAGCCAGAGCCGCGATGGGAATGTGCCGTTTTCCCTCATCCAGTATCAGCCCGGCGTGTATCTCGTCGCTGCAGATGATCAGATCAAAGCGCAGGGCCAGATCGGCAACCCGTTCCAGTTCTTGCCGGTCAAAGGCCCGACCAACCGGGTTGTGGGGATTGCAGAGCATGAACAGTCGGGTACGTGGAGAAATGCTTTGCTCCAGCAGGTCGAAATCGATCCCCCAGCGTCCGTTGGTCTGCTCCAGGCGGATCGTGACCAGTTGCCGGCCGGTAAGGGATGGCGCCGAGAGGAACGGCGGGTAGACCGGCACCAGGGTGGCAACAGCGTCACCCTCACGGCCAACGGCGCAGCAGGCGACATTGAGTCCGGTTACCAGCCCCGGTAGCCAGACGAGCCAGTCGACGTCGATCTCCCAGTCGAATGCAGCGCGCAGATGAGCGCTAACTGCGTCAGCCAGTTCATCGGGCGGGGCGGTATAGCCGAAGATGCCGTGGCTGACCCGCTCGTGCAGGGCCTCGATCACGGCCGGCGGCGAACGGAAGTCCATGTCCGCCACCCAGAGCGGGAGTATGTCCCGGTCGCGGTATTTGTCCCACTTGACGCTTCCGGTGCCGCGCCGGTCGATGATCTGATCGAACTCTGTCACCTGTCACTTCTCCCGGTATGTTGAGCCAACTTCGTCCTACTTCTTGTGCAGATCCTTGCCGACCGAAAACCCTTTGCCGAGCAGTGTCCCGATGCCGAAATAGTTTCTGGTCCCGGTGTCGTAGATGATGGGGCGGACCTTTTCCGCATCCGGCAGTCCGTGGGGATCGAGAACCGCCTGGTCGGCCTTGACATCCACTATTTCGCCCACGAACTGGGTGTGGATGCCGAGTTCGATGATGTGAATCAGGCGGCATTCGAGCACCAGCGGGAATTCGTCGACATAGGGGGCGTCCACCAGTTCACTCTTGACCGGCGTCAAGCCGGCAGCAGCAAACTTGTCCACGTCCTTGCCGGAGACAATGCCGGCAAAATCCGTTTCCCGGACATGGGACTCGGATGGCACGTTGATCGTGAACGCTTTCCGCTGGACGATGGCATCGTAGGAATGGCGGGATTTACGGAGGGAAATGGCCACGCTCGGTGGTTCGGAGCTGCACACCCCACCCCAGGCAACGGTAACGAGATTGGGGCGGCCATCGGCATCATACGTCCCCACCAGCCAGGCAGGGGCGGGAAGGGGAAGGGTCTTCGGTCCAAGGGAGCGTTTCACGGTAAATCCTCCGGATATGTTGTATTGAAATCCGTCACTCGATGTATCGAGGCCGACCTTAGCATATAAAGACTAGCAGGTAAATGGGTACGGCAATGCTGTTTTGTTGATAAAAATGATCGGACTTTGGATTGACTCATAGTATCATAGCCCGACTATCCCGTTTTTACAGGAGGTACTCGTGTTTACTGATGATCAGGTGGAGCGATATTCCCGCCATATCATTCTGCGGGAGGTTGGGGGCAAGGGGCAGCGAAAACTTCTCAACGGCAGGGTCTTGATTATCGGCGCAGGAGGGCTTGGATCACCTGCGGCCCTGTACCTGGCCGCGGCCGGGATCGGCACCATCGGCATTGCGGATCCCGATCTGGTGGAGCTGTCGAATCTGCAGCGACAGATCATCCATCACACCTCCGATGTGGGGAGTCTGAAGGTTCAGTCGGCCAGGGAGAAGATTGTGTCGATAAACCCCGACGTGGCGGTCAACTGTTATCATGCCCGGGTCAACGCCGGGAATATCGCCGGCATCATTGGCGACTATGATTTCGTTATCGACGGAACGGATAACTTTGCCGCCAAGTTCCTGATCAACGACGCCTGCGTCATGACCGGCAAACCGTATTCCCACGGCGGAATACTCCAGTTCATCGGGCAGACCATGACTGTGAAGCCTGGTGTCTCGGCATGTTACCGCTGCCTTTTTCCCACCCCTCCGCCAGCGGGTGCGATTCCCTCCTGCGCAGAGGCCGGAGTGTTCGGGGTGCTGCCCGGGGTGATCGGCACGCTCCAGGCCACCGAGGCGATCAAGTACCTTCTCGGTGTCGGTGAACTCCTCTGCGACCGGATGCTGATTTACGACGCCCTGGGAAATGAGTTCAGCAAGGTAACAGTTGCGAGGAACCCCGTCTGCCCGGTCTGTGGGGACCATCCGACGATAACCGGATTAAGGGATGAGGTCGGGGCGATTAATGTGTGTGAAATGCGATAGACACGGTTGATACGATAACGACAGTTGCAATGCGGGGTGTCTGCCCAACGCCAAGGCGCACTGAGGTTGACCGAGGAAATATATTCGGTTATCGTAAGCAGTTTTCAATTGCCTGGCAAAGGGGATAGTGATGGGAGATGATGCACCGGTACGCGTAGCCATCAACGGCTTCGGCCGCATTGGAAGGACGGCGCTCCGCCTGGCGTTGGACGATAAGAGGATAGAGGTGGTGGCTATCAACGATTTGGCCGACTCCTCCATGATTCTGCATCAACTCAAGTACGATTCTACCCACGGTGTGTTCCCCGGCCAGATAGCCCTGCACGGGGAGCGCCTGGTCGTCAATGGTCGTTCCATCAGGCTGCTCCGTCAAACCGAACCGGAAGAGCTTCCCTGGTTCGAGGAGGGGGTCGATATCGTCATTGAGGCCACTGGCCGTTTTACCTCGCGCGCCGCCGCTGCGGCCCATCTCCGGGCCGGAGCCCGACGGGTCGTCATCTCCGCCCCCTCGGCAGATGCCGACATCTCACTGGTGCTGGGGGTCAACCATCATCAGTACGACCCCTTGCGCCATACGGTCATCTCCAACGCTTCATGCACGACAAACGGACTGGCGCCGCTTCTCAAGGTGCTCGACGATACCTTCGGTATCCGAAAGGGGTTCATGACCACGGTCCATCCCTATACCAACAACCAGTCGCTCCTCGACTCCCCCCACCCGGACCTTCGGCGGGCGAGAGCAAGTGCCCTTTCCATGATTCCGACCACGACCAGTGCCATCCGCGCCGTGATTCAGGTCATGCCCGAACTGGCCGGCAGGATTGATGGGCTGGCGATCCGGGTGCCGACGGCAGCGGTGGCCGACATCGATCTGGCTGTGGAACTGGAGCAGTCGGTAGACAGCCTGAGAGTGAATGATGCCTTCCGCAGGGCGGCCAGGGGATCGCTGAAAGGTATAATCGGCGTCACCGACGAACCGCTCGTTTCCGCCGACTTCAGGGGTATCCGGTATTCTGCCGTGCTTGATGCCTCCTGCACCCGGGTGGTGGGTGGCAACCTGGTCAAACTCATTGCCTGGTATGACAATGAAACCGGCTACTCCGGCCGGCTGATCGATCTGATCTCTCTGCTCGGAGCCGTCTCCGCTGATACATGAAATGTCTTTGTGCAGCCAAAGCGGAGCGGGCCAATAATACCCTTCCTGATAGATTTCAGATGCACCTCTGTCATATTTCACCATGGGTATTGGCCAATCAATATAAACACTAGTAATACGCAGTACAAATAACTAGGGTTGTTAAAAAATATCTTGACTCGAATAGTGCAAGAACGTATGTTTTTAAACAGACACTTACTCGATAGAGGTATACATTTTAAGCATTGGAGAATGGAGGTTTACAATGGCAAAGATCGCAAACAACCTGACCGAACTGATCGGCAGGACTCCCCTGCTCAAGCTTTCCCGGATCGCTGAAGGAGCAGTGGCCGAGGTGGTGGGCAAGCTGGAGTCTTTCAATCCCGGCGGCAGCGTCAAGGACCGGATCGGCTTTGCCATGATCAAGGATGCGGAGGAAAAGGGGCTGATCAAAAAGGGTACGGTGATCATCGAGCCGACCAGCGGCAACACCGGCATTGCCCTCGCATTTGTGGCCGCGGCCAAGGGGTACCGGCTGATCCTGACCATGCCCGACACCATGAGTATTGAACGGCGCAACCTGCTCAAGGCGTATGGTGCCGAACTGGTTCTGACTCCCGGTGCCAAGGGGATGAAGGGTGCCATTGAAAAGGCCGAGGAACTGGCTGCCGCCACTGCGAACTCGTTTATCCCCCACCAGTTCAACAACCCCGCCAACCCGGCGATCCACCGGGTCACCACAGCCGAAGAGATCTGGTCCGATACGGACGGCAAGGTTGATATCCTGGTTGGTGGCGTCGGCACAGGCGGCACCATAACCGGCATCGGCGAGGTGATCAAGGAGCGCAAGCCGGAATTCAAGGTGGTGGCTGTTGAGCCGTTCGATTCTCCGGTACTGTCCGGCGGACAGCCCGGACCGCACAAGATTCAGGGAATTGGTGCCGGTTTCGTACCAGGGGTGCTCAACACGGGGATCATTGACGAAATATACAAGGTGAAAAACGAGGAGGCGTTCGAGACCGCCCGCCGCCTTGCTGCCAAGGAAGGGCTTCTGGTCGGCATATCCTCTGGCGCGGCAGCATATGCCGCCGTACAGATTGCCAAGCGGCCGGAGAACAAAGGCAAGCTGATCGTGGTGATCCTGCCGGACACTGGGGAGCGCTACCTCTCTACAGCCCTGTTCCAGGACGCCTGAGGGGGATAGCCGGATAGTTGTCCATTGGTGGAACGCGGGATTGATTCAACTGTCGAATCATGGCTCATGCTGTAGTGGGATGTCAGGGGTACGTTCTTGACGACGGCGCTTGTGCTGCTATATTGTCAGCTACCGTTTACAAGAGGGGAATCTTTGCTTCCAGGTACAGTCAGCTTTCATACATGACACACGAGCACACGTCCGGAAAGGAGTAGATCGACATGCCAGGAATTTACGTAGATAACTCACGTTCCATTGGCAACACCCCGCTGATTCGCCTGAATCATCTGACCAAAGGGGCCGGGGCTACGGTGCTGGCCAAGATCGAGGGACGGAACCCGGCCTACTCGGTGAAGTGCCGCATCGGCGCCAACATGATCTGGGACGCGGAGGAGCGCGGCATCCTGAAGCCGGGTGTGGAGATCATCGAGCCGACCAGCGGCAACACCGGTATTGCCCTGGCCTATGTGGCAGCAGCCAGGGGATACAAGCTGACCCTGACCATGCCCGAGACCATGAGCGTCGAGCGCCGAAGGGTGCTGGCCGCTCTGGGGGCCAACCTGATCCTCACCCCCGGTGCCGAGGGGATGAAAGGGGCCGTGTCAAAGGCCGAGGAGCTTGCGGCCTCTGATCCGAAACGCTGGTTTCTGCCGCAACAGTTCAAAAACCCGTCAAACCCGGCGATCCACGAAAAGACCACCGGCCCCGAGATCTGGGACGATACCGCCGGCGGTATCGATGTCCTGGTATCCGGTGTGGGTACCGGCGGGACCATCAGCGGCATTGCCCGCTACATCAAGCAGCAGCAG
>JAJZTK010000270.1 GCA_021849045.1 Deltaproteobacteria bacterium | reverse complement strand
TCTGCCTATTCTTCCGGAATGGCCGCCATTGCAAGCCTGCTCCTCCTTTTTAAACAAGGGGATCATCTCATTGTTACCGAGGATCTGTATGGAGGCACCTATCGCCTCTTCGAGCAGATCTTCCAGCAGTACGGCCTGGAGTTCACCTATCTGGACACAAGTGACATCGTGCAGGTCACGGCAGCCATCCGCCCCGAGACAAAGGCGCTCTTTGTGGAGTCCCTGACAAACCCGCTCCTCAAGGTGGCTGACGTTGCCGCACTGGCAAGGCTCTGCAGGCAACAGGAGATCCTCTGTATCGTGGACAATACCTTCCTCACCCCCTACCTGCTCCGCCCGCTCGATCTGGGTGCGGATATCGCAGTCTACAGCGGGACCAAGTATCTGGCAGGGCACAACGATACCGTGTGTGGCCTTGTGACGGTGAAGGATCCCGCGCTGGCGCAACAGGTCAATTTTCATCAGAACGCCGCCGGCGCAGTCCTCGGCCCCCAGGACTCCTGGCTCACCATCCGCGGCATGAAAACCCTTTCGGTCCGCCTGGACCGGCAGCAAGAGAACGCCCTGGCCATTGCCCGCTGGCTGTTGAGCAACGAACTGGTAACGAAGGTCTTCTATCCCGGTCTGCCGGGCCATCCGGGACATGAACTCCTGAAGGCGCAAGGGAAAGGGTTTGGTGCGATGATCGCCTTTGAAGTGAGCAGACCGGAACTGGTAGAGCGTTTGCTCCTGCGCACCAGTGTGATATCCTTTGCCGAAAGTCTGGGAGGGGTGGAAACCCTGATTACCTTCCCTGCGGTCCAGACCCATGCCGATATCGAGCCGGCAAAACGGGCCGCCCTCGGCATTAACGACCGGTTGCTCCGGCTGTCGGTAGGAATTGAAGATGTGAACGATCTGATTGCCGATCTGGAATCGGCATTTACCACGGAGGCATAACATGAAATTCGCAACGAGACTCATTCACGGCAGCCATGCCGTCGATCCCGCCACCGGAGCACTCTCCCTGCCGGTTTACCAGACATCCACCTTTGCCCAGAAGTCGGTGGACCGGTTCGGGAAATATGACTATGCACGCTCCGGCAATCCGACCAGGGAGGCGCTGGAGGAGGCCATAGCCGATCTTGAAGGGGGGAGCCAAGCTTTTGCCTTCGGTTCCGGCATGGCGGCCATCTCCTCGACCCTGATGCTCTTTGCCCCTGGTGACCACCTGGTCGTCTGCGAGGACGTCTACGGCGGGGCCTTCCGGGTGTTGACCAAACTTTTCGGCCAGTGGGGCCTCAGCGTCACCTTCGTGGACGCCACCCGCCTCGAAGCCATGGAGGCCGCCATCCGGCCGGAGACAAAGGCGATCTATCTGGAGACTCCTTCCAATCCCCTCCTGAAAATCACCGATATCCGGGGTGCGGCAGCGATCGCCCGTTCACATGGGCTGTTGACCCTGGTCGACAATACCTTCATGACCCCGTACCTGCAGCGCCCCCTGGAGCTTGGCTGCGATATCGTCATGCACAGCGGCACCAAGTTCCTGAACGGTCACAGTGACGTGGTCTGCGGTTTCGCCGTGGCGAAGGATGAACAGCTTGCCCATCGTCTCGGTTTCATCCAGAACGCCTTCGGCGCCATACTCGGCCCTCAGGACTGCTGGCTGACCCTGCGGGGGCTGAAGACTCTCAAGGTGCGGATGGAGGAGAGCCAGCGCAGCGCGCTGAAAGTTGCGGCCTTCCTTGACGGGTGCCCAAAGGTGAAACGGGTATATTATCCGGGCCTGTCGACACATCCGGGCAATGCTGTCCACAGCGGCCAGGCCGACGGGCCGGGGGCGGTTCTCTCCTTCGAGCTGGAAAGCTTCGAGCTCACCAAGAGGTTGCTGGAGGGGGTTGAACTGGCTGCGTTCGCCGTCAGCCTTGGGGGCGTTGAGAGCATACTTTCCTATCCGGCCAGGATGTCCCATGCGGCAATGTCCCCTGCCGACCGTGCCGAACGCGGGATCAGTGACACACTGGTACGTCTCTCCATAGGGTTGGAGGACCCGGACGATCTCATCTCCGATCTTGCGCGGGTTATCGCATAACCCCTATGCGCAGCTGCCGGCGGGTTTGTATTTCCCGAAAAGAATTGTAAGCTTACCTGTGTCCATAGCTGTAGCCGGCGATTCACATGGGCCCAGGATTTCGAAAAAAATCCCGACGAACATACCCGCATAAAAAAGACCCTTATCTTGGACACGGTACCGCAGACAGTACAGGAATAACGTCTCAAACGGAGGTTATGATATGACCAAAAAGAGTGCCTTCTGGTTATTTTTCATCGGCACCGTTTCCTCCGCGGTGATCTTCCTGGGGCTTACCTGGGACATGCACCGCCAGGTGGCAGCCCTGTCTCATGCCGATAAATTGTCCGACAAGGTCGTCGCGGGAAAACGGGCCTTCGAGCATTATAACTGCAATGACTGTCATACGATCCTCGGTTTCGGCGGTTACTATGCGCCCGATCTCACCCGGGTGGAGCAACGCATCGGAGCGGAGGGTATCAGATATCGGTTGCTCCATCCGGAGCTGGCGTTCGCCAAC
>JAJZTK010000269.1 GCA_021849045.1 Deltaproteobacteria bacterium | reverse complement strand
CCGTGATGACCATTAGGGTATGGACCGCCTCCGAGGAGAATTTGTCTTTAATGAAAAACAAAACCATGGTAAGCTTTGTTACCTTTGAAATTCCCGAAACGGCACGGGGCCACATGGACAAGGAACTGCTGTACCGTACTATTGTTGAATTCTCCACTGATCTCATCTTCTGGGTCTCGCCGGATCGAAAAATCCTGCACTATATCTCGCCTGGCTGCGACCAGATCACCGGTTACCACGAGCAGGAGTTCTACCGGGACCCCGACCTGCTCAACCGCATCATTCACCCCGATTTTCAGGCAGTATGGCAAGAGCATGTCTGCCATGCCCATGCCGGTAATTGCACCGAACCGGTGGAGCTGGCACTTGTCACCAAACAGGGCATGACCTGCTGGGTCACACATGCCAGCCGTCCGGTATTCAACGAGGAGGGCGACTACCAGGGTATTCGAGGCAATTTCAGCGACATCACCCTGCTCAAGGAAAGCGAACACGCCCGGCAGGCAAGCGATGAGGCACTGCATCGCCAGAACCAATACCTGGTCGCGCTGCACAAAACGACCCTGGGGCTGATCAGCCGGCTGGAGATCGACAATTTGCTCTCGGACATCGTCGGCCGTGCCGCCACGCTGATGAACACCGAACACGGCTACATCTATCTGCTCGATGCGGAAAAGGATGAGATGATCATCAAGGTGCAACTCGGAATCTTCGATACCTTCGAGCACCACCCCCTGCGACGTGGTGAAGGAATGGCCGGCTATGTCTGGGCGCACGGGCATCCGTACTGTGTTGACGATTATCGAACCTGGCCCGAACGGCTGGCCGACCCCCTTCGGGACGTCCTTCACGCCATTGCCGGCATCCCGCTCACATCCGGCGGCGGCGTCATCGGCGTCATCGGACTGGCCTATATCGTCCCAACAAGCCGCTTCGACGCCGAACAGATGGAACTGCTCAGCAGGTTTGCAGAGCTTGCCTCACTGGCCCTCGACAATGCCCGGCTCTATGATGCCGCGAAGAGGGAACTGGGCGAACGCACAAAAGCAGAAGAGCGTCTGCGCAAACTCTCCCATGCGGTTGACCAGAGCCCGCTTTCCATCGTCATTACCGATCGGCACGGCACCATCGAGTACGCCAACCCCCATTTCAGTCAATTGACCGGGTATCCTCTGGATGAATTGCTGGGGAAAAACCCCCGCATCCTCAAGTCAGGGTTTACCCCCCCCGACGAGTACCGCAACCTGTGGGATACCATCCTGGGGGGAGGTGAATGGCGCGGCGAGTTTCACAACCTCAAGAAAAACGGCGAGTACTTCTGGGAAATGGCCATGATTTCCCCCATCCGCGATCAGAGCGGGGCCATATCCAACTTCATTGCCATCAAGGAGGACATCACCGAGCGCAAGAGACTGGAAAGCCAGTTGCGCCACTCACAGAAGATGGAAGCGATCGGACAGCTGGCGGGCGGCATCGCCCATGACTTCAACAACATCCTGACCGCCATCATCGGCTACGCCACCATCATGCAGATGCAGATTTCCGCCGAGAGCCGGCTCAGGAGCACGGTAGATCATATCCTTGCCACTGCCGAGCGGGGAGCCAGCCTGACCCAGGGGCTTCTGGCCTTCAGCCGCAAGCAGGTCAGCGACCCGGGCAGGGTCAATCTGAACGAGATCATCGAACGGGTCAACAAACTCCTGGTGCGCCTGATCGGCGAGGATATCCATCTCAAGACCGTGCTTGCCGAACAGGAGCTGCCGGTCATGGCCGACAGTATCCAAATCGAACAGGTGCTCATGAATCTGGCCACCAATGCCCGTGACGCCATGCCCGACGGCGGCACCATCGTCATCAAGACCGAGGTAGCGGTGCTCGACACCCTCTTTATGACATCCCACGGTTTCGGCGAACAGGGAAGCTATGCCCTGCTCACCGTTTCCGACACCGGCTGCGGCATGGACGAGGAAACCGTCAAACGGATCTTCGAGCCGTTTTATACCACCAAGGAAACCGGCAAGGGGACCGGTCTGGGACTTTCCATCGTCTACGGCATCATCAAAAAACACGGCGGTTTCATAGCCTGCCACAGCGTTGCGGGCAAGGGTACCGCGTTCCAGATCTACCTGCCGTTGACGGACACCCCGGGGCAGCTTCCGTTCCCGGCCCCTGGCATGGGCCCCTTCCGCAGGGGGAGCGAGGTTATCCTGCTGGTCGAGGACGACGAACCCACCAGGACCCTCACCAGGGAACTGTTGGAGGAATTCGGGTATTCGGTCATGGAAGCGGGAGACGGCTTCCAGGCGCTGGAAATCTACCGGGAGCAGCGGGACGGGATACACCTGGTGATCCTCGACGCCATCATGCCGGGGATGAAGGGAACTGATGTCTACCGGGAGATCAGGTCGCTGACCCCGAATATCCGGATACTCTTCTGCAGCGGTTACAACCCAGATACCATCGAGGGGCTCGGAACCCTCGACCCGAACCTGCATTTCATTTCCAAGCCGTTCATGCCCAAGGAGTTGCTGATGAAGATCAGGGAGGTGCTGGAGGATGTCGCATGAACACCAGGGAA
>JAJZTK010000268.1 GCA_021849045.1 Deltaproteobacteria bacterium | reverse complement strand
AGTCCACGGCAAACTGGTGGACGATTGCATCGGTAACACCCCAGGCAGTCAGCCAGATAAAGAAGCCGGCAATGATCCCGCCGGCTTTGCCGATCAGCGGCGTGGGAATAAACAGCGCTAAAAACGGCAGCAATCCAACCGCGATGGCGGTAAGCGCCGCTTTCAGGATCGGCAGCCATTCGTTGGCCGACTTCATGGCACCGGAGGCATTGAGCAGGAACTGATAGTTGGTTGCGCCAGAAGCGTTGCCGCTACGGAAGATTTCCTCCAGTCGCTGAGAGACATAGGCCTGCTTCAGGAAATCGTCAATGCTCGCCGCTCCAAGACCGGTACCGGAATTGACGTTGTTCAACACCGTCTTGCACTGGATCATGGCGGCAGCATCGGCCACGTCATACCCAAGATTGGCGCAGACCGATTGGATGTTCTTGTCAAGATTTGCCGGAGTAAGTACCGCTTTGATGCTGGTCCATGAGTCGGTACAGGTGAGAGCTTGCCCCTGTGGGTTAGCTGCATCATAGTAAACTGTCCAGATAGCGGGATTGACCGCCTTATCGAGGGAACCGACAAAATTGCTGGTTGTCTTGCGCAGTTCGTCCACCGTGAGCCCGGCATTGGGATTCATCAGCGCATAGGAGACGCAATCCTTGACGTAGCGCCGCATGGAGGCGTCCAAATTGCTGTCCACCGCCGACAGAGGAATGCTGGTGAGTTGGGCGAGACCCAAGAACCCCTTCCCTCCCGCCTGAGTCTGATAATTCAAAGGATCTCCGGCAGTAGTGACGATATCAACCAGTCCCCTCTCGATCTTATTCAGGATGCCGGCCACCGCCACCACCCCATCCGGGATGCCGCCAACCGCCTGGTTCTTGTTAAAGACCGGATCGTAGACATGGATGGTTCCCTTAGGGACGACCAAGGCAAGATAAACCATGATGCCGATCATGGTCGGCACGATCCAGGTCATGACCGAACCGTTGGCGGTACCAAGCGACTTTGCGAAAACAGTCACCCCTCCGAAGAAGAGCCCTGCAGTGATGACCACGAAGTAGAGCGACTTGTAGGCGTTGTCACCGAAGATAAGCGCCAGCTTGCTAAAGGCATTAACTACCGCGTCATGACCACCCCAGACGTAGAATTCCATGTCCAGGGCCAGTGCCATGGATGGAATCAGCAGCAATAGCGCCGTGAGGACAATTCTAGAAGCTGTCCGTGTCGACATGCACGACTCCTGCGGCGATAAGTCTCCTGTTACGTAAATAGGCGACCAGCATGGCGGCGATGGGAATGATGATGAACACAGCCGTGGACACAAGTACGAAGTAAGCGGAGATGAGGAAGATCCCCTTGAACCCCTGCACCCAGTAGTAGATCGACGCAACCGTGCTCGGCGAGGTCTTGGCGTAATAGAGCTTACTCACCGCCCACAGCACGTTATTGTCGGTAAAGATCTTGAAATAGAGAAAGTGGAAGGCGATGAAAGCCAGTACCGCCTTAACGATTGCTCCGAAGACCATGCCGCCCAGGAGATTCAGCACCATTGCCCGGGTGTACTCACCAATGAAGCAGGTGGATGCCTTGGCCATGAAGATGGCGTAGCCGAGAGAGAAGCCGAGGGCCAGTAGGAAGGCGCTGAACTTGTCGAAGAAAGTTGGCGACGGATCACCGAACATGGGAATGTATTGCTCGATCACCCCGATTGCCACGGGAGTAAGTAGCGCCGAGACGATCCCTGATGCAAAGGAACTCCGGAATCCAACCTCCATGAATTCAAGCCGCTGCTTGGTGGTCAGGAAGCGAGCCTTGATTATGCAGCCGCCCAGTTCGTTGGCAAAGTTCTGATCTATGTAAGAGATCGCCTCCAGGAGCCCTCGTGGATGAATCTCGTTGCTCTGGGGTACCGGCATTACATCCGGCGAGCTGTTGCTATCCTTCGACACTGCGTCCTCCTATCCCGTAAATGACCTGACCAGGTTCATGACCCCACCCCCATAGGCGACGATTGCAGCCAGCAGCAGGCAGATGGCGGCCAACGTCGGGTTTCTCTGTCTCACCCCGACCCAGAATGCCGAGACCACCAGGGCAACAAAGAAGAAACGCCCCCAAAAACCATAGAGCATCGTTGCAAAGAGCTTCTGCCAGAAGCCGGTATATTCCGCCTGCCCCATGTAGTGCAGAGGGTTGAGTTTCTCGATGGGCACTGATGCTCCTTTCAGAATATAGGGTAGGCTTTCGCCAGGATGCGGCTCTTGTCGACAAACCCGAAATAACGGGAGTCATAGCTGTCTTTGTGCTGCCCCATTACGAACATGACTCCTTTGGAGATCTTGCCGTTGAAAACGAAGTGCTGCAGCTGTTCACCCTTCAAGGAGATGTCCTTGGCCCGGACCAGGTATTCACCGTTGCAGTAGAACTTTTTCTCCGCATCGACGGTGAGCAGATCCCCCTCGTTACAGCCAAGGATCTTCATGACATCCTCTGACTTTTTCATCCCCATGCGGGCTGAAAGTTCCTTGTGCCGGAACAGGACGTAATCTCCCCGCACCACCTTATCTGGGTTCCGTATGAGCCAATAGAC
>JAJZTK010000109.1 GCA_021849045.1 Deltaproteobacteria bacterium | reverse complement strand
TCTGAAGATTCTGCTCAACGAAGACCGGATACCGAAGCAGTGGTACAACATCATCCCGGACATGCCCGGACCGCTGGCGCCGGTCATCAATCCCCGGACCCTGCAGCCGGTGACGCCGGACGACATGCTGGCCATCTTTCCCATGGCCCTGATCGAGCAGGAGATGTCGACCCAGCGCTGGATCGATATTCCCGATGACGTCCGGGAGATCTATCGCCTCTGGCGGCCATCTCCCCTCTACCGGGCGCGTCGTTTGGAGCAGGCCCTCGGCACGCCGGCGAAGATCTACTACAAGTTCGAAGGGGTGTCACCGGCCGGCTCCCACAAGCCCAACTCTGCCATCCCCCAGGCCTGGTACAACAAGCAGGCCGGCATCCGGCGCCTGGCCACCGAGACCGGCGCCGGCCAGTGGGGCAGTTCCCTGGCGCTTGCCTGCTCCATGTTCGGCCTGGAGTGCACCATCTACATGGTCAAGGTCTCCTGCCAGCAGAAGCCGTACCGAAAGAGCATGATGCAGCTCTGGGGGGCCAACGTCATCCCGTCCCCCTCCGAGTTCACCAACTCGGGGCGGTCGATTCTGGCCCACGACCCGGATTGCCCCGGTTCTCTCGGGATAGCCATCTCCGAGGCCGTGGAGGACGCCGCCACCCACGACGACACCAACTACGCCCTGGGGAGCGTCCTGAACCATGTCTGCCTGCACCAGACCGTCATCGGGCTGGAGGCGAAGGAGCAGATGAAGATCGCCGGCGACGAGCCGGACGTGGTGATCGCCTGCTGCGGCGGCGGCTCCAACTTTGCCGGCCTGGCCTTCCCGTTCCTGGCCGAGCGGGCGAACGGCAGGCAGGTGCGCTGTCTGGCCGTGGAGCCGGCCTCCTGCCCGACTCTGACCAAGGGGGTCTATGCCTTTGACTACGGCGACACGGCCCAGGTGGCACCCATTGCCATGATGTACACCCTGGGCCACGACTTCGTCCCGCCCGGCATCCATGCCGGCGGCCTGCGCTACCACGGCGAGTCGCCGCTGGTGTCCCAGCTCTACCATGCCGGCCAGATCGAGGCCAAGGCCTACAAGCAGAACGCCTGTTTCGAGGGGGCGGTGCTGTTCGCCCGTTCCGAAGGGATCGTGCCGGCTCCAGAATCGTCCCACGCGGTGCGGGCCGCCATCGACGAGGCGGTGCTGGCCAAGGAAGAGGGCAAGGAGCGGACCATCCTCTTTGGCCTGTCCGGCCACGGCCAGCTGGACATGGGGGCCTACGACGCCTATCTGTCCGGCAACCTGGAGGATTACGAGTATCCGGACGAGATGGTGAAGAAGGCGCTGGAGCGGCTACCGAAGGTCATTCTGTAGGGGCAGGGTTTACCTGCCTTGGGCGGGGTGACCCCGCCCCTACGAGATTCCCATGACAAGAGTCAAGATCTGCGGCATAACGAACCTGGACGATGCCCTGGCGGCGATTGACGCCGGCGCCGATGCCCTTGGCTTCGTCTTTTACGAGAAGTCACCCCGCAATGTAAACCCGATGCAGGCGTCGGCGATCATCGCCAAACTCCCGCCATTCGTCCAGACCGTCGGCCTGTTCGTGAACGAAGAGGCCGAGCGGGTCAACTGGACCGCCGACTTCTGCGGTCTGGATCTCATTCAGCTCCACGGCGACGAGGAGCCGGATTACTGCCCGGAGATCCGGCGCCGGGTGATCAAGGCGTTCCGGGTCAAGGATGCCGCGAGTCTCATTTCCCTGCGGCGCTACAGCGTGGCCGGTTGCTTGTTGGACGCCTGGTCGCCGGCAGCACCCGGCGGCACGGGAGAGACATTCAACTGGGACCTGGCTCGTGAGGCCGCTGCCTGCGGTCCGCTGATTCTGGCGGGCGGGCTCACCCCTGACAACGTCCGTCGGGCGGTGGAGCAGGTGAGACCCTATGCCGTGGATGTCTCCAGCGGTGTGGAGGCGGCGCCGGGGAAGAAGGACCCGGAAAAGGTAAAGGAATTCATCCGCCGGGCCAAGGGGTTGTAAGCACGAAAGGATGGACGCTATGAACCGGGGAAGGGGACGGGAGTATTTCCATCCCCTTTTCTCACATGGAGGAGCGGAAATCGACATGAAAACAGATGCGAAGCGAAAACCCGCCGGGGAAAAATCTGCGAGACCTGCCAGGGAGAAGACGTCCGTAACGAAGGTCTCCCGCACCCTTCAGCCGGAAGGGATGGAACTGGAGAAATGGCAGCGGCTGCTGCGCGCCCAGTTCGGCGAGAAGCAGCCGTTCATCCTGAGCAATACCGGCGACCATCCCGTTTTCTCGGAGTTCGCACTGACCAATCCCCAGTCGGGCAGGACCTACCGGCTTGCCATTCGGGGCGACAGGCCCGGCGACAACTTCTGCTCCTGCCCCGATTACCGGGTCAACGCCCTTGGAACCTGCAAGCACATCGAGTTTACCCTGGCACGGTTGAAGGAGAAACGGGGGGCGAAGAAGCTGTTCCGCGAAGAATATGTTCCCCCCTATTCGGAACTCTATCTCAGCTACGGCCTCAGGCGTGAGATCCGGTTCCGGGCGGGACAAAACGCCCCGGCCCGGCTGCTCGCCCTTGCCAGGCGCTACTTTGACGACACCGGCACCCTGAAGGAACGCTGCCTCCGCGATTTCCCCTCTTTTCTCAACACCATTTCACGGGATGACGGCCATGAGGTCCGCTGTTACGACGACGTGATGGCGTTTGTCGCCGAACACCAGGATGCCGCCCACCGGCGCGCCGTCGTGGAGGCGCAGCTGAGCGAAGGGATCGACAGCCCGGTCTTCGATACGCTCCTCAAGGCCACCCTCTATCCCTATCAGCGGCAGGGGGCGCTCTTTGCGGTACAGGCCGGACGCTGCCTCATCGGTGACGACATGGGGCTCGGCAAGACCGTGCAGGCGATCGCCGCCGCCGAGCTGATGGTGAGACTCTTCGGCGTGGCAAAGGTCCTCGTCGTCTCCCCTACCTCCCTCAAGTACCAGTGGAAGAGCGAGATCGAAAGCTTTGCCGACCGCTCGGTGACGGTGATCGAGGGGCTGAACGACCAGCGGCGGACCCTCTACCGTGATGATTCGTTCTTCAAGCTGGTCAACTACGAGCTCATTCACCGGGACATGGCCATGATCCGGGAGTGGGAGCCGGACCTGATCATCCTGGACGAGGCCCAGCGGATCAAGAACTGGCAGACCCGCACCGCAAAGTGCGTAAAGGAGCTCGATTCCCCCTTCGCCATCGTCCTCACCGGCACCCCCATTGAGAACCGGATCGAGGAGCTCCATTCCATCATGGAGTTCGTCGACCGGCACCACCTTGGTCCCCTCTACCGCTTCGTCCATACCCACCGGGTCACGGACGGCGGAGGAAAGGTGGTCGGTTACCGGAACCTGGAGCGGGTGCGGCAGTCGCTCAAGGGGGTCATGATCCGGCGCAAGAAAGACGAGGTGCTGCGCCAGCTCCCCGGCCGGATCGACAAGAACTTCTTCGTCCCGCTCACCCCCGAACAGTGGGAAATCCACGACGAGCACCGGGAGATCGTGGCGAAGCTCGTTGCCAAGTGGCGGCGCTTTAAATTCCTCTGCGAAGCGGACCAGAAGCGGCTCCAGGTGGCTCTCGCCACCATGCGGATGGCGGCCGACAACACCTATCTCGTGGACAAGAAGACCGTCTTCGGGCCGAAACTCGATGAGCTGGAGACGCTACTCAGGGAGCTGGTCGTGGAGGGGAGCGAGAAGGTGGTCATCTTCAGCCAGTGGCTCCGGATGGCCGAACTGGTGGAGGGGGTGCTGGGCCGAAACGGCATCGGCTACGCCCATCTGAACGGCAGCATCCCGTCGAAGGAGCGCAAAGGGCTCATGGCCCGTTTCAAGGAAGACCCCGCCTGCCGGGTCTTTCTCTCCACCGACGCCGGCGGGGTGGGGCTCAACCTCCAGAGCGGTTCGGTGGTGATCAACATGGACATCCCCTGGAACCCGGCGATTCTCGAGCAGCGGATTGCCAGGGTCCACCGGATGGGGCAGAAGAAGCCGGTACGGGTGATCAATTTCGTCTCCCGTGCCTCCATCGAGGAGCGGATACTCGATCTCCTGCGTTTCAAGAAATCGCTCTTTGCCGGAGCCCTTGATGATGGCGGCGCCGACGTGGTCATGATGGGCGAATCGCAGTTGGAAGGGTTTATGAAGTCGGTCGAGGAAGTCAGTGGCGGCATTGAGCGGCCTGACCCGGCCGATGAGCAGTCGGAGCGGCTGGAGGCGGCGCACGATGCCCTGACCGCCGAGGCGGCGGAACAGGCCGAGGAGCAGATGGAACCGGCCAAACGTGTCCCGGCGGGCGGCGGGGAAGCCCTGGCCGGTCTGCTCGCCAGCGGCGCGGAGTTTTTGCAGAACCTGAGCCGGGTTGTTGCCGGTGCTGCGCCGTCTGCTGACGCCGCTTCCGGCTCGGCGCGGCCGGTGGAGAACGCCCTGGCCGGGATGATCGCCAGGGACGAGGCAACGGGAAGGACCTGTCTGAAGGTACCGCTGCCGGAGCCGGAGGTGCTGACCAATCTTCTCTCCGGGTTCGGGCAGTTGCTGGCGGGGGTCATGACGGGGCGAAAAGGGGCATAGCAACGTCGGTATCTGCCCACTTGATTCCTGATACGGGTATTCATTGTCCTGGGCAATTCTTGGGAAAATGATGAATCCGGCCCCGGCTATGTAAATGCTTTTTCATGTTTACGGATTAAATGTTCCGTTTAGGTTAATCACCAGTTCACGCGCGCGCGTGAATTGGTGATTAACGAGTTAGGTAGAAAAATAATTATGGGATATTATTGTGGCCGTTTTTAAAATTAAGAACCCTGTCGAATACAGCTTCCTACAATGGATGAACAATCACCCTGATTCAACCCATTGGGCAGATAAGGAAAGGTTTTTCAGATTTGTGAAGGTCGTCGCAAGGCACGGAGCAAATACATGGAAAAACCGCCAATATCTTAAAGACAGGATCTTAGAGATAATGCCGAGTTTTGACGGAGAACTATTGGAAGCTCGACTTGATTTGTACTACGATCTTCTTGACTTTCAAGCAACGAGGCCTTTGATTGAAACTGGTATAAATTCCAGTGAGGTAACGACCGGACACTACATTGAAATTTATGTGGAAAAAGGTTTGATCTCTGAGATAGAGGTCCCATTGCAGAATCACAGAACCAGCAGATAACTACTAAGGCGGATAAACATGAGACCAATTCAGAAAAAATTCATTGCGGCATTATTATTTCTATTAGCATTTATGATCTCACTAACCGTATCAAGCCATTTCTACTTCAAGTATCTCCTCCCCACAGATACATCAATAATAAACAAAAAACTTGATACTGAATTTATACAATCGCGATTTGATGTTATCGGCGCCAGGAAAGCCGGAGCTACAGATGAAGAAATTATGAATCATTTATCAGATAGATTCAGTAAAGAATATTCAAAAAATATTACGACTTTAATTACTGTTGAAGGAGCAATATATTTGGTTTGTATTCTTGTTAGTCTTGGTTTGATCCTTACTATAAAAGATCACAAAGGAGGAGATACCCAATGAAATTAATTGCGTTGCTAGTATCTTTTGTATTTTCAACATCTGCATTTGCAGAACAACAGGACACATCCTCTTGTTATCAGCTTATATCAACACAAGATGGTCGTGTTTTCCGAATAGATAAACAATCCGGCAAAACAGTTCTTTTGGAAGGCACTTCGTACAAAAATATCAACGAGCCTGAAATGCCTTCCCTAGAAGTTGGCAAAGTCTACCGTATTGAGGACAATCAAATGGTACGCTATGCAGGCAAAGGTAAGCTTGAGCAGTGGGGACTCGATAAGTATTACAAAAAGGAGTGATATCGCATACCTAACCAGGCTTTGACCTGTCCTAAAACCCTGCAGGTCAAAGCCATTCCCGTTGGTCTGAATGAGAAAATGATGACTCTATCTAAGTTGAAGAAAGTTGATCTCCGTGAAGAATGGCAACATGAAGCGACAGACTTCACGAAATGGCTTGCTCAAGAAGAGAATCTTCAACTTCTTAGCGAGGAAATCGGCATAGACATTTCCCTCATTCAAACCGAAGCGAGTGTGGGCAAGTTCTCTGTGGACATTCTTGCGGAGGAAGAAAATACTGGGCGGAAAATCGTAATCGAGAACCAATTAGAAACCATGAATCATGATCATCTGGGAAAGATAATCACTTACGCATCTGGATTCGATTCCAGTCTGTTTTTGCAGATCAGATGAGAAAACTGAAAATCTGAACATGTAAATATTCCAACAAGACTCTTAAACAAACCCCAACTCAACCCGTTTTCCAAAAGCCTGTGCAATCTTTTCTAGGGTTTTGACTGTCGGATTAGCTTTACGCGGGTTCTCGAGGCGTTGATAAACCTGATACGAAATTTTGAGCTGGCGCGCCACCTCGACCTGTGGCCTGTCAGCACGCAATGAGCGCAGCATGATGGCAATCGCTATATGCGGAGCAACCGGAATAGAGAATATGTTTTCACTGGAAATAATCGAAGGGGAAGGAAGGGTGAAGTTCCGCTCGAAATCTGACTCAATACAGCCGTTCAGCGCCTCTTCGGCATTGGCAAGAGCTTCGTCAAGGGTAGCCCCATACGTCATGACGTTTTCGAGATCTGGAAAAGTAACCAAGTAGGTGTCGTCGTGCTGCTCAATATGTGCCGGATAAGCCAACATGATGTTTACTCCTTTAAGTCTGCCTGCTTTAGGATGGCGTGGACAAGCCCTTTTGGCAGGTCTGTCGAACCGTGAACCGGAATGGGAATTGACCGAAATCCTTCACGAATCATAATGTGATGGCTGCCCGAGATGCGATCGAGCAACCAGCCATGTTCTTCGAGATACTTTTTGAGTTGTTTACCGGTCATAATGGAAATTATATACAGTATTTATGATGCATGTCAAATTTTTTGCCGAAGAAATACGAGAGACGGGGTCTGGGTCTGGCCTAGAAAATGGAACTTTATAGAAATAAGTCCCAACCTGCCGGTTAGACACCGCCCCAGAAACCGGGCGGGTCAACCGGGCACCCCGTGTGCGCCCGGCAGGGCGCGTGTCGCGTAAGCGACATCTGCTTGACTGGCTAAAGCAACTCCGCTGTAGCACACAACCAGGAGGCGACAGCCGGTCTCCGCTACGCTCCGCCGCTGCGCCGTTGGATGAAAAGAATTGACTTGAACCACGCGCGAGCGTACGATTTGACGTACGAAATGGAGGTGTGGCATATGACTACTCTATCAGCTACGGAAGCCAGAAAATCCCTTTATAATCTTGTCGATGAGGTTGCCTTATCTCATGACCCGATTCAGATCGTTGGCAAACGGCATTCGGCAGTCCTCATTTCAGAAGATGATTGGCGTGCGATACAGGAAACATTGCATCTGACATCGATCCCTGGAATGCGTGATTCGATCCGAAAAGGCCTGAAAACCCCGGTAGCCGAGTGTAGTGAGGAGCTTGCCTGGTGAGTTGGCAAATTGTTTTCACCAAGCAGGCACAAAAAGATGCACAAAAAATTGCGCGCTCAGGGTTAAAACCGCAAGCCGAACGACTGCTGGAAATCCTAACAGAAGATCCCTTCAGAAATCCTCCACCATACGAGAAACTTGTAGGTGACCTGTCAGGAGCATATTCCAGACGAATCAATATTCAACATAGACTGGTTTATCAAGTGCTGGAGGAGATCAGTACTGTGAAAGTCATTCGTATGTGGACTCATTACGAGTAAAACAGCCAAAGGGGTCCAAAACATGATACTCAAGAACTTGAATCTGTGGAATGTGGAGCTTTGACCCCCTTGAGTTCCTTTTGACCCCCTTGAGTTCCTTTTGACCCCCTTGAGTTCCTTATTATCAATATCATGGAGGAATGATGAAGTTACCCGACAAACAAGGACATTTCGGCCAGTTCGGCGGCCGGTACGTATCCGAAACCCTGATGCCGGCCCTCCTTGAGCTGGAAGCGGCCTACCGTAAATACAAGAACAACCGGGAGTTCAAGGACGAGTTCGACTACTACCTGAAACAGTACGTGGGACGCCCCAATCCCCTCTACTTCGCCGGCAAGCTGACTGAAAAACTCGGCGGGGCGAAGATCTACCTGAAGCGGGAGGACCTGAACCACACCGGCGCCCATAAGGTGAACAATACCATTGGCCAGGGGCTCCTGGCGAAACGGATGGGTAAGCGGCGGGTGATCGCCGAGACCGGCGCCGGCCAGCACGGCGTGGCGACCGCCACCATTGCCGCCCTGTTCGGTATGGAGTGCGAGGTCTTCATGGGGGAGGAGGATATCCACCGCCAGTCCCTCAACGTCTTCCGGATGAAGCTCCTGGGGGCCACGGTGACCCCGGTCAACTCCGGCACCGCCACCCTCAAGGACGCCATGAACGAGGCGATGCGCAACTGGACCACCTATGTCGCTGACACCTTCTACGTCATCGGCACCGTGGCCGGCCCGCACCCCTATCCGATGATGGTGCGGGACTTCCAGTCGATCATCGGCCGTGAGGCGCGCGCCCAGCATCTGAAGGCAGAGGGGCGGCTTCCCGATGTCCTGGTGGCGGCGGTCGGTGGCGGGAGCAATGCCATGGGACTGTTCTATCCGTTCATCAAAGACCGGGAGGTGCGGATGATCGGTGTGGAGGCGTCAGGCTACGGCATCAACAGCGGCAAGCACGCGGCCCCGCTCTGTGCCGGCAGTGTTGGCGTACTTCATGGCAACCGGACTTATCTGTTGCAGGACAATGATGGCCAGATCAGCCATGCCCACTCCATTTCGGCCGGCCTGGATTATCCCGGGGTCGGTCCCGAGCATGCCTGGCTCAAGGAGAGCGGTCGGGCCGACTATGTGCCGATCAGCGACGACGAAGCGATGGAGGGGTTCCAGACCCTGACCATGGAAGAGGGGATTCTGCCGGCCCTGGAGTCGGCCCATGCCATTGCCCATGTCCTGAAACTGGCCCCGACCATGGGCAAAGACCAGAGTATTGTGGTCTGTCTGTCCGGTCGGGGCGACAAGGACATCCATACGGTCGCCGAGGCCATGGGGGTTAGTTTGTAACGTGCCGAATTTGTGTGTGTTGTAGTTATAGCTATATGTAATTAAAACATTGTTATCCGATTTTCGTTGACATGAAGCGGGTGGTAGGGGTATATACCCCACCACTGTTCAGCGGCGAACGCCAACAAGAGAAAAGGCCCTTTAGAGGGCCTTTTGGTGTTTTACGGCCGATAGTAGTTAACCCTTTAAATTCACTGAGAAAGGAGTTCCCCGCCGGAGCATCCAGAGCCATGGAACGGGCGCTTACACCCATCCGGCAAAGCCGATACCACTTCCCCTTTATTACTTATGCGAATAGCTCTCATTATTGCAGGATTACTCTCCCTGATCGTAGTTTCCACCAATCAGGCCTATGTGCGCCAGGATTCGAGACCAACGGACAGCGCAGCCGTGGAATTGGACCGGGGAGAACTGCAGATCATGGAAAAAGGAACCTCCCTGGAGGAACGGTGGCGGCAGGTTCCGGCCATTGCCGCTGCCTTTGCCCGCAGGACCGACGAAAAACGGGCGTGGCACCTGGCGAAACTCTGCTACCTGAAGACTCTCGGCACTACCTTTATTCCGCTTGACCTTGCGGAGATCGCCCTGGCTGAGACCGGCGGTCATGGTCTGGTGGGGAAATCGGTTTCCCCTCGTGGTGCCCTCGGTGTCTGGCAGCTGATGCCGGTTCGGGCAAAAAGTCACGGTTATGCACCCGAAGAGATGGCCGACGACGCAAAATGTGCCGATGCAGCCGTTCGGGAACTGTTGTGCAAGATGGCGATGGCGGGCGGCAATCTGGCCCTTGCCAAGCGGTATTACTGCGGTACCGGCGCCGAGGCGCGGATATATGCCGTCCGCATCCGCCAGTATCACCGCGAACTGATGAGCGAGATGCAGTCGTTGACGACCCGGCAGGCGGTGATCGGCATCAATCAGTTTCCGTCATAACGTAACGGACCAGCCGCAGCCGGCTGACTGCACGGAGCAAAGACAGTGAAGAGAATCCTGGCCCTTGTTTTTCTGGTTATCACCGGTTGTACCATGTTCGTTGCCGAACCGACGGTGACGGTGCAACGTGCCAACATTATCAATCTGGATACCCGTGGGGTCGATCTGGAGTTTTTGCTGGCGGTCCAGAATCCCAATTCTTACGGTATTACCCTGAACGGCTACCACTACGATCTTCGGGTCGTCACCCTCCCCGTTGCCCGGGGAGGGGCCAGGGAGCGGGTCGAGTTCAGAGGTAAGGAGACCACCGACTTCCGGCTCCCGGTCAGGATCGAATATAAAGATCTGCTTGCGATCATGAAGCGTCGCCCCGATCCGGACAAGATCCCCTACCGGCTGCAGGCCGACCTGGACGTGGAAACCCCCGTGGGCCAACTGCTCATCCCGATCGACAAGGCCGATGCCTTTACCGTTCCCGATCACTACCGCCCTTCCTTTTATCTGAAAGAGATCCCGGAATTCGTACGACAACTGCTTAAATGAGGATCGAGGTACGGGGATCGGGTCTGGCTCTTCCCCGGTCCTTTATCCTCGCTCCTCGTTTGTTGGCCTGTACAAAGGTGTGCCCATCTGCTATAAACGGACGGATTCCATACCTTCAGGAGCTGCACATGAGCAGGATCGGCGACACCTTTGCCCGCTTGGGCAAAACCGGGGACAAAGCCCTGATCACCTTCATTACTGCCGGCGATCCGGACCTGACGGCCACCGCCGGGCTCATCCCCCGCATGGCCGCGGCCGGGGCCGATATCATCGAGCTGGGGGTGCCGTTTTCCGACCCGATGGCCGACGGCCCCACGATCCAGAAGGCATCCGAGCGGGCGCTGGCGGCCGGCACCACCCTGGCGGGAATTTTAGCCATGGTAAAGGAGGTGCGCAGTTCCTGCCAGGTGCCGCTGCTCCTCATGGGGTACTACAATCCGATCTACATCTACGGGGTCGAACGTTTCTGCCGTGACGCGGTCGCTGCCGGTGTGGACGGCGTGCTGGTGGTGGACCTTCCGCCGGAGGAATCTGCCGAGCTGAAGACCGTCGCCGATCAGGCCGGTCTGGACGTAATCTTTCTCCTGACCCCGACCTCGGACGCCTCCCGGATCAAAACGGTGAACCGCCTGGGCCGGGGGTTCATCTACTACGTCTCGGTAACCGGGGTGACCGGTGCCCGTACCGCCCTTGCCGACTCCCTGTCAGCATCGGTAACGGCGATACGGCGTCAGGTACGCCTGCCGCTGGCAGTAGGTTTCGGAATCTCCACCCCGGAGCAGGCAGCGGGTGTTGCCGTCGTAGCAGACGGCGTGGTAGTGGGAAGCGCCATTGTCAAACTCTTTGAAGAACATCGGAACAGGGAACTGGTAGAGCGGGTCGCCGACATGGTGCGGGGACTGAAGGACGGGGTTCGTTCCGGGCAAAACAATTGACTTCCAATCAGGTTTCTGGTACCAAACGCTTTTATTTTAACTAAAATCACACCCATATACACCATCATGGGTGCCACCTGCGAGGTATCACAATGGCTTGGTTCAAGCGTGACAGAGCCCCTTTCAAGGCAAACGAAGACGAAAAAAAGGTCAAGGTTCCCGAAGGGCTCTGGACCAAGTGTCAGAACTGCAGTGAGGTCATTCTCTCCAAGGATATCGAGGAGAACCTGAACGTCTGCCCCAGCTGTTCCTTCCATTTCCGGGTGTCGGCCAGGAAACGGCTGGCGATCCTGCTGGACGAGGGGACGTTTGACGAGCACGATGCCAACATGGTCTCCGTCGATTTCCTGGAATTCAAGGACTCCAAGAGCTATCAGTCCCGGATCGACGCTGCCGTGGCCAAGGGGGGCTCCAAGGACGCCATCATCTGCGGTGGCGGAAAGCTCAACGGTATTCCGGTCCAGATCGGCGTCTTCGACTTCTCCTTCATGGGCGGCAGCATGGGGAGCGTGGTGGGGGAGAAGATCACCCGGGCTATCGAGCGGGGGATCGAGCAGCATACGCCGGTCATAGTCGTCTCTGCCTCGGGCGGCGCGCGCATGCAGGAGAGCATTCTCTCCCTCATGCAGATGGCCAAGACCTCGGCCGCCCTGGCCAAGCTGAAGGCCAAGGGGCTGCCGTTCGTCTCCATCCTGACCGATCCGACCACCGGTGGGGTCACCGCCAGCTTCGCCATGCTGGGGGACATCAACATGGCCGAACCGCGGGCATTGATCGGCTTCGCCGGGCCACGGGTCATCGAGCAGACCATCCGTCAGAAGCTCCCCGAAGGGTTCCAGCGGGCCGAGTATCTCCTGGACCACGGCATGGTCGACCTGATCGTGGAGCGCAAGGATATGAAAAAGACCCTCGGCAACATCCTCTCCATGCTCTACCATCGCTGATGGGGCGCGAACATCGTTTATCGGTAACGAGACGGGAAATGGTTGCATCAGTGCGAAAAACCACCTTAGTCGGAACATTGAGCAGTGCTACGACACACGTTTTCCCCACCCTTTGCCGGCTTCTTCTGTGCACCCTGCTGATATGTGTATCGCGGGGTGCGGCCCTTGCCGACAGTCATCCCGCGCTCCTGCAACAGGCACAGATCGATCGGCTTTCGGCGTCGGAATATCACACTCCTCTCGCGGGAGAGCCGTGTACCCCGGAGGTTTTCGGGGAGCGCATCAATATCCTGGGCCGCGACCGGGACAATTCCGCGGCCCTGGTACTGGGCGGTACCATGTTCACCCCTCCGCTGGCAGGGCTGGAGGCCCTCCCCATCGGCGCCGTATACCTGAAACATCGCTGGGACGATACCCGGTTCCGGGGGGTCTTCAGCATCTTCGTCAACGAGGCGGATGTCTCGAAGACTGTCGGCTCCCTCCAGTTTCTGGGCCATCTGGACAACAACACCATCCCCTTTTCGACAGCGGAGATCGCCGGCGGGAGAGAAGTAAAGCGGACCTCGATCATCTGGGGGAACGTGACCGGCCGGCTTGGAGTCGGGCTGCGCCTGCCGGTGGCCCCCTTCCAGGTGGACAACGATCTCAGGGTCCAGCTCTTCTACCAGGGTGGGTATCTCTTCTCAAAACGGGTATCGGAGACCGGCCGGAATGTGGTCCTCCCGCCTGACACCCTGGTGCACGGACCGCTCCTCAGGCTCCGCTATGACGGCTTGGCCAGAAACCTGCTGGAGCTTCCCCACCGGGGGGTGGCTGCCGGCGTGGATGCGGAATTCATGCGGCGCAACAGCTGGTCCGACGCCAACTACGGCGGCGCCGTCTATACGCGCGACGAGACACGGGACTACTTCAAGGTATCCGGCTACCTCACCGCTGCAGCCGGCATCCCCGGCCTCTCGGAGAAGAACCGCCTGCTGATGAGCTTCTACGGCGGCTTTGCCCCCTATGGGAGTCTCGACCGCTTTTCCGCCTTCAGAATCGGCGGCGGGCCGCTCCCTTCAGAGACCGACGACCTCTACCGGCAGGTCTACCCCGGCGCCATGTTCAATCAGTTTCCCTCATCCGATTACCTGATCGGCTCCGCCGAATACCGGCGTGAACTCCTCTTCTTCCTCTATCTCCACCTGCGTGCCACCTACGCCTGGGTGAACCGGGACATCTTCACCGCCAGGCGCCTGAAGTTTCTGGACCAACGGGGTGAGGCCTACTCCGCTGCCATCACCAGTGGTTTTCTGTGGGACTCGGAGCTCTACCTGGAGTATGCCTACGATACGAGCATTCTGCGTAACGGTTCATCGGGAAGCACCATCAGCGTTCTCTGGTCAAAGGGATTCTGACTCCCTGCCGGTTGTCCCGTGATGTACAAAAGCCCCACGCCTTCCGGCGCGGGGCTTTTGTTATGCCAAGCGATGTTGCCGGTTTATTACTTCAAGGTGATGTCGGACAATGTGATGGCGGTTGCCTTGGTAAGGTCGACATGTTGTAAGCCACCACTGGCCCGCACGTTGGTGCCCCAGGCACGGACATTCACCCCGTAGTAGGCACCGGCGACGCCTCCCGGGAGAGTAAGTGTTGTAATGCCTGTCGGGAGGGTAAGTCCGGTGGGGATCAACACATTGCCCGGCGCGACCGAGCTGAGATCATAGCTGTCGATGACGAGTCCGCCCTGGGTGATGAAGAGGTGCCCCTTGGTCAGGCCCGTCAGCGTCGACGGGATTATAATGTTGCCGCTGATCGTCGTTGCTGTTGCCGGCGACTTCACCTGGGGCGCGTTGTTCGGCAAATTGTTTATGGAGACGGGTGGTTGACCGGCTGTTCCGGT
>JAJZTK010000267.1 GCA_021849045.1 Deltaproteobacteria bacterium | reverse complement strand
ACCTGATGAGCAATCAGGGAACTGCGTTCATCCGGCTCGCCGCAACCGCCAAGAAGGTTCTTGCCCTCACCGCCACCGTGACCAACGGCATGGCGAAATCCGTCTACAACATCCTGTGGGGGTTGAATCCGCAGCAGATGCGCAACGCCGGCTGGGAAATGAAGTCGGCCACTGATTTCCAGACCAAGTACGGAGCCTTCAAAGAGGTCAGGAAAACCGACGAGAAGAACCGGCACCGGGAATCGGAGCGTGTCACCACCTACGATACCGCCGGGATTTCTCCGGCAGCCCTGATCTATACACTCCCCAACTTCGTCAATGTGGACAGTGACGACTTCGATGATCTGCCACCAGTGGAACGGGAGGTCATCAAGTGTCCATCACACGCTCTGGTGGAAACCTGTCACCGGACCATCGAAAACATCATCGACAATGCAGAATTGCCACCGGAGGATCTCCTGGCAGTCGCAGCCGTCCGTAATGCCGCATTTCTCCGTGTCAGTGACACGTTCAGACATTACGACGACGAGCTGAAGTTGCGGGATGCTCCGCTCGGCACGCTGCACCGGCTGTCGCTTCCCGACGGGGAGCTGCTGCTGGAAAAAGAAGAAAAACTGATCACTATCGCCCAGGGGGTGATTGACCGGGGAGAGCGTCTGCTGGTCTATACCGGCAACACGCAGAAGATCGATATGCGCCCCGTCCTGAAACGAATCCTTCGGGATAACGTCCAGGGCGCCAGCATTGAGATCCTGCCTGACTCGGTTGCTCCTGAAAAACTGGTCGGATGGTTCGAACAGGTAACGGCCCAGGTCGTTGTCGTCTCGTTCCACCGGGTCGCCACTGGTCTCAATCTCTCCCAGTTCAACAATCTGGTCTGGTACGACTATACGTCCAATACCAGGCTGGCCGAACAGGGGGACGGCAGAATCCGCCGCGTCAATACCGCTGACATCCACCGGGCCCAGTTCGGGGAAGTCCGTCCCGTCCGCTATTGGTATCTCACCTCTTCGGAAGTTCAGGCGCTGCAGCTTGCTTACACCCTGGAGAAGAGGATGGTCGCCAAGCTGGCGGAGGGGGAAACCCCGGATATCGACCCGGCGGAATGCAGCAGCAGCCAGTCGTTCTCCTCACTCATGACCAAGGCGCTCAAGGAGGGGAACTTCAACTACACCGATCCGTCGGCCCTGTTGAAGAAGATGACCCAGCACGAGAACGCCCGCGTCAATGGAGACAACAAGGCAGCACCGTTACTCAGAAACAACGTCATCCAGCTGCCGGTCATGAGACCGATGGCAGCTCCATCACCCAGCACCATTGCCGTCATCTACTGCGAGGGGGGCAAGGAGGTCACCCGGGAACTGCCGTTCGGCACGTACCAGACCTTGCTGGACACCGGAGCGCTGGAATTCACCCTGTTCGGCGTCTATCTGCGCCAACCCGCTCCCCTGCGGAAGCGGGCCTGACCATCACCCACAACCCTCGCGGGGACCGACTCCCCGCCGGGGGTGATCGGTCTCCGCAACCAACAAGGAGACCGACCATGACCGATACAAACACCGTAAAACGCCTCATCATCCCCATGCACGACAACAGCGAGTTCTTTTCCGACAACGCTGACTACGCCGTCATCGATCTTGACGCCGCCCTCATCGAGCGGATCAAGAAGCTGGCGGTGGTCGTGAGGCAGATGAAGGCCTACAAGATCAGCGAATTCAACCATACCTGCGATTTCAGGACTGCCGACTGGGATGCCGAGCCGGACAACGGCAAGGTAGCCATGAAGGAGTTCGAGGGGCGGATGGAGTGTTCCACTCTGAACGTCACCGACAGCGATTTCTTCTGGTCGGGCTACTACAAACACACCGATGTCCGGTGGGAAACCGATACGGTGCTGATTAAGTCGCTCGACGAACATGACATCCTGGATGAGCGGGAAGAGTGTGTAATTTCCTGATCATCATTCACCAACCCCACCGGGGAGACACGTCTCCCTCCGGGGGAACTGTCTCCCCGCATATTAAGTAAAGGAGACAGACCATGGCAGACTACTATTCACAGGCAGTATTCCAACCTTCAGTCCCCAAACACCTCATCACCGACGAGGACCGGCGCTTCATCGAAGCGTTCAGCATCACCTTCGAAGCCGACGGCGAGGACAAGTTCTACCTCTACGCGGATGAGTGGTGCTGCAACGGCTACCTTGATCCAGAGGAGCCCGGAGGGGAAGAAATCGAACTCACCGAGGACGATCTTCTCAACCGGTTCCAGGAAATCATCCGCCGTTCCAACGGCGAACTCCCCTGGATCTCCAAGGAGAGCGCCTACACCTGCTCGAAGATGCGCCCTGATGGCTACGGCGGCGGTGCGATATTCATTACCGCCGACGATATCCAGTACTGCTTCACCGGCCAATGGCTGGAACATCGGATCAGTGAAGCGGAAACCGGCGATATCGGCCCGGGAACGGATGACTCGCCCCCGGCCAGATCGATTGTCGGTGTAGTCCTAGAAGGTGGTCTGGTGCAGAGCATTGTCAGCAATGTACCGGAGCAGATCCCGGATATTGACGTGATAATTCTCGACTACGATGTCGAGGGATTCGAGGAGGAATGTCTTCT
>JAJZTK010000266.1 GCA_021849045.1 Deltaproteobacteria bacterium | reverse complement strand
GGCCAACCGGCTGCAGACCTTCTGGCGGGTCCTTTTGCCCACCATGCTGCCGGCGGTCCTGACCGGCTTTGCCCTCGCCTTTGCCCGGGCCGTAGGGGAGTACGGGTCGGTGATCTTCATTGCCGGCAACATGCCGATGGTGTCGGAGATCACGCCTCTCTTGATCATCACCAAGCTGGAACAGTACGACTATGCCGGTGCCACGGCCATCGCCTCGGTCATGCTCGGTGTCTCGTTCATCCTGCTCCTGACCATCAACCTGCTCCAAAAGTGGAGCAGACGCTTTGCCGAATGACCCGGGAGGACGCCCATGCACGTTGCCGGCGGTTTGAAAAAGACGAAGAGTACAAAGCAGGGGAGGGGGCTCGGTGAGCCGACCCTGGTCCGCTGGCTGCTGATTGTCGTGGCCCTCGTTTTTCTGGCCCTGTTCCTGCTGGTGCCGCTGGCTGCGGTCTTCAGCCAGGCCCTGGAGAAGGGGTGGGAGACCTACCTGGCCGCGCTCCACGAGCCGGATACCCTGGCGGCCATCAAGCTAACCCTGTTGACCGCTGCCATCAGCGTCCCGCTCAACCTGGTATTCGGTGTCGTGGCAGCCTGGGGGATCGCCAAATTCGATTTTCCCGGCAAGAGCTTTCTCATCACTCTGATCGATCTGCCGTTCTCGGTCTCCCCGGTGGTCTCCGGCCTGATCTACGTGCTCCTGTTCGGCCTTCAAGGGTGGCTCGGGCCTTGGCTCCAGGCCCATGACCTGAAGATCATCTTTGCCGTGCCGGGCATCGTCCTGGCCACCATCTTCGTAACCTTTCCCTTCGTGGCCAGGGAACTGATCCCGCTCATGGAGGCCCAGGGGCGGGAAGAGGAAGAGGCGGCACTCACCCTCGGCGCCAGCGGGCTGCAGACCTTTTTCAGGGTGACGCTCCCCAACATCAAATGGGGCATCCTCTACGGGGTCATCCTCTGCAATGCCCGGGCAATGGGTGAGTTCGGGGCGGTCTCCGTTGTGTCGGGGCATGTGCGTGGTTCCACCAACACCATCCCGTTGCAGGTGGAGATCCTCTACAACGAATACAATTTTGTGGCAGCCTTTGCCGTAGCCTCTCTGCTGGCACTCCTGGCACTCGTCACCCTGGTGGTGAAGACCGTGGCCGAGTGGAAGGTCAGGCAGGAATTAGCCAACAACTGAAGTACAAGGGAAGGTACTTGACATGAGCATAAAGATTGGCAGTGTCAATAAGCATTTTGGCCAGTTCGCCGCCTTGAAGGATGTGAGTTTGACCGTACCGTCGGGGGAGCTGGTAGCCCTGCTGGGGCCCTCCGGTTCGGGCAAAACCACCCTCCTTAGGATCATCGCCGGCCTTGAGGCGCCCGACCAGGGGCAGATCCTCTTCGACGGCGTGGAGACGACCAACAGCCACGTGCGGGAACGACAGGTCGGGTTCGTCTTCCAGCACTACGCCCTGTTCCGGCACATGACGGTATTCGACAACATCGCCTTCGGCCTCACGGTCAAGCCGCGCCGGGAACGTCCCGGCAAGGCGCAGATCAGGGAGAAGGTGTTCGAGCTTCTCAAGCTGATTCAGTTGGAGCAACTGGCCGACCGTTACCCGGCCCAGCTTTCCGGAGGTCAACGGCAGCGGGTGGCCCTGGCTCGGGCCTTGGCTGTGGAGCCGAAGGTGCTACTCCTGGACGAGCCTTTTGGAGCCCTTGATGCCAAGGTACGGGCCGAACTACGCCGCTGGCTACGCCGTCTGCATGATGAGATTCACGTCACCAGTGTCTTTGTTACCCATGACCAGGAAGAGGCTCTCGAAGTGGCGGACCGGATCGTGGTGATGAACCAGGGGCAGATCGAGCAGGAGGGGACCCCGACCCAGGTATACGACCACCCGGCAACGCCGTTCGTGTTCAGTTTTCTCGGCAACGTGAATCTGTTCCATGGCCGGGGGACGGCCGGTGAAGTTCAGGCGGCTGTCGAACCGGTACCGGCAGTCGGGTATGTCCGATCCCACGATATCGAGGTGGAGCGCCAGCTATCCGATCCGACTGCCGTAAGGGCCGCTGTCCACTCTGTACAGACCGTCGGGCCGCTGGTGCGGGTTGAGCTTGCGCTGGCCGATACCGGGGCAGCACTGGAGGCGGAACTCTCGCGCGAAGTCGCCGACCGACTCGATCTTCAGGTTGGCGAAGAAGTCTATGTCCGGCCACGTAAGGTGACGGTTTTTGCAGAGGATTATCAGATCTAGGAGGGTGCGATGACGTCGAAGACCGCTGCACTACAAAAGGATGGTTGGAACGGGGAACTGGAGCGGCAGGTGCGTGACGCGCTGAGTGTTATACGCTTCGGCACGGTCACGCTCGTGATTCAGGATGGCCGCGTCATCCAGATCGACAAGAACGAGAAGATCAGGTTGACCAACCCGGGGCATATCCATGGCAGTGGCATCTGACAAAGCGTTTCGAAGAACCCGCTTCGGCAACAAGCTTTTCGTGGGCTTCGGTCCGCGAATGAATAAGGAGGTCCACCATGACACAAGCAGCAAAGAGCATCACTCTTTATTCGAACTTCTTCAGGCATCGGGAGGCTTCGGTCGTCCTTGATTACGGGGCAGGAAAGCTGCGCAATG
>JAJZTK010000108.1 GCA_021849045.1 Deltaproteobacteria bacterium | reverse complement strand
CCGATCTGTTGACTTTTTCCATCTTGGCAATGGCATAATCGATGGCCGGGTTGCTTCCCGCCTTATACGCACCGATGTTGATCAGGTCTTCCGCCTGACGGTAGGTTGCCAGCAGTTCCTTGAAGCGCGACGATAACTGTTGATGCCCTTTGACCGTTACGTCCAACATGACCCGGCTGGCACTGGACAGCACGTCGACCGGCGGATAAATGGCCCGGGACGCAAGTTCGCGGGAAAGCAGGATGTGCCCGTCAAGAATACTCCGCATGGCGTCGGAAATGGGCTCATTAAAGTCGTCGCCTTCGACAAGCACCGTGTAGAGACCGGTGATACTTCCCTGAAGGAAGTTGCCGGTCCTTTCCAGAAGCTTGGGCAGGGCGGCAAAGACCGAAGGGGTGTACCCCTTGGTGGTGGGTGGCTCGCCGATGGCCAGACCAACCTCGCGCATGGCCATGGCAAAACGGGTGGCCGAGTCCATCATCAAGAGCACCCGCTTCCCCTGGGACTGGAAATATTCGGCGATGGTGGTTGCGATATAGGCCCCGCGCATCCGTACCAGAGGCGGCTGATCAGAGGTGGCAACGATCACCACCGATTTTTTCAGCCCCTCCTCCTGCAGGTCCTTTTCAATGAACTCCCGGAGTTCCCTTCCCCGTTCGCCGATGAGCGCGATTACGTTGATATCCGCCTCGGTATAGCGGGCGATCATCCCCAGAAGCGTCGACTTGCCCACCCCGGAACCGGCCATGATCCCGACCCGCTGTCCTTCACCGCAGGTGAGAAGCCCGTTGATGGCCCGGATGCCGAGATCGAGAGGCTTGCGGATCGGCGCACGCTTGAGGGGGTTCACCGGCATGGCATAAATCGGGTACTCCTCTTCGGTAAAAATGGGCCCCAACTCATCGATCGGGTTACCCAACCCATCAATGACCCGCCCCAACAAGCTCCGGCCGACCCCCAGCGACGACTTCTGACGACGGACCGAAATGAGACTCCCCAATCCCACCCCGCGCAGTTCACCAAGGGGCATGAGCAGTGCCTTGTTCTCGCGGAACCCCACCACCTCCGCCTGGATACGGTCTCCACCATGGGTATGGATCTCGCAAAGCGAACCCACTGCCGTATCTGGACAGTACCCTTCGATGACCAATCCCACCACCTGCGTGACCTTGCCGTGGAAGCGGATCTGCCTGTTGGCCGCAATTCCGGGCATAAAGCGGGTCAGATTGATTCTATCGGTCTGCATCATTGCCGCCTCCTTCACCGACACCACTGATGAAGTCAACCGGAGTTCCACGCTCCTCCATGAACCGGTGGAAGATCTCTTCGAGCTGGGTCTCGATGCGGGCGTCGATCGTGCCGGTGGGGGTGTCCACCATGCAGCCGCCGCGCATGATCTGCTCATCAGGGGTAAGGGTCACCTGATTGTCACGGCCGATACCGGTAATGAACCGCTCCCGGTCACTGCTCACCAGTTGATAATCCTCCGGGTTCAGGCGGATCGTTACCCGATCTAGATCGGTAACGGCATCGAGGGCTGTTGTGATGACGCCGGCGAGGATCTGCGGATCGAGGCTGATCTCCCGCTGGATGATCTTGCGGGCAACCATGATGGAGAGTGCCAACAGGTCTTCTTCGCTCTCCCGCATGACCTTGTCACGGAGATCGGTGAGGCCGGTAATGCCGTCCCGAAGCGCCTTGAATACATTCGAGAGACCACGCTCCGCCTGACGCCTTCCCTCTTCCAGTCCCCGGTTGAAGGCATCCTGCAACTGAAGCTGCAACTCATCCTCGCTTATGCCGGCGACCGCCGAAAGAGCAGCCGGCTCATCTTCCGGCATTGCGACCTCTTGTTCTGGAGCGGGCGGGACAACTGCCGCAGGCTGGGTGCAGTCACGGATCTGCAGCGGAATGAACTCATCGCTCTCCGCAGGAGCCGTGAATCCCCCGCCATCGACGGACAGCGGCGAAAAGTCGAAGGAGCAGACGGTCTGATCCTTGAGAAGATCAGATTTGATAATCTTGGATGGTCTAAACGAGCACATCGTCTGCCCCGCGCCCGGCCAGCACAATCTTCCCTTCTTCCTCCATCTTCCTGACGATCTTGATGATTTCCGACTGGGCCTTTTCCACATCCGAGAGACGGACCGGTCCCATCACCTCCAGGTCTTCCTTGATCATGTCCGCAGCGCGACTGGAGATATTGCGGAACACCTTGTCCTTGATCTCGTCCGTCGATGCTTTCAGGGCCAGGGTCAGGGTATCGTTCGATATCTCGCGCATGATTGCCTGGATGGAACGGTCATCCAGCCTGAAGATATCTTCAAAGGTGAACAGGTGCTTCCTGATGACCTCGGCGAGCGGCGGATTCATCACATCCAGCTTATCCAGGATGTGCTTCTCTTTGCTCCGCTCCAGGTGGTTGAACATCTCGACAACCTTTTCAACACCGCCGACCTTGAACCGCTGGGTACCGCCCATGGCAGACAGTTCCCGCTTCACCACCTCGTCGATATCGTTGAGGATCTCGGGGGAAACCTGATCCACATCGGCAATGCGGATGATCACTTCGGCCTGGAGGTCGATGGGGAGATACCCAACGATCTCGCTGGTCTGCTTGGGGCGGAGTTTTGCAACGATAACGGCAATGGTCTGGGGGTGTTCCTGGGAGAGGAAGTTGGCAATGGTCTTGGCATCCATGTTGGACAGGATGTCCTCGATATCGCCGAAGGCGGACGACTGCATCTCCATAAGGAGGAGTTCTGCCTTCTGGGGCCCGAGCGCCTTTTCCAGAATCTTCCGGACATACTCCTCACCTTGGGCGAAGAAGCCGGACTCGGGGTCGGTAATCCGTTGGTACTCATCCACGACTTCCTGGATCACCGGCAGCCCCACATGCCCGAGATTAGCCATGGCCTGGCTGATCTTCTTGATCTCGTTGTCCTCCATGTGCTGAAGGATCTTGCTGGTCGCTTCCGTCCCTATGTAGAGAAGGAGGATGGCAGCCTTCTCTGTACCGGACAACGAAGCTGCACTTTCTGGCACCGATGACATTGATTCCCTCAGCGCGTTATTATCCAGCGGGAAACGGCCACTGGCTACTTCCTGCTGCTTTCAAGCCAGTTTCGCAGCACCTGCGAGGCCTGATACGGATCCTGCTTAACCTTGTCGATGAGATCCACCTGGGCAGCCGATTGCTGGGTCAGCATCGCTTTACGTGCCTCTACCATTTTACGCACTTCATCTTCGGCGTCCTGCTCAGGAACAAAACTGGTGGGAACACTGGACCGCAGCGTTGTCAAGAGAGGTCTGATCACCATAAATATCAGGACGAGGAATCCTGCCCCAATCAGCAGGTTCTTGAGCAGGCTCATGAATATCGGCGCCGACCACCAGCTAGCCTGATCACCGACACCGACGTCGCCCGTGTCCTGAAACGAAATATTGGCAACCGTTATCTGGTCGCCCCGCTGTGGGTTGAATCCGACGGCGCTTTTGACCAGTGCCTCGATCTTCTGTAGTTCGTCAGGGGTGCGGGGAGCATACTTCGGCTTTGCCCCCTCCTTGGCTCCCGGCGGCAGTTCGTACTTGCCGTCCACAAGGATGGCCACGGAGACCTTTTCCACGTTACCCACCGGCTCTATGGTCCTGGCGGTCGAGCGGCTTACCTCGTAGTTGAGCGTTTCGTCGCTCTTGGAACCTCCACCGGTTGCCGGCATCGCCGGCATCGCGCCGGGACGCCCGAGATTGGACTGGACACCGGGAACGCCTGTGGCAGCCGAGAAAGACGAACCTTTTTCCTCGGTGCGCTGCTCGCTCCTGACCGCAGCAGCCTCTGGGTCGTAGCGCTCCTCGAATTTCTCGACCTGCTTGAAATTGAACGATGCCGTTACCCTGGCAGCTGAACGGCCACTCCCGACCACCTTGTCCAGAAGCGACTGAAGCCGGTCCTCCAGGTTCCGCTCGTAGTTGCGCTGGAGGTCCTGCATTCCGGCAGTCAGCTTGCTGGACTGATCGCTGGGCCCTCCCTTGCTCAGTATTTTCCCGCGCCCGTCCAGCACACTCACATGCTCCGGGTCCATCCCCTCGACCGACGAGGCAATAAGATGAACGATCCCCTGCACATCGCTTTCCCGCAGGGTCCGGTTGGACTTCATTTTCAGCACGACCGAGGCGGTCGCAGGCTTCTCGTTTTCCTTGAACAAGGACTTTTCAGGGATGGCCAGATGTACCCTCGCCTGCTCAACCCCGGCCAACTGGGTTATGGTTCGGGACAACTCTCCCTGCAGCGCCCTTTGGTAGTTGAGTTTCTGAACAAATTCGGTGACCCCGAAGTTCTTGCGATCAAAGATCTCGAAACCGATTCCGCCTCCTTGGGGAAGCCCTTCCGACGCAAGGGAAAGGCGGAGCTCATACACCTTGTCCGCTGGCACCAGAAGCGCCTTGCCGTCCGAAGAAATCTGATAGGGGACCTTCTGCTCCTTGAGTTTTTTGACAATCTCCCCGGCATCTTCGCCGGTCAGGTTGGCAAAAAGCGGACGATAGTCGGTTTTGTTCGCCACAATAATGAGAATGGCAAAGGTCGCAAGCGACAGGCCGACTATTCCTCCGATCAGCCAGCGCTTGGCCGGGGGAAGAGCAAGGAAGGGTTCCAGCAGTTTTTTCAAGCCTTCCGGCATCGAGTTACTCCGCGGATAGAAACAAGGTACGTAGAGAAACGTTGCTCACCCATTGATGCGGGGAGAGCGGGAAGGAAACAACACCAACCGGGTCAAACCGGCATGCGCATGACTTCCTGGTATGCTTCCACCACCTTATTGCGGACCTGGGTCAGGAACTGAAACGAAATGGACGATTTCTCCATGGCAATCATCACCTCGTGCAACCCCCGGGCCTGCCCCGTTGCCAGTTCCTGTACCGCCTTATCCGACGCTTGTTGGTCACTATTGACCTTGCTTACCACTTCACCGAGATAAGATGCAAAGCTTACCGTGGGAGACTGCGTCTGTGCAGCCTCCTTGGCCGGCTTAAATGCTTGCTCCAAACCGCCGCCCGTCTCTATTCCCTTGATTATCATTATTGAATCTCCTCACCCTATTCCAACTGTCAACGACTGATTTCCAGTGTTTTCAAGGCCAAGCTCTTGGTAGCCTGCAACGTGGTCACATTGGCCTCATAGGAGCGGGTGGCAGCGATCATGTCAGCCATCTCCTCCACCACGTTGACGTTCGGCATGGCCACATATCCCTTGGCGTCGGCGTCCGGATGGGACGGATCATACTGTAGCCGCGGGGGATTCTGATCCTCAACCACCTGCAACACGCTCACCTTGTTCAACTGTTGGAGACCCGCCTTATTAAGAGCCGCACTGAAGGGCTGACTGAGCGGTTGCGCCGCAAACACCGCATCTTTGCGTTTATATGGCCCACCTTCGGCAGTCCGGGTGGAATTGGCATTGGCCAGGTTACTGGAGATGAGGTTCATCCGGGTCCGCTCGGCCGTGAGCGCCGAAGAGCTTACATCCATGGCCGTGAACAGGTCCATCAGTTAGTCCCCTTTATCGCCTGCTTGATTCCTTCGAACTTCTTGGCGAGCATCTGTACCGAGGCGTTGTAGAGAATCTGGTTCTCGGCCATCTTGGCCATCTCCTGCTCCAGCTCCACCCTGTTGCCATCACGCCCCGGATTAGGGGCCGGAGTCTCCTCCAGAACACCCTGCACCTGGTCAAGAGATCTTTTCATCCCCTTGACCGGAATGTGACGGGGGTGGGCCGGAACCAGTGTCGTTCCCTTTTTCTGGCCTTGGAGCGCCTCCTTGAGCTCTCCCTCGAAAGAGAGCCGGGTCGGCATGTAGCCCGGGGTCTCCGCATTGGCCATATTGGCGGAAATGAGATTATGATTTCTGGTCCTGAGGTCTATGCTCTTCCCCAGAAGTTCAACCGTGTTACTGAAGAGTCCGTCTACTGGCATGACAACACCTCCGCGACTCATGATGAGAGCAAAACCCATACCAGCCCACATACAAACAAATCTCAAACAATTACAATACGTTGAGAAGAGTCGGACCGACAACGGGCAGGAGCATTTTGACACAAGACATTATTTTGACACGAGGGATTTCACATCAGACAGTTCCTGCTGCAGATCAAGGGAGGCAATCGCCTGGCCAGCCAGCTTACGCCATTGTTCATCGCTCCCCTCTTTGGCAAGCTTTTCCCATTGAGCCCGTGCCTCGGGAATGCGACGGTCCTGGATCAGTAACTCTCCCAGCTTGTACAGGAGTTGATCGTGCTCCCCTTTAGTAGCTACCGCCAGCCCCCCCTTACAGGCATCTATCGCCCCGCGCCTGTTTCCCGACGCCTGCCGGGTCAACACGAGGGTATAATACGCATCAGTACGATAGGCTGCCTGGGAGCTTCCCTTCCTGGCCTCGATGAATGCGGACAAAGCACGGTCCGCAACCTGCGGCTTTCCTTTGGCAACAAGGGCCTTGCCCAGGTAGTAGTAACTCTCCGGCATCTCGGCCCTGACGTTCGGTTTCAGAAGGTACGAAAGTTCTGCGACAACGCGCTCCAGGCGTCCTTCCTGAAAACGCAGGGCAGCCAGCCGTTCACGCATCGATCCGGCTTCCGGGCGTTTGGGAAAGCGCTCCAGAAACATGGTGGCAGCTTCTTCCGCAAGCTTGTTGTCGGCGAGCCGGTCAGCATCCGCAAGTATTCGCAGGATCATCTCCGGTGACTGGCTTTTTCCCAAATCATAGCGCATCAAATAGGCCAGGAGTCCAATCTCAGCCTTGATCTGACCGGTAGCGGCAAATGCCTCCATGAGGCTTGGCAGGAAACGGGGGTCGGCCACGCAGCCTGCCAGGCCAGACCTGTTGTCCTGGACCAGTTGCAGAAGCCCGTGATAGTCTCTCGCGGCAAACAGTTCCCAGTATACCTTCGGCAGCAGCAGCTCCTTTACCGATTTGGCCGTTGCGACAAAAGTGCCTGTTGGGAAACGCTTTTCATATTCATCTATCTTTGCCATGGCCAGGATGGTTGGGCCATACAGTGATTCGAGCAGGGCCTCCCTGAATGAAGCCTCGTCCTTGAGCGAAAAATCACCCGACGTATTGCCAATATCCCGATAGGTACGCAGCAACACGGGATACGTTTCCAGGTTCTGGCTGAAAAATTGCCGATCGGCCAGTTGCATTGCCGCATGATTGGCCCCCCGTGATCCCGGGAAGAGCTTTATGACGGTCCGATAGATCAACAGGGCCTCGGCATCGTTCCCCTGCCTGGCAAGCACATCGGCCAGCCTGGCAACCATGAGAGACGCATACGGTTTGTCGCTGAACGCCGCAATCAGGTGTGAAAAAGTTTTTCTGGTCGGGCTGCCACCTACACGCACCAGAGTATCGGCATACGAGAAGGCGGTTATCGGCCGCTCCTGCAGGTATGAAGGGAGTTTCGCCTCGCCCTGGCGAAAGGCATCCAGAGCCGGTTTATACTTGTGGAGCGCATATCGGGCCTCGCCGAGCCGATAGGCGGCAATGGTCCCGACAGGATGTTCCCGTTTGGCAAACGCGGCAAAAACAGTCTCAGCCTCGGCCGCCTGCCCTTTGTAGAGAAACGCTTCACCGCTTGCAAACTGCTTGAGATCTGAAGCGGGAATAATCTGTTTCAGCGTCTGGGGGTCGGTCGGAATGAACGGAAAATCAGCGGTAAGCGGAGGATCATACTCCCTGACCAGTTTCCCGGCCCCGAGCAGGATCTGTTGACGGTCGGCAAGAACCTGCTGCGACTCCTTCATTGCCAGCGACTGACCGACATCGACAACCAGTATTCCGGCCTCTGCCAAGGGAAGCACACGGAAACCGCTTGCCTGCTCGTTGAGACCGATATCGGCCACAACTGCCCCCATCAGATTCCTGACGGTCACACCCCGCACCTGGCGATTGGTAAAAGAGCGCAGCTTTTTAAAGTGCGGAGAACTGGCATGGTCGAGGCGGATACGCAGGCGATTGCCGGGAACCATATCCACCGTATATGAGGAGGTCTTGTCCAGCTTGAAGCGCAAGCGGGTGTACTGATCGCCCGACACGATATCGAGACGGCAGAGACGCGCCGGCAATGGTTCGGCGGCCCCCCCGGGCACTACTGTCATGAGCAGTACGCAGAGGACGAGCAAAAGCATAGTCCCATGGCGCAACGCCAAACCGGGAACAGTTGATATCAGGTTTCTCGTGGTGAAAGAAAGCACTCCGCTGCCGTCTCCTACCGATCCCCGCCGGACGAGCACGTCGGTCCCGTACGAAAATTCGGGCATACATTCGGATACATTCAGAGGCAATTCACATGCCCACTCGAAAAAACTTTTATTACGACACAATATCAACAGGTTAGTTGTGACAAAGTAGAGACGGGCCGAAACAGGCGAGACAATATTGACGTTTTTTTGACACTAGGCAGCCTTCAGGAACTTTTTTACCTTGGCAACCAACTCTTCTCCACTGTATGGCTTGAGAACAATATCCCTGGCTCCATACTTTATCGCCTTGAGGACACCGCTGCGCGTCCACTCCGGCGCACACATGATAATGGGAAGGGGCTGATCCTGGCTGAGCGACGAAATTTTTATACAGAGGGCAAGTTCCCGATCCTCGGTATCGGCCACACCGACCACGGCAACCCGGGGACGTCCCTGCTGGAGCAGTTCCCTGATATCGGCGCTCAGGGCGCCATCGAGAAGTTTGAGGCCGGTCGATGCCAGGCATTCCCGCATCTTTTCACGTTCCTGCTGATTGTCTTCAAGGATGATGATGGTTTCCTCCGCAGAGGCGGCAATCGTTTCATCGACAGAGGCGGCAATCTTTTCATCGGCAGCGGCGGCAATCGGTGGAGCTTCCTCTACAACCTCATTTGCCGGCTTTTCCTCAACAGCAGGGGGGGGATCGAACTGCTCGGCCAGGGGAAGAGGGACCAGGATGTCCAGGTGGTCCATCTCGTACCCGTCCATCTTGGGCGAAGTCCTGAATAACAGGAACTCCCCGTCAGGAACCGGATCCACCTCGGTTATCGGGTCGACATCGGGGACATACTTCTTCGGTTTGACAAGTTTTAGATGGACTTTGTTGGGAAAACTAGGCTTGAAAATCATATTGAATGAACCGATGAGCTGGTTCATTATCTCGCCGAACGCATCGGTATCGTCATTCTCGACGATAGCCAGTTTCCGCTTCTCGGAAATCCTGGCCGGAGGAATCCCGAGAAGAAGACCGCTCATCAGGATGGCATCCCTGAGCGTAAAGAGGAGATAGAACTCTCCCGTATACTCTTCCTTCGACTCTACGGTTGCAACGAGGATGGCACTGTCAAGGCCGGTAAAATAGCTTACCCGATTCGTCTTGAGCGAGTCACCCGCCTCGAAGGTAAGTGTCTGCCCGAGGAGCATACTGCTCTCCTCGCCTGCCTGGGCAACAGACCGGGCGAGAACGTCCGTCAGCGTAGCAAACTCAGCCATCAACCCTACCCATTACTTACCCTTCCTTCTGGAGTTTGAGCCCGACGAGAAAACGGTCGCCATCGTTGGTGAAGGGGATAATAATACAATCGCTGTCGGCTGTCGAGTTTACTGTGTATTCCTCTCCGGAAATTACGGTCGGAATGGACAGATTTATATCCAGCCCCCCTTTGGAAAGAGTCTGTTTCACATACCCCCCCAGCATATTGGCCAGTTCGCCGAGGGCATCGTTCACGTCCTCCCCCATTTCAGTTACATCCATCCCCAGCATGCTTGAAGTAATGCGCAGAGCAAATATCTGCGGACAGTGGATGGAAAGAATACCGGTATAGGTTCCCGCCAGGCCGACCATGCTGGTGACACTACAATGGAAATGGGTAATGGGCTCCTGAAGAGGGTAGCTGTCATCCAGTTCCATCATCACCATGGTATTGAAGACTTCCTTGGTGGCATGGATCAGGTAGCCAACCATATCCTGCTCTTCCATGCCTACCGCTTCTGAAACATGGGCATTCAGGGTCATGACAGGAGTCCTCCGAGCTTTTCCTGAAGCTGGTCGGGAGTAAACGGCTTCTTGATGCTGTCGCTGGCGCCGCTGTTGATGGCCTCTTTCAGGATATCCTCTCCACCCTCGGTCGTGATCATGACGATGGGAACGGAATTGCCGTTGCTCCGCACCTGTTTGATGAATTCCAGCCCGTCCATGTTGGGCATGTTGATATCGGAGAGGATCAGGCCTACCTTGTTCCCCTTGAGCGCATTCAACCCCTCGATGCCGTCACCGGCCTCGTAGATTTCATCAACGGCCAGCCCTGCCTGACGAAGGGAGCGGGAGATGATCTTGCGCATGGTGGATGAATCATCGACTATCAAGACGTTTGCCATGGGTGTTCTCCTTTCTTAACTGATGGGTTTGAAGTTAATTTTTCAGAATGCTTCTGGTGGAATGACATCGAGTGCATCCGCTTCCAAAAGTAAACGGCAAGCTGCCATCCCTGCGTTATTAAACCCTTCCGACCTACGCATAGTGCGTCTTTTTTCCGTGCGTTACCATTCCGGGTATCAGGACGGTGAAGCAACTGCCCTCCCCCTCCTGGCTCGTTACGTCAATTTTTCCGCCATGGGCCTCAACAATCGCCTTGCTGATGGCGAGCCCAAGGCCGGTCCCTTTGAAGCCGATGGCACCTTTGGCCCGGAAGTATTTATTGAATATCTTGCCAAGATCCTTGGCCGGGATACCGATGCCCGTGTCGGCAACCGTGAACATAAGGATATCGTCCTCCATCCGTACCGCTACTGACACCCGCCCCCCCTTGGGAGTAAACTTGATCGCATTGCCGACGAGATTGGCAATAACCCGCCAAAGTTGCTTCTCGTCCAGTTTCAGCGGTGGAATATCCGCCGTAGCGGAGAAGGTAAACACCACCCCCTGCTCATTCGCTTCATGCTGAAACCCCGTCCCCCAATCGGCCAGGAGTTTTTTCAGATCGCAGTATTCGCGCTGGATCTTCAACAGCCCCACTTCCAGGCGGTAGGTATCGAGAATGTTTTCGATCATCCTCAACATCTTGCCGCAGGCCCGTTCCGCCTCATGGAGACAGACCATGACCCTCTCCACCGCTTCACCTTCTGCAAGTGCCATTGCCATCGACTGCAGGTACCCCCCCACAACGGTAAGTGGCGATTTCAAATCGTGGGTCATCATGGCCACGAACTCTTCACGTTGACGCCGTTCCCTCCGTTCCCGGGTAATGTCCCTCACTTCGTAAAGAATGCCGAGTTCCGTTCCGGCGGGATCGGCAAACCTCTGCGACCGTACCGTCAGAACAAGGCCACCGCTGCTCACCTCGACCCCCGCTCCCCTGCTGTTTTCCCCGAGAATCTTGAACAGGGGAGCACGAATGGGGAGCATGTCGACCCGTTTCCCCTGCACATCATCCGGATCGGCGTTAAGAAGACGGCATGCCTCCCGGTTGATCATCCTGATGCCACCCACACGGTCGACAAAAATCACACCGTGTCTCAGTTGATCAATGATGAAGGGAGCCATGCCCTGTCGATCAGCTGCTAATCCCCGGTCGTTGCCGGTCCCCTCCTGATGGCGAGTCGAACGGTCCATGACCTTCCATATCGGGCACGATTCTGGCAACTTTAGGAAAAATCATGGCACAAACCGGCACAAAACAGTGAAAATGCTCAAAAAAACTTTACGATATTCCACCCAGGAATGTCTAACTCTCAACAACAGAAAAAAGGGGGATGAGCCCGGCCCACCCCCCTTTCCGATTGAAAGAGCGACACTCATCCTTGTATTCGTTCAGCGTTCGATGGGGTACCCGCTACGGTACCATCCCACAATACCGTCTTTCATGTTGTAGACCTGCCGATACCCCTTTTTCTCCAGAAAGTCCGCAACAGGCCCGGACCGGGAGCCAACGGCGCAGTAGACCACCACCGGCCGGTCCTTGGGGACTTCGAAGTAACGGCGCTCGATCTCGCCAATCGGAATCAGGGTGGCACCACGCAGCCGGGCCTGGCGGAACTCCTCCACGGTGCGCACGTCGAGGAGAAAAATCTTCTTGTCCTTGTTGAGCATTATCTTTACGTCGCCGGATGTGACGTTGTGGGCGGGCGAGGCCAATGCTACCCCAACGACACATAGCAGGAACAGAAAAATAACCGACACCATTCTCATAACCGAACCACCTTTTTCATTATTTACACCTCCAGACAATAGCCGACCGCTGTCGGCTGAAACGCCACGGGGAACTCGTGCGCCAGGCGGGCTGCTGCCGCAAAACCGGTGCAATGGCCTGTGCAGATCTTCTTGACACGAAAACGGCGCAGCGCCTGGATTGTTTGCTCCAGTTGACTCCCAGTGCAGAACCCCAGATGGGTCCCCCCCACCACAGCATAGACCTCATCTTCGCCGGTCAGTTGCCGGGCCGTTTCAATGGTGTTCACCAAGCCGGCGTGGCAGCAGCCGAGCAGGATGCTCCACCAGGGCGGCAAAACCGTGCTCGCCAAGGGTACCGGTTACCGGCCCGACCGTATTGTCGCACAGCACCGTGATACGATGCTTCATCGCTTGCTGCAACACTCTTTCGGGAACCGGGGTACACCCAGTTTTTCCAGGATACTGAACATCGGGCAGAACTGGGTGAAGCCGGACTGGAACAGGTTCAGCCCGACAAAGCCGGTGAACCAGAGCCAGTTCTGGCTGTGGAAATGGGCCAGCAGCAGAGAGATCAGCACAAAACTGCCGGCAATGATCCGGACGACCCGCTCGACATAGAATCCTTCTTTCATGACATGCTCCTTTTCACTTTCTCGACAACAGTTCGGCAATCTTCCCCGCCACCTCGCCCGTCAGCACCGGGCAGGTCTCCTTCCCCTTATGGGTCTGGCGGATGGTCTTGCAGCAGGTGACCCCATATTTCTCCCTGAACCAGCCATGCAGCTCACGGGTCAGATGGGTTGTCAGCTTCTTGTCGTTCAACACCAGACCCAGCGCCACGGTGCCGCCCGACACCGCGCCGCAGATACAGCCGGCACCGGAGCCGCCACCGAAACCGCTCACGCTATTGACAACCGCCGCCGGGGTCTCCGGACTGAAATGCCGCCGCACCACCTCCAACACCGCTTCGGCGCAGTGATACCTGCCGGAGCGGTAGAGCGCCTCACCTTCCACTTGACACAACTCAGCCAGTTCCAGCGTTTCCAGGGAAGGCTCTTTCTTCTTTAACCAGTGCATGTATACCTCTTTTTGCGTGATGTTTCCTTAGTCATCAACGGTTTCACCCAGATGATGCCGTTCTTTCCACGATTGCACAAGATAGTAAAGGATCGGAATCGTCACCCGTGACAGTGCGGTGGAGGCGATCTCGCCGCACATCATCGCCAGGGCCAGTCCCTGGAAGATCGGATCGAAGACGATGACGAAGCTTCCCACGACCACCGCAGCCGCGGTAAGGAGCATGGGACGGAAGCGGACCGCTCCGGCCTCGATGATCGCCTCATCCAGCGGTAGCCCCTCCCGCCGCTTCATCTCGGCGAAATCGATGAGAATGATGGAGTTGCGTACAATGATCCCGGCCAGGGCAATGAAACCAATCATACTGGTGGCGGTAAAAAAAGCCCCCATGATGGCATGGCCCGGCAGGATGCCGATCAGGGTCAGGGGAATGGGGGCCATGATCACCAGCGGCGTGGTGAAGTCCCTGAACCAGGCCACAACCAGCACGTAGATGAGGATCATGACCGCACCGAAGGCCAGCCCCAGGTCGCGGAAGACTTCATAGGTAATGTGCCATTCGCCGTCCCATTTCATCCCCACATGGTTCTCGTCCCACGGCTGGCGCGCCGCCAGCAGTTCGATCCGGGTCCCGTTCGGGGTGGGAATCTTCTCTATCGCATCCTGCATCTTCAGGATGGCATAGACCGGCGCCTCGATGACCCCGGCCACGTCGCCGATGACGTAGACGGTGTCCTTCAGGTTCTTGCGGTACAGCGTCTTCTGTTCCGCGGCCTGGCTGACCCGCACCAGTTGCGACAGCGGCACCGTGCCGCCGGCTGTCGGCAGATTGATGTTGGCAAGAGCCGCGGCGGAACTGCGGTCGGCAACCGGCAGACGCAGATTGATGGTGACCGGCTCCTTCTCCCTGGGAAGATGGAGCAGCCCGGCATCCATGCCGGACAGGGCAAGGCGCAGGGTCCTGGCCACCTCGTCGCTGGCTATGCCGGCCAGGGCGGCCTTTTCCCGGTCAACGGCAAAGGTGACCTTCTGCTGGTCGTCCTCCCGGTACCAGTCCACGTCGACCACGCCGGCGGTGGTGCTGAAGATCTCCTTCACCCGCCGGGCAACCTCGGCCCGGGTTGCCTCGTCAGGGCCGTAGATCTCGGCCACGAGCGTGGAGAGAACCGGCGGCCCCGGCGGGATCTCGGCCACCTTCACCCGGGCGCCGTACCGGTCCGCCACTGTCTTCAAGAGCG
>JAJZTK010000265.1 GCA_021849045.1 Deltaproteobacteria bacterium | reverse complement strand
GAAATCATCCGCACCATCGAAGACATAGCCGACCAGACCAACCTCCTGGCCCTGAACGCCGCCATCGAAGCGGCCCGGGCCGGCGAGCAGGGGCGCGGCTTTGCAGTAGTTGCCGACGAGGTGAGGGCACTGGCAGAACGGACCACCAAGGCGACCAAGGAAATCGGCACAATGATCAAGGCCATCCAGCATGAAACGAAGGGCGCTGTCGCCATCATGGAACAGGGGGTACAGGAGGTCGAGCGCGGAACCGCCGAAGCTTCTGAGTCGGGGAAGGCGCTGGAGGAAATCCTCGAGCAGGTGGGCACAGTTACCATGCAGGTAAATCAGATTGCCACGGCAGCCGAACAGCAGACCGCCACTACGACCGAGATCAGCGGCAACATCCAGCAGATTACCGACGTGGTCCACAATACGGCAAGGGGAGCACAGGAAACGGCCGCAGCAGCCCGGCAGCTGTCCAACCTCTCGGACGAACTTCAGCAGCTCATCGGCCAGTTTCATCTGGCATCCTGAAACACCAGCACCATCCTTTCACGTGGCCGCCTCCGGGCGGCCTTTTTTATTTGTATTGCAGGAGTGGTTGCACTGCAATTCTTCAAGGGTTTCGCACTATTGGATTACAAAACAAAACTCCTGTGACCAACCGAACAGAAGCAAGAGAGAAGATGGGCGGGGATCTGAATTTGCGATTGATGGGAGTGGATAGCTGGTGTACTCTTCAGTAATTGCGCTACAAGAGATTGATGCGAGGAGCAGGAACTTCGTGAAAACTGCATTGCGTACACTCCCTCCCGAAGGATATGTTGAGTGGCTGAAAGATGTAAAAGAGCGCATCAGGTCTACACAACAGAGAGCCGCTCTTGCCGTCAACAGCGAGATGATCCACCTCTACTGGCAACTTGGTCGGGACATCCTGGAGCGGCAGGAACAGCAAGGCTGGGGCGCAAAGGTCATTGACCGCCTGGCCGACGATCTTAGCCATGAGTTCCCGGCGATGAAGGGGTTTTCTCCATCGAATCTTAAGTATATGCGTAGATTCGCAGAGGAATGTCCCAATCTTCATTTTGGTCAACAGCCTGTTGACCGATTACCCTGGTCACATATAATCAGGTTGATTACGAAGCTGGATGCACCTGATGAACGTGAATGGTACGCTCGTGCCGCTATAGAATATGGCTGGTCGCGAGATGTGCTTGTCCACCAAATCGAATCCCGCCTTTACCACCGGCAGGGGAAGGCTATAACCAATTTCGACGGACAACTTCCCGCCCCACAATCGGAACTGGCCCGACAGACACTCAAAGATCCATACCTGTTCGACTTCCTTGGCATCGGCAAAGAGGCCCAGGAGCGCGATATAGAAAACGCTCTGGTTGATCATATCACCCGCTTCTTGCTGGAACTTGGTGCCGGCTTCGCCTATGTCGGGCGTCAAGTCCATCTGGAGGTAGGTGGCGAAGACTTCTACCTCGACCTCCTTTTCTACCACCTTAAATTACGCTGTTATGTCGTCATCGAGCTTAAGGCCGTGGCCTTCAGGCCGGAATACACGGGCAAGCTGAATTTTTATCTTTCGGCTATTGATGCACAGATGAAACATGAAAACGATAATCCGAGTATCGGCCTCATCATTTGCAAGGAAAAAAACCGAACGATTGTGGAATATGCCTTGAAAGATCTGTCAAAACCTGTTGGTGTTTCTGAATACAGGTTGATCGAGTCTGTACCGAAAAACCTGCAAGACAGCCTGCCAAGTATAGAGCAGATAGAAGCAGAACTGAGTAATGGCGATTAAACCCTCCCAGCTTATATCGTTACCGATTTCGAAAACAAACAACCGACGACGCATTACGCGATAGGCGTCTCTTAAAGCTGGGAGTGTACAAGACCATATGCGCATCCTGATCATCGAAGACGAAAAAAAAGCCGCCGCGTATCTTCAGAAAGGGTTCTCCGAGAACGGCTTCACGGCGGATACGGCCGAAAGCGGCGAGGACGGGCTCCATCTGGCCCGCACCGAGGACTATGACCTGATCATCCTCGACATCATGCTGCCGGGCCGCGACGGCTGGTCGGTGCTGGCAGAGCTGCGCGCCGACGGGAACGACGTGCCGGTTATCTACCTGTCGGCCCGCGACGCGGTCCATGACCGGGTGCGGGGACTCGAACTTGGAGCGGACGACTACCTGGTGAAACCTTTTGCCTTCTCGGAGCTGCTGGCCAGGGCACGGACCATCCTGCGCCGAGGCCCCGCGCGCCAGCCGGAGCTATTGCGGGCGGACGATCTGGAGATGGACCTCGTGAGCCACAAAGCCCGGCGGGGAGGCGTACCCCTTGAGCTCACAGCAAAGGAATTCCTGCTGCTTTCGCTCCTGCTGCGCCGCAAGGGAGAGGTCCTCTCCCGGACTCTAATCGCCGAGCAGGTCTGGGGAATCAATTTCGACAGCGACACCAACATCGTCGACGTGGCTATCCGGCGCCTGCGGCGCAAGGTTGACGATCCCCACGAGCGCAAACTGATCCACACCGTGCGCGGAGCAGGCTATGTTCTTGAATAATCGTTCGAATCCCCGCCCCGGCACCCTCTCCCTGACCGCAAGGCTCAGGATACTTTCTACCCTCGCCACCAC
>JAJZTK010000107.1 GCA_021849045.1 Deltaproteobacteria bacterium | reverse complement strand
TGGATCAACTGACATTTTTGACCGAAGCATGACCACCACTTGTGGTGGTCAGATAGTCATTTGAAAATACCGCTTTGAGCGGTTCACGATTTTGAAAGCCCCCGGCTTTGCCGGGGGATGCTTACTCAAAGAGATAAAAGCAGAATATGCTTAACCCCTCGGGTTAAAAAGGTTTGTTTTTATCCGTAGTTATCCGTATTTATCTGCGGTTAATTGACGTTTTTAGGATTATTGCAGCTGTCAGGGAGTTGAAAAAAATCAAGCATCAGGCGCGAATTGCTAGAGTGCCCTTCTTGCGGGATGCGGGAGGATGTGACGTGCGGTTCAAGGCAGAACTGGTCGACGCAGTTTCCTATCAAATTAATACTTGTCCTGACCTTCAGAGCGGTCTATATTTTGATCTATAAATAAATCAGAATAAGGAGCTTTCCTGTGAAAACCATTTCGATCGCAAATGATATTATTCCAATTGCCGAGTTTAAGACGGGCATTTCCAAGTGGTTCAAAAGTCTCCAGAAATCCGGACATCCCTTGATTATTACGCAGAATGGAAAACCGGCCGGAGTTCTGTTGTCACCGGATGACTATGACGAATTGGTGTACAAAAAATCTTTTCTTAATTCCGTTGGCAGAGGAATATCGGATGCCGACACTGGAAGGACATACAGTACTGAAGAAATCAAAGCGGCTCTAACTGCCAGAAGAAGCAAGGGATAATCCTGGATGAAAATAAAATGGACAAATGAAGCCCTTGAGCAATTAATCGAAATGGAAGAATTTATTTCGAAAGACAGCCCCGAAAGAGCGGAAATTTTTGTCGATCAGCTAATTGAACATGCCGAAGATTCTTTGCCTGACAATCCTCGGATGGGTAGGATTGTACCCGAAATAGCCAATCCCGACATACGAGAGTTGATATTCAAGAAATATCGAATTGTCTACAGGTTGACGGAAAATAGTATTGAAATACTATCCGTTTTTGAAGGACATAGACTGTTACGAATTGATGAAATAGGTTTTTAGATTTTTAGAGTATCCTGCGCTCCGCAGTTGATCCACGAAATCGTTCGCAAAAATGGAGATGAAGTGAGTATAAGGAACGAATCGATGATGATGAGATAGTGCGTATCGACAACCGGTAGAAACAGATCTGCCAGAGGAGGAAAAGTCCATGCACGAGTTCCTGGAGGCCGCCGTCACAGCCGCCCGGGCTGCGGGTGAACTGCAGCGCAGCCGGCTCTGGAGCGATATCGATATCCAGTTCAAGGGTGAAACCGATCTGGTGACGGAAGTGGACCGGGTCTGCGAAGAGCGGATCGTCTCCCTGCTCCGGAGCCGCTTCCCGGACCACGATATCCTGGCCGAGGAGAACGATTACGGCGATCTGAAGGGGTCCCACCGCTGGATCATCGATCCGCTGGACGGGACCACCAATTATGCCCACGGATTCCCCTGGTTTGCCGTATCCATTGCCCTGGAGATCAAGGGGGAGGTACGGGTTGGCGTAATTGTGCAGCCGGTGCTGGATGAGCTCTTCACGGCGGTGAAAGGGGAGGGGGCCTGGCTGAACGGAGAGCGACTGGCCGTTTCCCGGCGCCAGCCGTTACGGCAGTGTCTGCTGGCCACCGGTTTTCCCTACGACGGGACCTGTGACAACGAGAACAACCTGGACCATTTCTGCGCGTTTCAGCTGGCGGTCAGGGGGATACGGCGTGCCGGGGCCGCGGCTCTCGACCTGGCGTATGTGGCGGCCGGGCGCCTGGACGGGTACTGGGAGTGCAAGCTGAAGCCGTGGGACATGGCGGCTGGTTCGCTCCTGGTCGAGGAGGCGGGCGGCCGGGTAACCAACCATCGGGGCGAGCCGCATTCGGTCTACGATCACCGGATCGTGGCCAGTAACGGGCTTATTCACGACGCGATGCTGGAGGTTCTGGCAAGGTAGGGGCAGACCTTGTGTCTGCCCAATCAGGGCGATCATGAGGATCGCCCCTACTTCGGGTTCATTGGCAGAGATCGAATTCGAAGGTTTCCGCCGCTTCGCGATCGCTGTTCTTTTCCGTGACAATGGCCTTGCACCCATCGATATCCGCCGTGTACATGAAGCCGTCATAGATGTCCGGCCGGTTCGGCGCTTCCCCCGCCTTGGTCTGGCGGGCTACCATCAGGGCATTTTGCCTGCGCTTGGGATCGATTTTTCGTGGGGCCTGTTCATATACCGGGTCGGCATATGCCACAATCCGGCCGTCCTTGAGGAGAAACCGTCTGATGGTATCCACGTCACCTTCTCCGCCGCTGAGACGGACAGATACCTGGACATACTCTCCCCGCTCGCCGTCGTACTGCACGGTATAACGACCGCGCTTCAGCAACTGCTCCCTCTTCGTGATCAAATCCACGGCCAGTTTTTCCTCGTTTGTGGCCGGTTCAGCCGTTCCGCTCCGTTTGCGCCACTGGGTGTTTCCTGTGTCGGGTGGCACCGTATCTCCCCTTGCGGCCGTTGCAATGAGCAAAAAGAGCAGGGTGACGGTAATGGTCCTGATCCGTGCAAACATGTACGATATCTCCTTCCGAAAAAATCCTGGTCCGCATTTTTTATCATGCCTCACCATGTTTTGCAAAGGGGGACTCGGATAGTTGCTTTCTTCTTCCGCCCGGATAGGGTATAAGAAATTTTTTGTATACGGCGTGGTCCCGGGGAGTTTTCGTGCATCGCTATCTCTTCAACGTCATAAACAACCTGAAGCTCCGCTGGAAGATGGTGGTACTCGTGTTGCCGCTGGTCACCATTCCGATCTTCATCGTTGGCGGGGTTACCGGTTACATCGCCACCAAGCAGGCCTATCGTGGCATAACCCAGACGAGCAAGGACGACCTGGACCACATGGCCTCCTTTACCAGCGACCTGCTCAACTCCCATTACCAGCAGTTCCAGGTCTACAAGCAGGACAAGGAGCGGAGTTTCCGGGAGGAGTTGGCCACCCTGGCCAACCTTTCCTACAACATTGTGGAAACCGAGTACCGGCAGACCGTCAGCGGCCAGATCAGCATGAAGACTGCCCTGGACGAGGCACGGAAGGCGCTCAAAAGGGTGAATGTAGGCGAAACCGGCTACATCTACGCCATGACCAGCCGGGGCGATCTTAAGGTGCATATCGCCCGCGAAGGGGAGAACGTCTACAACGAAAAGGACGAGAACGGTCGTCTGTTCATCCGCGAGATGTGTCGGAAGGCGGTGAAATCCCGTCCCGGCGAGGTCCTGTTCATCATCTACCCCTGGCGCAACGCCATCCTCGGGGACCCGACGCCGCGCAACAAGGTGGTTGCCTACCGCTACTTCCGGGAGCTGGACTGGATCATTGCTGCCGGCGGCTACCTGGAAGAGACCTATGAAAGCGTGGAGTTCGAACGCCGCTCCTTTGCCGCGCTCCAGGAGAAGATCAAGAACAAGAAGGTGGGGACCACCGGCTACATCTTCTGCATGGACCGGAAAGGGACCTTCACGGTCCATCCCACCAGCGAGGGGAAGAACTTTTACGATGCCCGGGACACGGACGGACGTCCCTTCATCCGGGAGATGTGCGAGAAAAAGAGCGGCTGGATACGTTATCCCTGGAAGAACGTGGGGGACCCGACCCCGCGGATGAAGATCGTCCGGTACGAATATTTCGCTCCCTGGGATTGGATCGTGGCGGTTGGTTCCTACGAGGAGGAGTTCTACCACGAGGCCAACAAGATCACCTCGCGGATACTGGTCTGGATGATGATCCTGACCGCTGTCTGCTCGTTGGTGGCCCTGGTGATGGTGATCTTCACCTCCAAGGTGCTGACCGATCCGATCAACCATATGATCGATATCATCCGCAAGGTAAAACGGGGGAGACTGGATGAGCGGATGGAGGTTACAACCGGCGACGAACTGGGCGAACTGGCAACCGCCTTTAACCGGATGACTGCCATCATCAAGCACAACCAGGAGATGGAGGCGACCCTCGCCCAGCAGGGGAAGATGGCGTCCCTTGGCGTCCTTTCGTCCGGGGTGGCCCATGAGATAAACAATCCGCTCGGCGTGATCCTGGGGTATGCCGCCTATCTGGAGGGAAAGCTTCCACCTGAGGATGCGAACTACCGTTACATCCACGAGATCAAGCGGGAGAGCAAGCGGTGTAAGAAGATCGTTCAGGACCTGCTGAATTACGCCCGGACCCCCAAGCCGACCCGGGAGGAGACCGATCTGAACGCGCTCCTCGACCAGATCGTCGATTTTGCCGCCAATCACACGGACATGCACAACGTGACGGTGATCAAGGAGTTCGGCCGGGACCTGCCGCATGTCATGCTGGACGGTGACCTGATGCGCCAGGTGGCGATCAACCTGATCCTGAACGCCGGGGCCGCCATGACTGCCGGTGGAATCCTGACCGTGGTCACTGGCATGGATGGGGATGATGTGGTCATGACCTTCCGCGACAACGGGAACGGCATCTTGCCGGAGAACCTGGAAAAGATCTTCGAGCCGTTTTTTACCACCAAGGTCAAAGGGACCGGGCTCGGGCTTGCCATTACCAAGCAGATCGTTGAGCAGCACCACGGCCGGATCGTTATCGACAGTACGGTGGGGGAGGGGACCTCGGTGACGGTGCGTCTCCCGGTGGAGCCGGATGCACTTTGATCCGGGACGCCGGTATTCTCCCTTGACACCTGTCTGATTTACGCTTAGACATGCTTTTGTCGCGTGGCGGACCGAAGTAGCCGGCTGCCCATAGATACATTCTTTCCGGAGCGGGTGCAGTGTGACCGATAAGAAGAGAATCCTTTTGGTCGACAACGAGGAAGGGCTCTGTCGGATGATGGAGGCGATCCTTCACGACAACGGCTACAGCGTGAAGGCCTTTACCCGCTCGTTCGACGCCGTCGAGGAATTCCGGGCCGGGGAGTGGGACCTGGTCATATCCGACATCAAGATGCCGGGGATGGATGGCCTGGAGGTGCTGCAGCGGATCAAGCAGAAGGACGCGACCCTGCCGGTCATCATGGTCACTGCCTATGCCACGGTGGAGATGTCGATTCAGGCATTGCGCCGCGGGGCCTACGACATGCTGACCAAACCGTTCGAGCCCGAGGAACTGCTCTACCGGGTGAAGAACGCCCTGAAACAGACCGAGCTCCTGGAAGAGAACCGTGAACTGAAGGCGGAACTGGCCGGCAAATTCAACTTCGACAACATCATCGGTGCCTCTGGTGGTCTCAGGCAACTGCTGGAGCGGGTGGAAAAGGTGGCGATCCGCGACACGTCGGTGCTGATCACCGGCGAGTCGGGAACCGGTAAGGAACTGATCGCCCAGGCGATTCACTACAATTCGCCCCGGAAACAGAAGCGGTTCGTTGCCATCAACTGCGGGGCGCTGCCCGAGTCGATCCTGGAGAGCGAGCTGTTCGGTTACCGGAAAGGGGCCTTTACCGGGGCCAAGGAGAACCGGCAGGGGCTTCTGGAGGCGGCCGACGGCGGGACCCTGTTTCTGGATGAGGTGGGGAACCTGCCGATGAACGTACAGAAGACCCTGCTCCGCTTTCTCCAGGAACAGGAATTCCTCCGGATCGGCGACACGACACCGACCAAGGTGGACGTCCGGGTCCTGTCAGCCACCAACTCCGACCTGAAGGGAGCGGTGAAGAGCGGCGAATTCAGGGAAGACCTCTATTACCGCCTCAATGTGGTGAATATCCATCTCCCTCCTTTGCGGGAGCGGCAGGCTGACATCCCGCTCCTGGCGGCTCATTTCATTCGGGAACAGAACGACAAGTTCGGCACCCGGGTAAAAGGGTTCTCCCCCGATGCCCTTGCCGTGGCCTGTGCCTACGAGTGGCCCGGAAACATCCGGCAGCTGAAGAACGTCATCGAGGCCTCGATGGCGATGGAGAGCGAAGAGTCCATCAGTCTTGAGGTGCTGTCCCAGTTTGTCGAACTTCCGGAAGGGGAGCCTTTGGGGCCGCTGAGCGAGATCTGCGGTGACAGTGACTACGCGGCGGTCATGTCCCGTTTCGAGAGCGAATACCTGCGTGGCCTGCTCGGCCGGCACGGTTGGAACGTGGAGTCCGCAGCCAGGGACGCGGAGATCAACATGGCCACCATGTACCGCAAGATCAAGAAATACGGGCTGAAGAAGGAGTGATTTTACTTTCGCTAAAGGGTGGGTAAGGGTGTAGTCCGTGTTGTTCCGTAAGTTCATGGTGTCACGGTAACGGGGTTTTAGTTTTGATGAAAAATGATTGTGCTGGAGAAGCAATATATGCTACATAGCAGAGTCTTGAAGGCAGGCCGTCTCTTGTCCGAACTCGGCCTGGATGCGCTGATGTTTACCGGCCTGCCGAACATCCGCTACCTGGCCGGGTTTACCGGCAGCGATGGCGTGTTGGTCGTTGCCAAGGATGGGGCCTGGTTCCTGACTGACTCACGCTATACGACCCAGGCGGGTCAGGAGGCGTCCCACTGCCGGGTTCGCGAGTACCGGGCCAAGGTGGAGGGGGTGGCGGCGTTGTGTGCCGAGGCCTCCCTGGTGCGGGTGGGGATCGAGGCGGAACAGACCACGGTGGCGTTCCACCGCGCACTCACCGATGCCCTTGCCGGTGTGGAACTGGTGCCGCTGGAAGCCGAACTGAACGGCCTGCGACTCGTGAAGGAGCCGGCAGAGCTGGAACTCCTGTCGGACTGTAGCGCCATCGCCTCTGCAGCGCTGGAAGAGATTCTCCCCCTGGTCCGGCCGGGCGCGGTGGAGCAGGAACTGGCCCTGGCCCTGGAGATTGCCATGCGTCGGCGTGGTGCCGATGATCGCTCATTCGACTTCATCGTCGCCTCGGGGGAGCGGGGGGCGCTGCCCCACGGCCGGGCCTCGGAGAAGGTCGTGGCTGCCGGGGAACTGGTGACGTTCGACTTTGGTGCCCGTTACCGGGGGTACTGTTCCGACGAAACGGTCACTGTGGCGGTAGGGCGTGTCGATGACCGCCAGCGGGAGATCTACCGGGTGGTGAAAGAGGCCCATGACCTAGCCATCGCTGCGGTTCGGCCGGGAATCGCCTGCCGTGACCTGGACCGGATTGCCCGCGGCTATATCGAAGAGAAGGGGTTTGGTCCGTACTTCGGCCATGGTCTGGGACACGGAGTCGGTATCGAGGTGCACGAAAAGCCGGTGGTTTCGTATCGAAGCGAGCAACTGGTTGAAGAAGGAATGGTTTTTACCGTCGAGCCGGGGATCTACATTCCCGGCTTCGGTGGCGTCAGGATCGAGGATACGGTGGTGGTGACCGGTAACGGTTGCCGACTCCTCACCGGCGTATCAAAGGAACTGCGCATCGTCTGAGAGCCTTGGCCGGACATCGGCCTGCCGGTCTCTTCGGGTGCGTTTACCATAGTGCAGTACAACACAATCAATCAAAGGAGACATCGATGGATATCAAGGATCTGAAGCAGCTCATCACGATAGTGACCGCTAGCGACATCACCGAGTTCGAGATCGAGACCCAGGAGGAAAAGATCAGCATCAAGCGTGGTTCCCAGCAGGTGGTCCACCTGGCCGCCCCGGCGCCGGTCTACGCTCCTGCGCCTGCTCCGGTGGCTGCCGCACCGGCAGCGACCGTCGATGCCGAGCCGGCCGGCGACAAGGTCACCTCCCCGATCGTCGGTACCTTTTACCGTGCCCCGGCACCCGATGCCGACCCGTATGCGGAGGTCGGCCAGGTCGTGGAGAAAGGGCAGGTCCTGTGCATTGTCGAGGCCATGAAGCTGATGAACGAGATCGAGGCCGAGTACCGCTGCAAGATCGTCAAGATCTGCAAGGAGAACGCTCAACCGGTGGAGTACGGCGACCCGCTCTTCATCGTCGAGCGGCTGTAGGCGAAACGGTCAGTAAAGAACTGAGATCGGAGAACTAACTTCATGTTCCATAAAGTGCTCATCGCCAACCGGGGCGAGATTGCCATGCGCATCATCCGGGCCTGCAAGGAGCTGGGGATCAAGACCGTGGCGGTCTACTCGACGGCCGACAAGGATTCGCTCCATGTGAAGCTGGCGGACGAGAGCGTCTGTATCGGCCCGCCTCCCAGCCTTTCGAGCTACCTCAACATCAACGCCATTATCAGTGCCGCCGAACTGACCGATGCCGAAGCGATTCATCCCGGCTATGGCTTTCTCTCCGAGAACGCCCGGTTTGCCGAGATCTGCGAGCAGTGCGGCATCACCTTCATCGGTCCCTCTTCCCACAGCATGCGGGTCATGGGGGACAAAATCAGCGCCCGCCAGGCGGTGATCAAGGAGAACGTGCCCATCCTCCCCGGCACCAAAGAGGGGGTGAAGGATGTGGACGAGGCGGTGCGGATCGCCAAGGAGATCGGTTTTCCGGTCATCATCAAGGCGACTGCCGGTGGCGGTGGACGGGGGATGAAGATCGTTCATTCGCCGGCAGCACTCCCCAACGCCTTTGCCACGGCCAGGGCCGAGGCCCAGTCCGGTTTCGGCAATCCCGAGGTCTACATCGAAAAGTACTGCGAGCGGCCTCGCCATGTGGAGATCCAGATCCTCGGGGACAAGCACGGCAATGTCATCCACCTGGGAGAGCGGGACTGCTCCATTCAGCGGCGGCACCAGAAGATCATCGAGGAGGCGCCGTCGGTGATCAGTACTCCCGAGCTGCGGGCCACCATGGGCGAGGCTGCCGTGCGGGCCGCCAAGGCGGTCGGCTACTCCAGCGCCGGCACCATCGAATTCCTGGTGGACAAGGACAACAACTTCTACTTCATGGAGATGAACACCCGGGTCCAGGTGGAACATCCGGTGACCGAGATGATTACCGGCATCGACATTGTGCAGGAACAGATCCGCGTGGCCTTTGGGGAGAAGCTCCGCTATGCCCAGAAGGACGTGAAGATCAACGGCCACGCCATCGAGTGCCGGATCAATGCCGAAGATCCGGTCAAGTTCACCCCTTCCCCCGGGAAAATCACTTCCTACCACACACCGGGTGGTCTTGGCGTTCGGGTTGACTCCTTCGTGTACGATGGGTATACTGTCGTTCCACATTATGACTCGCTGATCGCCAAGCTGATCGTGCATGCCGAGACCCGCGAGGCGGCAATCCGCCGCATGGCACGGGCGCTGGACGAATACATTGTGGAGGGGATCAGGACCACCATCCCCTTCCACAAGCGGATCATGGCCAACAAGGACTTCATCGAAGGGAACATCGACACGAGTTTCCTGGAGCGCATCGTTCTGGAGTGATTTATGGATTTGCCGGAAGAGCTGAAGTACAGCAAAGAGCATCTCTGGATCAGGGTTGAGGGGGACAGGGCGGTTGTCGGTATCACCGATTATGCCCAGGAGGAGCTGGGGATAGTCACCTCCGTGGAGCTCCCATCGGTGGGAGACGAGCTGGAGCAGGACGACTCCTTCGGCTCCATCGAGGCGCGCAAGACCGTGGCCGACCTCTACGCCCCGGTCAGCGGCACCGTTCTGGAAGTGAACAGCGAGGTGGCCGATTCGCCCGGTCAGATCAATGACGACCCCTATGACAGCGGTTGGTTGATCATGGTTGAGATGTCCGATCCGGAGGAGTTGAAACTGCTGTTGACGGCGGATGACTATGCCGAGGCGGTTGAAGAAAGCGAGTAGGCCGGGTCTATCATAGAAAAGTCAGGGCGAGAAAAGGTCTCGCCCTTTTTTTGTGCGCTTGAGGCGCGGGAAACGCGGATTGTGTTGTGGCGGATGTAAGATTTGATAGGGAATGAAAGGAGTGACCATGCTGACCATTGGCCAGATTACCTATGCCAACTGTACGCCGATCTTTCATGAACTGATGAAGGATTTTCCTGCAGACCGTTACCGGATGGTGCGCGGCGTGCCGGCTGTGTTGAACGGTATGCTGCGCCAGGGTGAGATCGATCTCTGTCCTTCTTCGTCCATCGAGTACGGGCGCCGGTCAGACCGTTATTACCTCCTGCCGGATCTGTCCATCAGCGCCATAGGTCCGGTGAAGAGTGTGTTTCTCTTTTCCCGGGTTCCCATCAAGGAGTTGGAGGGTCAGACCATCGGCCTGACCAGTGAATCCGAGACGTCGGTGGTGCTGCTCAGGATACTGCTCCAGAAATACCACGGCGTAACCGCCCGGTTTGAGCCGACAAACGGGCTTGATCTCGATCGGTTCGCCGCTTGCCTCCTGATTGGCGATACCGCCCTCAAAACGGCACTGGCAAAGCCCGACGGATTCTGTTTCGACCTCGGTGAACTGTGGCATGCGGCCACAGGGCTCCCCTTTGTCTTTGCCCTCTGGATCGTCCGCCGGGAGGTCGTGGAGCGCCAGTATGGCGAACTGAAGCTGCTCCTGGCCGACCTGCTGGCTGCCAAGCAGCGGGCCGAGGGTGCCTACGGGGAAATTGCCGAAAGCAGTCAAGAATCGACCTGGATGGACCGAAAAGAGCTGGTGGACTACTGGCAGACCATCTCGTACGACCTGACGCCGGCCCATCAACAGGGGGTCTGTCGTTTCTTTCTTGATGCGCATGATATGGGTATTCTGCCAGTGGCCCCGGAACTGCGGTTCGTAACATAATTTCCTGCTGCAGGCAGGAGGTTCGGGGTTTGGATGGCTAGAAACAATCAGGATGTGTCGTGGGTGGATTTCCTCACCCGGAACATAAACGGCACCCGTCTCTTTGGCATTTCTCTCGATGGCGACAGAGAAGCAGAGCAGTTATGGCGGAATCGCCTGGTAGCTAAGATGCGCTGGCTGCTCCTGCTCGTCACCTCACTGTATGGTCTTTTCGCTGCCTGCACGTTTTCCCTCAGCCGGTACGGTTTCTTCCTTTCCTGGCAGCAGGTTCTCATCCTCCTTCTCTCCATTCTGGTGGTAGCGTGCTACAACAGCGTGTACCACTTCCTCTACGACCGGATTCAGCACCTTCGATACATCGACCATCTGGAAATCCTGCTGGACTTTCTATTTGTCACTGTATTGACCCATTTCAGCGGCGGGGCAGCCAGCTGGTTCTGGCCGGTCTACCTGATCGTTACCATTGAGGCGGCATTCCTGCTGGAACGGTATCGCGGCGTCTGGTTCGCCGGTGCCATGGGAGGCATGCTCTACGGCCTCCTCCTTATCCTCGAGAACCGGTCTCTGGTCAGCTATGTGCCGATGCCGTTCGTCAATACGCAGCTGCACGAGGACTGGCTCTATGTCGTGCTGATCATCTGTTGGGTCGGGCTGCTCAATGCGGCAGCGGCCATTATCGCCTCCTTCCTCATGTCGGTCATCCGGGCCGAGACTGCTTTGGCGCGGGAGAGCGAGCAAAAGCTCCTCAATTTCCTGGACACGGCCAATGACCTTATCCACTGCGTCAGCCTGGACGGCCAACTCCTGTTTGCCAACCGTTCCATGCTGCAGACGCTTCAGTACGGCAAGGAAGAGCTTGTCGGGAAAGACTGCAGGGTATTCATGGCCGATGACTCGCGCAACCTGTGTGAACAAGGGGTGGCCCGGGTGAGTTCAGGCGAGACCCTGACCACCCTTGAGGCGGTCTTCAGGGCAAAGGATGGCCAGGATATCAGTGTGGAGGGGAGCCTCACCAGCAGTTTTCGCGACGGGAAGCCCACAGCCATCTGGGGGATCTGGCGCGACGTTACCGAGCGGAAGCTGGCCCAGGCAAGGCTGTACAATCTTGCCCACCACGACAATCTGACCGGTCTTCCCAACCGGATACTGTTTCTGGATCGGCTGAAGCAGGCCATGTCCCTTGCTCACCGGCACCACAAGCTGGCAGCCCTCTTATTCATCGATCTGGATCGCTTCAAGGTGATCAATGACACGTTGGGGCACCCGACCGGCGACAAGCTTCTTGTTCAGGTGGCAAAGCGGTTGTCCGGGTCGTTGCGGGAGATCGATTCCGTGGCCCGTTTTGGCGGTGACGAGTACACGATCATTCTCTGCAACCTTGAGCGCCGTGAAGATGCGGAGTTGGTGGCCCACAAAATCCTGAACATCATTGCCAGACCCTATAACATCGACGATCATGAACTGTTCGTGACGGCGAGCCTCGGCATAAGTGTCTATCCCCTGGATACGGAGGATATGGACAGTCTGATCAAGAAGGCCGATGTCGCCATGTATCATGCCAAGGGGCTGGGAGGTGGCGTGCTGCAATACTACGACAGCTTCATGGATGAGGATTCCCACCGGCGCCTGGTGCTGGAAAACAGTCTCCGCAAGGCATTGGATAAGAACGAGTTCAGGCTGTATTATCAACCCAAAGTGAATATCGTTAGCGGCCAGATTACCGCTTTGGAAGCGCTTCTGAGGTGGGAACACCCCGAGTTGGGCATTCTGCCGCCGGGCGAATTCATCCCGTTGGCGGAAGAAACCGGGCTTATCATCCCGATCGGTGAGTGGGTCATGGAAGAGGCGTGCCGCCAGCATCTGGCCTGGGCAGGACAAGGACTGCCCAGGTTACGGGTGGCAGTGAACCTTTCCGGCTATCAGCTCCAGCAGAGGAACTTTCTCGACGTGGTTAAGAACGTGCTGCATCGGACAGGTCTTGATCCCGTATACCTGGAGTTCGAGATTACCGAGACGGTCATCATGCAACATCCTGATTCCATCATCCAGATGTTGACCTGCTTACGCGACATGGGTGTGCACATTTCGGTGGATGATTTCGGAACCGGCTACTCGTCCCTCGCCCAATTGAAGCGCTTTTCCGTGAACACCCTGAAGATCGACAAGTCATTCGTACGGGATATAGATCAGAACAAGACCGATGCGGCGATTGCCACTGCCATTATCGCCATGGGGAACAGTCTCGACCTCAAGGTGATTGCCGAAGGGGTGGAGACGGAGGGTCAGTATGCTTTTCTGAAAGACGCAATGTGCGACGAGATTCAGGGATACCTGGTCAGCAGGCCGATCCCGCCGGACAAGGTGGTGGAGTTCATGCGCCGGAAAAGCTGGGGATCACGGGTGGATAACGGGGAGACGAGCCAGTAGGCCGCTCTCGCGCAGAGAGAGGTAATCACGGATGATCCGGTCATGATCGAAGCAGAGAGGGGCCGGTAACTGCTGTAGAGAATAGAGTGAGGCCCGTACTGCGTCATCGCCGGCCACCGGAGCAGTGTCCGCAGTCGCCGCAAAAACCGTTGAGATGTTGTGCTGACGCGGGTCACGCCCCGGATCCGAGTAACAGCCGATCAGCCTGAGATCATGTACCGCCAGAGACGTCTCCTCCAGAGCTTCCCGCACCGCTGCCGCTTCAAGTGATTCGCCATAATCCACGAATCCGCCGGGAAGTGCCCAGCCGAACGGTGCGTTCTTCCGTTCGATCAGAACTATCTCCCCTTTGACCTCGATGATGATATCCACGGTTGGAAACGGGTTGCGGTACGACTTGACCGCTGTTCCGCAGCGGGGGCAGGCTAGCAGCTCAAAAGGCATGGCATTGTCCTTTGGAAAATAAAAAAAGGGAGGATGGGTATCCTCCCTTTTGGTAACTGCTTTTTCGTTGGCCGATTACTTCTTCTTGCCACCGCCGCCGGATGCCTTCTTGGAGGCCTTGAGGGGGTTGGTCTTGGTTTCTTCGGTCTTTATCTCCACCTTCACATGGGTAGCGAAATTGCAGATGCCGCTGGTCCATTTCTTTTCCGGAGCGGGATATGAACTGCAGACGCGACCGATGGTCCCGTCGATGACCCGCTCGCACCCTTCGCAATTTTCTACTACAACCTGGCAGGAACCTTCGGAGAATACACACCCCTGCTTGCCCCAGAACGTACACTCGGTACCAGGAAGAACTGTTTGACACTGCATGGAAAAGCCTCCTATTTGATGATTGCCGTTTTTCGCGTAAAATCAACTCTAGCAACTTCGCCCAAAAAAAGTCAACAGGAAATTCCCGCGGTTATGGGTCGATTTTCTTGACTGGGCGGGGCCCATATATTACTGTTCAATATTCCGTTGGCACCCAATTCAGCACTTCAGGAGGGAGCATGGCGCGCATTGCGTTCGGTACATCCGGGTGGCGTGGTATTCTGTGCGAGGACTTTGTCTTCGAAAACGTGAAGGTAGTGGTGCAGGCAATCGCCGATCACGTCAAGGCCGGACCGGACAGGGACAAGGGGATGGTGGTCGGTTACGACTCCCGCTTCATGGGAGAGCGTTTTGCCAGGGAGGCTGCCCGGGTGCTGGCCGGTGCCGGCGTCAAGACCTTTCTCTGCAACCGTGACACCCCAACGCCGGTCATCTCGTTCGAGATCTTGCGCCGCCAGGCCGCTGGTGCCATCAACTTTACCGCCAGCCACAACCCGCCGGAATACAACGGGGTCAAGTTTTCCCCTGCCTGGGGCGGCCCGGCCCTTCCCGAGACGACGAGGGATATTGAACAGCGGGCCAACGAAATGTTGGGGGAAGTCTGCTACCGGGAATTAGCACTGGACGAGGCGCTGAAGCATGGCCTTCTTGAGGAGATCGACCCGCGTGAGCGCTATCTCGCCGACCTGG
>JAJZTK010000106.1 GCA_021849045.1 Deltaproteobacteria bacterium | reverse complement strand
TTCCGATCTCTTGGAAGAGAGCGGCCTCGTCGTGCGGTTGCCGGACTGGTGGAAAAAGCGCCCCCGCCCGCGGGTGCAGGTTGCCATCGGCTCCAACGTCGGCGAATCTCTTTCGGCGAAGGCCTTGCTCGATTTTCGGGTACAACTGACCCTGAATGGCGCCGACCTGACGTCGGAGGAAGTTGCGACCCTGTTGGCGGCCGGCGAGGGGCTGGCGCTCCTGCGGGGTGAATGGGTTGAGGTGGACGGCGAAAAGCTCCGCCAGGCCCTGGAGCAGTGGCAGCGGGTCGAGGCCGGGACCGGGGAGGATGGCCTTTCGTTCGTGGAAGGGATGCGGCTCTTGGCCGGTGCCCGACGTGACCTGGCCGGAAGCGATCCCACGCTGGATGAAACAGGGTGGGCCTTTGTGGAGGCGGGCGGGCGGTTACGGGAGTTGCTGGCCGGGCTGCGGGAACCGGCCAGGCTGGCGGCGGTACAGGCCGGCGACCGGCTGCGGGCGACCCTGCGGCCCTACCAGCAGACCGGCCTCAACTGGCTCTGGTTTCTGTCGGAACTGGGGTTGGGCGCCTGCCTGGCCGACGACATGGGGCTGGGGAAGACCATTCAGGTCATCTCCCTCTTGCTGGCCCAGCAGGGGCGCAGCGGGAAACCCACCCCCAGCCTGCTGGTGCTGCCGGCCTCGCTGCTTGCCAACTGGCGGAGCGAACTGGAACGCTTTGCACCGTCGCTTTCGGTTGTCTGCCTCCATCCGTCGGAGCTGGAACGGGGGGGACTGGAGCGGATCGCCGCCGACCCCGCATCCGGGCTGGCAGCGGCCGATGCGGTGCTGACCACTTACGGCATGCTGCAGCGCCAGGAGTGGCTGACGGAAACAACCTGGAACCTGATCGTGCTGGACGAGGCCCAGGCGATCAAGAATCCCGGCACGCAGCAGGCGAAAGCGGTGAAAAAATTATCCGGCAGAGCTCGCATTGCCCTGACCGGCACCCCGGTGGAAAACCGGCTGGCCGATCTCTGGTCCCTGTTCGACTTCATCTGCCCCGGTCTTCTGGGCACTGCACCACGTTTCAAGCAGTTCATCACCTCGCTGGAACAGCACGAGCCGCCGTCCTATGCCCCGCTGCGCACGCTGGTGCAGCCCTATATCCTGCGTCGCCTCAAGACCGACCGGAGCGTCATCAGCGACCTTCCCGACAAGGTGGAGATGGCGGCCTGGTGCGGTCTGAGCAAGGTGCAGGCCCGGCTGTACAGCCAGGCGGTGAAGGAGTTGGCCGAGGCGCTCAAGGAGCAGCAGGAGGGGATGAAGCGCCGTGGGTTGATACTTTCGATGCTGATGCGGTTCAAGCAGATCTGCAACCATCCCGGCCAGTCGCTGGGTGACGGCGACTTTACCGAGGAGCGGAGCGGCAAGTTCGTCCGCCTGCGGGAACTGGCCGAAGAGATTGCCTCGCGCCAGGAAAAGGTGCTGGTTTTTACCCAGTTCAGGGAGATGACCGGGCCGCTGGCCACTTACCTGGCCACGCTGTTCGGCCGCCCGGGCCTGGTGCTGCACGGCGGCACGCCGGTGGCGGAGCGCCAGAAACTGGTGGACCGTTTCCAGCATGAGGATGGCCCTCCGTTTTTCGTCCTCTCGCTCAAGGCGGGCGGTTCCGGCCTCAACCTGACCGCTGCCAGCCATGTCATCCACTTCGATCGCTGGTGGAATCCGGCAGTGGAGAACCAGGCCACCGACCGCGCCTTTCGCATCGGCCAGAGCAAGAACGTCATGGTGCACAAGTTTGTCTGCAAGGGGACGGTGGAAGAGAAGATCGACGCCCTGATCGCCGCCAAGGCGGGACTGGCGACCGAGTTGCTGGAGGGGACGGAAGCCCTGCTGACCGAGATGGATGACGAGGCGCTGCTGCGGATGGTGGCGCTCGATCTGGAGAAGACGGGGATATAGGAAAGCGCATACCATGAAAATTAGTATTGTTAGTCCTAAATTTCATGGTAAATGGTCTGGCGGTGAATGTGGTGGCGTAAACGGATGGTGGAAGTTAATCCGTGTTTGAGGCAGGAGCCGCATTTTCATGTGCACAGACTAAACATTTCATTTGGATAGATCCCCGGTTCACGCGCGCTCGTGAACCGGTTAATTACAAGTTGAACAAATAATGGCGGGAGAAAAAACAGATATACAACGAGAGGAACTCATGCGAATTGTGAATTGGAGCTTTGCTGGCATAGCACTTATTGCGTGCTTAACAGGATGCGGCGGTACTCAAAAGGTTGTTATAGACAATTACCGGGAGTCATATTCTGTTGAGGTCGAAGGTGTCTCTGACGCTGCCATTTCTGATGGCTTGCCAGAAGGATTAAATGTGAACAGCGTGTCAAAGAATGTATACAATGAAGTAATTACTGGACTAGCAAATAAAGGACTAACTAAAAACAACAACAAAAAGTCGCTAAAGGTTAAATACAACATATTGTACTTTGGACATAAATGGAAAGGTGGATTCAAACCTGAGTATATAATAGCTTACAATATTCAACTTATTGATACTAACACAGGAAGAGTTATTGCTTCAGACAAAGAAGACAAGGATGACTCAGAACTGTTGAAAGTGATAGATGACGTTTCAGATAACCTAGTAAATTTTGTCACAGACAATATCAAATAACATTGCACCAAATTCTAAGAAACATCGAGGTGTCAAGAAACATCGAGGTGTCAGACCTACACTCTTGACAATGTTGGATGTGTAGGTCTGACACCATAATACTTTCTCGAAATAATTCTAGAAGAGTACGCAGGGAGGCCGTCGCCAAGTCTCAATGTCAAAGAACCAGCATAATGCAACGTTCAACCAAGTGCGACAAAATCCACCCTGCCGGCCGGACAGCTCACATGATGTGACGAACCGAAGGAAACCTTTACCATGAGATATTATGGCTGGGCGCCCTATGTTCCCGTGGCGGAACGGCGGGCAAAGGCGGAGAAGCAGCTTGAAAAGATGAGGAAGAAGGGGCTCAAGGTGCAGCCGGTCCTGTTGTCCGGCCGCAAGATCGCCGACTCTTTCTGGGGCAAGGGGTGGTGCGACCATATGGAGTCGTTCGGGGATTATGCCAATCGCCTCCCCCGCGGCCGCAGTTACGTCAGAAACGGTTCGGTCTGCCATCTGGAAATCCAGAGCGGCCTGATCAAGGCCATCGTCAGCGGGTCGTCGCTGTACAACGTCTCCATCACCATCACCCCGCTCAAGAAAACGAAATGGGCGGCCGTCAGGTCGGCCTGCACCGGGCGGATCGGGTCGCTGATCGATCTGTTGCGGGGCAAGCTGGAGCGGGGCGTCATGGAGGTCGTCTCGGATCGCAAGGAAGGGCTCTTCCCGCTCCCCGGCGAGATGAAATTCGACTGCGACTGTCCTGATTGGGCCGGCATGTGCAAGCATGTGGCGGCGGTCCTCTACGGCGTGGGCGCCCGGTTGGACCACTCCCCGGAGCTGCTGTTTCTCCTGCGCGGGGTGAATCACGAGGAACTGGTCGATGTCTCCGCGGCGGTTACGGATGCGGCCACGGCCGGGACGTCCCGTCGGAGGATAGCCGCGACCGGCATTGCCGACGTATTCGGGATCGATCTGGCCGGGGCGGCGGACACGCTCCCACCACCGCCGGCCGTTTCCGCCGCAAAGAGACCGGGCCCGGGGAAGGTGTCCACACCATCTGCCGATGCGCAGCCATCCGTTGGGAAACCGCCCACAAAAGCCGCTCCGGTAACGTCAGAGCGGCGCAACGGTACGGCCACAGTGCCGTTTCCCGACCCGCTTACCGGTGATGCCATCCGTGCCTGGCGGTTATCTCTCGGTGAGACCCAGACGGAATTTGCAGCCCGCTGCAGGATTACTCCCTCCAGCATCTCGCAGTGGGAAAAGAAGGGGAAGTCTGTCATCGGTGTGCAGTCCCGCACCCTGGCGGCACTGCGCAAGGCGTGGAAGCTTACACGTTAGACGTTCGCGTGCTGGCCCCTTCGCCGGTGACGCTCATGCTTGGCTCTTGCACACGCTGCAGCGGATTCGACAGACCTGCCGGATGCTCCCCCATGCTATAATTGATGCAGGGAAAGGGGGCGTTGATTATGAAAGGGTTTGGCAGAAAAGGAGTCAAAGCAGAATCGGTCGATGAGCGGTGCGACACCAAGGTCTGGAGCGGAGCGTGCGAAAAGAACGACTACACTAACAGCAGTGACAAATACCTCTGCGTTGCCTGCGGCACGATCAAAAACCTTGACCACGAGGTGCGGCACGAGGTGTTCCCTCTCGTCAGCGGCGATTATGACAACCTCAGTTGAAGAAGGCGATAACAACAATGCACCAACGAAAAAACCCTCCGTGCGGAGGGCTTTTTCGTGTCAGCTGGGGGAGGCTTCAGGGACGTTGTTTATTTGTTCGCTAACGTCACGGTGCTCCCAAGTTAATCAACAAATAAACAACGTCCCCGGACAGGCCCCTCATTTCTAATCGCTGGAGTATCTGGAGCGGCCTTACTTGGAGGAGGCTGTTGTCATAAAGCGAATAACTTCATGGGAAAATCAGCAAAGCGATTGCTTCAATTTTTCTGCGGACTGACTGTTGCTTTTCTGGTCGCACTCCTCTCGTTACTGATTATTGTGAACATAAGGGGAGCTTGAGTAAATATGAAAACAAAAATTGACATGCGTACCAATATTGGTACAATAGGTTCGTATGACTGAAATCAAATTTATCCTGAAAGTCGTGTTCTATCGATCTGAAGCCGGTAATGAACCGGCTCGGGAATGGCTCAAGGATTTGCAGCGTGATGACAAGCGGCAAATAGGCGAAGATATCAAGACCGCCCAGCTTGGCTGGCCTTTGGGAATGCCTCTCATAAGGAAAGTCGACAAGGATTTGTGGGAAGTGCGCACCAGATTGGCTGACGGCATAGCGCGAGTATTCTTCACGGTTGATGCTGAATACATGATTTTGCTTCATCAAGAAATCTCAGAAGACCCCGCAAAACGAACTCAAGACAGCTATAACCCGTCTTGGCAATTACAAAAGAGGCGCAAAATGAAAAACGAACCTGATTAGCACTAATCTTCCGCCCGCTTGAAAAAAATCCCCTCCCCCCTGGCGGGGGAGGGTGAGGGTGGGGGGGAAGTTGCCACGAAGTTCGCTGGTTGCAGCTTCACCCACCCCCCCGCCCCCCTCCCGTCAAGGGAGGGGGAGAGTGTGTTGCGGAAGATTGGTACTAATCAGGAAAACGAATATCTCGGATCAAGTTTTGACGATTTCCTCGAAGAGGAAGGATTGCGAGCAGAAGCGGAAGCCGCAGCAATCAAGAGAGTTATTGCGTTCCAGATTGAACAAGAAATGAAACAGGCAAATCTGTCAAAAACTGCCATGGCTGACAAAATGCACACCAGTCGTACCGCATTGGACAGACTCCTCGATCCCGCCAATGTTTCCGTTACCCTCCAAACCCTCGAAAGAGCGGCTCTCGCCCTCGGCAAAAGCCTAAAAATTGAACTGGCATAACCACGCGCTCAGACCATGACCGGGCGATAAAACTGCCCGGCAGATCAAGCGCTGGCCAGTTGGCTACAGACAAGGAAAATACACATACTGCGATACCACCAGCAGTACGCATTTTCTCCGTGGCCGCACCTGAAGGAAAAGCACATTGGGAATCATTGGCTTGGTTGTATTTGGCCGGTATGGCGACATGTTCCTTGTTGGCAATTCTCTTCGTGATTTCAATTTTTAGAAAACGATCGAAGAAGAAAGCTTAAGCAGCGAGCAATTCCTTAATAACCTCCGGCCTCTTGATGGCAATAGTGATGAGAGACTTCGCCGCCCCTGATGGTGTACGACGCCCTTGCTCCCACTCCTGAAGTGTGCGAAGCGATACACCAAGCATTTTCGCGAACTCGCTCTGGGAAAGACCGATTTTTTGACGTGCCATAGCAATCGGAGAGATTTCCAAGGTAGAAACACGCCCAATCTTGCCGGCCTTGATGTCTCGCACGGCCTGAAGGAGCTCTTCGCCTATGTTTCTTTTTGCATCGCGTGCTAGCAGTTCTTTTTCATCGAGTGGCATGTTCCATCTCCTCTTTGAGTGCTTTGAGAATGTGGCCGGGAATGCTGTCAACTGCGCTTTTTGCGTATTCCGGTCCAAGAAGACCACGATTCCGTTGTGATGGTGACCGCGATTCCGGAGTGATCGCGACCGGCATTCCGCTGGGAACGTGACCACGATTCCGGAGCATGGTGACCGGCAAACCGATGTAGTCGCGAGGTAACTCAACAGCGTATCCTTCACCCTCAATTTCAACTGAGGGAGGATGGGATGCCGCAAGAAAGAGTTACCATGCGCAAGATTCGTGAGATGCTTCGCCTCGCCTGGGCCTGTGCCCAGAGCAGGCAATCAATAGCCACCAGTTGCGGGGTCGCCAAGACCACCGTGACCAAGACCATCGCCCGCGCTCGGGCCGCCGGCCTTTCCTGGCCTCTGCCTCCCCTTGACGACGAGGCCTTGGAGAGGCTTCTCTATCCGATCGTTCTCCACCATTCAGTCCGAGCCCTGCCTCAGCCCGACTGGCCCTTCCTCCACGATGAACTGGTTTCCCGTAAAAACCTCACCCTGATGCTTTTGTGGCAGGAGTACAAGGAGCAGCAGCCCGACGGCTACCAGTACAGCTACTTCTGCGATCTCTACCGCCACTGGCACAAGCGGCTCGATCTGTCATTGCGCCAGGAACACCGGGCGGGGGAGAAGCTCTTTGTCGACTACTGCGGCCAGACGCTTCCCATCGTTGATCCCACCACGGGAGAAATTCACGAGGCCCAGGTGTTCGTGGCGGTGCTTGGCGCCAGCAACTTTACCTATGCCGAAGCCACCCCAAGCCAATCGCTGCCCGACTGGATCGGCTCCCATGTCAGAACGTTTGCCTTTCTGGGCGCAGTGCCCAAGGCCGTTGTCCCCGACAACCTCAAGAGCGGGGTGACCAAGCCCTGCCGGTACGAGCCCGAGATCAACGCCTCGTATGCCGAGATGGCCGCCCATTACGGCACGGCAATCGTTCCGGCCCGGGTCCGGCGCCCCAAGGACAAGGCCAAGGTGGAGGTGGGCGTCCAGATCGTCCAGCGCTTCATTCTGGCGGGGCTCAGACACCGGACCTTCTTCTCACTTGCCGAGGCCAACGCGGCCATCCGGGAGAGGTTGGAATTGTTGAACAACCGCCCTTTCCGCAAACTCCCTGGATCACGCCTCAGCCGGTTTCTGGAACTCGATTGCCCGGCGCTGTTCCCCCTGCCGGTGGCTGCGTACGAGTACGCCGAGTGGAAGAAGGCCCGCGTCCACATCGACTACCACGTCGATTTCGACGGTCACTACTACAGCGTTCCCCACCGCCTGCGTGGCGAACAGGTGGATGTTCGGGCCACCGAGTCGACGGTGGAATGCTTCCACAAGGGCAACCGCGTTGCCTCCCATGCCCGCTCACGGATCAAGGGCAAACCAACCACCTGTGACGAGCATATGCCGAAGGTCCACCGGGAGTATGCCGAGTGGTCACCCCAGCGGCTGATTGCGTGGGCCGCCACCATCGGTGAGTCAACGGCTCGGGTGGTGACGGACATCCTCGAACGTAGGACTTATCCCGAGCATGGCTTCCGCTCCTGCATGGGTATCCTGTCCTTGGCCAAGCGGTTCGATAAGCAGAGGCTGGAGGCTGCCTGCCAGCGGGCGCTGTTCATCAAGGGGGTCAGTTACAAGAGCATCAAGTCGATCCTCGAGAACAACCTGGACCAGAAACCACTCCCGCATCAGCCGCAGCTCTTTCCCGTGGCCCACGATAACATCCGGGGCACGACCTACTACCAATGACGAAAGGAACAAAGATGCTGACACAACCGACGATTGACAAGCTCAACACAATGAAGCTTTCCGCCATGGCCAAAGCGTTTGCCGAACAGATGCAGCGCCCGGATCTGGCAGGGCTCTCCTTCGAGGAGCGCTTTGGCCTCTTGGTGGACTGCCAGATGACCGACCTGGACAACCGCAGGATGCATAACCGGCTCAAGTCGGCACGGCTGCGTCTGCCGGCCTGCGTGGAGGACCTCGACCTGCGGGCCGACCGCAGGCTCGACCGCTCCCTGGTCCTCTCCCTGGCTCAGAACCACTGGGTACGCAGTCACCACAACATCCTCATTACCGGACCCACCGGCGCCGGCAAGAGCTATCTCGCCTGCGCCCTGGCCAACAAGGCCTGCCGTGACGGTTACACCGTCCTCTATCACCGGCTGCCACGGCTGCTGCACGAACTTGCCGTTGCCCGCCACGACGGCCGCTATGGAAAGCTCCTGGCGCAACTGGCCAAGTGTGAGGTCCTGCTCCTGGACGATCTGCTCATCTCACCCATTACCCAGGACGACCAGCGCGAACTGCTGGAAATCGTCGAAGAGCGTTACGACCGCAAGGCCACCGTCGTCACCAGCCAACTGCCGGTCAAGGCATGGCATGACGCCATGCAGGACCCCACCCTGGCCGATGCCATCCTCGACCGACTGGTGCATAACGCACACAAGATCGAGTTGGAGGGGAAAGAATCAATGCGAAAGAAACAAAGTACCCTTGACCGCACACCGGATTCTGTGACACCCTGACAACCTCACCTCGCGACCCCATCATCTGCCGGTCGCCTTCGCTCCGGAACACCGGTCGTCTTCACACCGGAACGCCGGTCGCCTTCACCTCAGTGTCGTCGGTCTCTTTCAGCGGAATACGCAGCAACCTCATCATCTATAATATCGGCCCTTATTGTAGTAAACCAGTGGACACCATATGGCTTAATACGTCGGCATATATCAAGTAGCCGCCCCCTGTCATTGGTCAGCATTTCATCACAGAAAGCAATAATGTTCGCATTGTACTCCTTCACGCGGGAATCAATTTCGGCAAAAACATTGTCTAAAGAGCGATACCTAATTTTTTTCGGTAGCGTGTGACCGCAAAACGTGCAGGAGTAGGGGCAACCCCGACTTGATATAACCTGAACAGGCCTCGGATTATCTTCAATGTCAAATAGATACATGTCCATTGGGTGCATCATGTCGATATGTCCCATTACATTGAATGATTCAAAATCTGGGAATGGCAGGTTATCTAGGTTCTCAATCATTTGTCGGGGTGGAGTTTGGCAATACACGCCGCCAGACAGAAAACCAATTCCGTTTATGCGGCTTAGTTGCTCCCCCCTTATAACGGCTTCCGCAATCTCTAAAATAGTGACTTCACCCTCCCCTATCACAGCAATATCAGCACATGCATCCCTTACCATAAGTTCAGGCTCAGACGTAGGTAGCGCCCCACCAACAACAGTTATAATCTGAGGGGATACCGATTTTGCAACAGCGCAAATCTCTCTGACTTCAATGAAGTTTGTAGCCCCGCTGGTAGTGGCAACAATATCAGGCTTGTATTTATGGATTGCTGACTCAATATGGGATATTGCTTCACCTTGGACACCGGGAAGATTAAGACCATGTACTTCATAGCCCGCATGCTTCAAAACGGCTGAGATATACAACAAACCTAACGGCAAATCCGGTTGATTGTATGTTCTGGGAATAATTACGGGCTTAAGTGTCACGCGCCCCCCTTTATCTTTCTCTGAGACATGCGAATATCCCGCCCGGACATACCGACCGGGTTGATTATCGAGTTGAAACCATTGGGCATAATCACCCCGCCCCGTTCCCCTGCAATTGCGGCCGTCTGCGGTGGCAATGCCAACCTTTTTAACGGGATCATCCCCACAACCGGCCGCTCTGCGTCATGACATTGCCCCCAAACTGGCAGAGGAGGCAAAAGAACGACAGAGACAGGCGGGGAAAGAACATGGAAGGGGAATGGAAAAGGTTAGCGCAGAAATGCGCGAAGCTATCACCCCTGCCAAAACCTCAAAGCAAGCCGCTGAACTGGTAGGAGCTTCAACAAGAATGGTTGAACATGTGAACAAGATTGCAAAAGAAGCGCCGGAGAAGCTGCAAGAGATAAGAGATGGAAAAGTGCGAGGCGTTGCGAAATCCGCCACACTCTCAGCCGGCGCAGTCGGCACGCTCGACGGCAGCTCCCCGGTCACGAGGTTTGCCACTTCATCACCGATGGCATACCCTGCCACCGTTCCGGCCGGGTTCCCACCAGCCGCCACGGTCCCCCCCACGGCACCAACCGTTTTCAAGACGGGGCGAACAAGCTTCTTTCCCGCCTCGATAGCCGCCGCCCTGGTTTGGTCCCTCATCTGCGCCGTGCCGCCGATCCCCATGACGTCACGGGAAGAGCCTGCAAGCGAATTATCGCCACCGAATGACATCTCATCGGCAACGAACTTACGCCGCATTGCTTCAGTTTCGGCAGGTGAATAGCTGAACGGGTCACGGGCATCCAGCCGCCCCACCGGTTCACCTTCCGGCCCCGGTTGCACGTCTTGCGGCACGGCGGAACGGTTGGTAAGCTGAAACACCACCCTATGCTGTTCCACCGACGGCAACCCGGCAAATTCCGGGTCAATCGCCCTCATCACCTTCGCCTTTTCGACCGGATGAAGCCCCAAGAAATCAGGGTCCTTCCATACCTCTTGTGGTGTAGGCATCATCTATCTTTTCTCCTTTCCGTCATCCCAAATTTTCTCCCGTACTCAGGAGAATCGAACCAACATCAACACCCGACGCGCCGTTGCTATCGTCCCCACCACCCCGCGTTCATCCCGGCGGGTAAAGGCATCATCCACAGCAACGAAGGCCGCCAGCAATCGACGCCACACATCAGCCTGCTTAACCTTCACCGCCTCCCAGCCTCCAGGCACCTGAACGGCTCCGGCCTCGTCTGCAAGCTTCCCGATCTCCACCGCCAGGCGGCCGGCGTCGAACGGTTCAGCGCCCCCGTTGCCGGCTGCCGGCTGCGCTCCCTTTTTCAAGTACCGTTGCCACTGCATATCAACGCCTCAACAAATCGGGGTTCACAGAGTACAGGATACGCGGCCGGCCGGCTGTCTTGCGCTTGAACGGCTCGCTTACCATGTGCCGCTCCGTCAGTATCTTCATTGCCTTTTCCAGGCGGCTCAGGTTTCGGAAGCGCCGGTTTTCCTTGTAAGCCTCATTCTGCCGGATTACCCTTTCTCCCTTCGCCTTGATCCACGACAACAAAGCCTTTGCATCGTCAAGGCTGCAATCGTCCACCATAAGATCAAAGGCCGCCCTTGCATGGCCTATCAACAGTTCCGCTAGGTTCAAGGCCCGCTCAATCGTCGGCATCCCGATTGACGAGAACTCCGCGCCGTACTCGACCACATGCAACAAGCCGGCAATCCGCAAGGCCGCGCCTGGTAGCTTTGACGTCCAATCCTGAAAGTGAAAGAACTCCCCGTCAGGCCCCTGGTTATCCTCGATATACTGCGAAAATGCCTGCCAGGCTGCCAAAGCATCAGGCGCAAGGGTAAGGATACGGGTTTTCTCTGCCCCCTTGTCATCCCGCGCCGGCTCGATACTCAGTAGCCCCATGATCCCGTTGACGTATGAAGCCTTGACCGGTTCAGGAACCGGGGAACGCCTGGTTACATCCCGCCCCCCGATAGTGCTCTTTGGCATACAGAACAGGAACCGGGCAAGGGTGCCGTTCCCCCGAAACCGGGCCTTGTTCCCCTGTGCCAACTGGTTGATTACATCCGGTTGCACCGCGAGACCAAACGTCAAGGCCGGCCGCTGCAAGGTCACGGTGCGCCCCTGCCGGTCAACGCGGACAGCCGCGCCGGCATGACCCTGGAGAAAGACGTTAAGGTTTGCACGGCCGCTACTGTAAAGCCCCGACATTACTTCAAAACAGCCTCCTTCATCTGACAAAAGCGCCATACGCTCCCCATGATCCGAAAGCATGGCCTGCAACTTTTCCGGGGTAACATCATCAGTCCAGAGGCGCGGCGCTATCACCTCATCAGGCATCTCGTTTTCTATTTGGTCAATCTGCCGAAACACTTCGCCACACTCGGCACTGCCTGCCAGCTTCGCGGCCTTCGCCTTCAACTGGTCGATGGTTTTCAAGGCAACATCCCGCCGATGCTTGATGCTCTTGATTTCCGGCCCCATCCGGCGCAGTTCTTCCCGCTCCCAATCCGAAAGAACCCCTGTGAAGGCGTTACGGACAGCGGTCTTTCTGTTGCCTGGATCCAGCGCGGTGACAGTCCACAAGCTCAACGGTTCTATGTAGTCATCACCATACGGGGCAACCTCAAAGCGCCGTTGCAGGCAGGCCGCGACGGTAGCCAGGGCGAACATTACCGACAGTCCCGCCGGCGTCTGTGTTGACTCACTCACGGCGCGGGCATACTCCCCAAGCCAGACCGGCAACAGATCTGCCGAAATATCCGGCGTTTCGATATCGGAGAAAAGCAGGGGTTCCGCCCACAATGCCGACGCTGAACCCTCTACCGGCTCCCCTTCCGGCTGCTCTTCCGGCGTATCCTCAACCGTCCCCGCCTCGCTGCCGGCATCCGCAACCGGCGCGGCCGCCTCGATGATCTCCCGCACACGGTCCAGCCCCTCCAGGCGGTGAACGTCGTTGGCATCAGTTGGCTTGTCGGTCGTGTCCTGGAACACCGGCACGGCCAACAGCCCGTTGACAGCCCGCGCCGCGGCCGTGGCCTTCGTCAAGCCGGGGTTCCCATCGGTGAATTGATCATTATCAGCCGCGACGATGATCGTGATTCCCGGCCGCTTCGCCCGTACCGCCTCGGCAACCGGCTTCAGGTTGCCGGAATCGAAGGCCACCAGGACACAACAGCCGGTTGCCTGGTGGATACTGGCGGCCGTGGCGTACCCCTCGGCTATGATGATCCGGTTATCCTTCGCCCTGCCGATGGTGAAGAAATGCCCGTTCTTGTTGCTGCCGGTCTTGAATTTTTTGGAACCGTCGGGAGATATAAATTGCAGGCCGTGCAGGGTGTCAGCGATATCCTTGACCGGCACAAGCAGGGCATCTTTGAATGAGCGCAACCCGTAAGAGTTGACGCCTTTTTTCCGTAGGTAGGGGTTACTATTTGTTGCCTCTTTCGCCTTCTTCCAAGCATCGGCACACCAGGCGCAGCACTCTGCCTGTATTTTCTTCCGTTCCTCATCCTGTTGACGTCGTGCGGCTTCCATCTTGGCAGCAAAACGGGCTTTCTCTCCAGGGGTCATAGTTGCCCCTGTCTGGTAACACCACGTCTCTGTAATGCCCATTTTCCAGCTGCCGAAACTCCCGGCTATCGGCTCATCTTCATGGAGCACATAGAAACCGTTATCGCTCCGCACCCGATCCCCCGGCACGGTGAACCGGTGCAACCTGCCATCGGCCACGATCTCCGGCGGCGGCTCGATCCCGGCGGCACGCATAGCCGACCGGAAGGCGTCAAGGTAATCCGTCATAGTATAAGCGGCTTGGCGTGCCGGTTGTCGATCTGCCGTCAATTCCTGGTGCATGTCCGCGCCTCCGAATAGCGCCCTGGTAGATGATCGCGGGAAACCGCCCCCAGGAAAGGCGGCTTGTCGTCTGGCCGGACTATCCCGCGAAGAGTTATGCGCTTGCTCAATTCCTCACATGTGGGTAATTCAGTTCAATGTACCGGGCAGCCTTCACCCGCATGGAGCGCCGGCGCTCGATTCTGCTATCCTGACCAGGCACACTTTCCAGTAATTGAACTCTGCGGAAATCTTCAAGGATACGGCTACAGATAGCCGTAACAGGCGTGACGTTCATAATTGTTCCCTTCCCTCCGTCATCACGACGGTGGTTGATTTCGACTGTTCAGCCTACATCAGGCCGCCTTTTCAAGCCCCTCCAGATAGGAACGGATTGACTCGACAGACCACACGGTTACACGCGGTCCCAACTTTATCGGCCGCGGAAACCGGCCTTGCTTCACCCAAAGCCAAATCACGGATTTTGAGGCGGGAATCATGCCAGGGATAGGAGGGGTAGCCTTCGGATTGCCCACGAGCTGAGCAATGCGAACGTACCCCGATTCAGGAAGGGAAACTTTCATGGCCTCATGTCTCCTTTGTCCAATGTGTTTATTTTTCACAATGGGGATACTAGAGGCACGGTAGAGCAAAGACAAAGTTTCTTTGCCCTGATTAATTTTGGAGATTTTTTAAGGGTCGCTCTTATCCAAGATACTTTCAACTCCCTTTATCGACAAATGGAAGTGCTCTGCTATTGAACTCACTACTTGTTTATATGGAATCCCGGCAGCCCTGCCAGCCGTAAAAGCTTCCCGTATGTCAGCATCTCTTGATACTTTTTTGCGCGCCCCCCTCCTTTTCTTAGAATGCCTTTCCAGTGCATCCGCTATTGCATTCCAGGTGAAGGCAGACACACACGAGCAATCACCAGACCTCAATATCTCAACAATTTTGCCATACCTGCCAGCGCGAATGTCAGCCACCCAAAGGACCTCACGCAGCCCAACAGAATACCCTACATTTTCTCCCATCCCCGCCCCCTTTTGCGGTCCCTAAACTGTCAAGAACCACCGTAATTGAGCACCCCTTGAACCAACGGAATTGAGCAGTCAGTCTTCGGTGGGTCCAGTGAATGTAGAAAACGGTACCGGTGATTGTGGGCGGGTTTTTGCCCGGTAGGATTCT
>JAJZTK010000105.1 GCA_021849045.1 Deltaproteobacteria bacterium | reverse complement strand
GCGGATCGACTCGCCTGTCTCGGGATGCTGTCGGCAACCGTCGCCCATGAGATCGGCAATCCACTCGCGGGGCTCAAGATGCGCCTCCAGATGCTGCTCCGCAAGAATGCGGTGGACGGGCCGGTGCGGGGAGACCTGGAGCGGATGCTGGCACTCGTCGACCGGCTCGCCGAATTCCTCACCCATCTGACCGGCTACGTCACCCCCGCCGCAGGCGCCAAAGCACGGTCGGTCGATCTTGTCCGGGCATTGCAGGAACTGGAGTTCATCCTGCGAGAAGAGGCGGATAGGCGCCACATCACCCTTTCACTCGATCTGCCCGAATCCCCTCTGCCGGTCTGCGCTCCGGGACAGCACCTTCACCAGGTCTTCATGAATCTCATTCTCAATGCCCTCCAGGCAACGGGAGAAAGGGGATCGGTGAGAGTGGTGGCGGAGCGGGACGGGAAGACGGTGCGGACTACCGTCCGGGACAGCGGCCCCGGTCTCCCCGAGGGTGTCGGAGAACAGCTCTTCGAGCCGCTGTTCACCACCAAGGAGCAGGGAACCGGGCTGGGGCTCGCCATTGTCAGGCAGTTGGTCAACGAAATGGACGGCAGCGTAACGCTGGGCAACCACCCCGCCGGGGGAGCGGTTGCCGAAGTGATATTACCGGAAAGGAGTACGGAGTGCGGGGACGAATCCTGATAGTGGAGGATGAACAGGAGGTGCGGGCCGGGCTTATGGAGTTTCTCCGTGACGAAGGGTACGAGACGGCCGGAGTGGCGACCCTGGCCGATGCCCGCCGGGAGCTTTCACGGTCATCCCCAGAGTTGGTGCTCCTCGATCTGCGCCTTCCCGACGGATCCGGGCTCGACCTCCTGACAGAGCTGCAAGCGCCAAATGCGCCGCCGGTCATCGTGGTCACCGCCTTCCCCGAGGTGCAGACCGCAGTCCGTGCGCTCAAGCTCGGGGCTCACGACTACATCAACAAGCCGTTCGACCTGGACGAGTTACTTCTTGTTGTGAACAGGACCCTGGAGGCCCGGGAGCTGCGGGAGGAAGTCACCTCCTTCCGCGAGGGGCAGAAGCAGCGTCTGCGCCGCTCCCTCGACCGGATAGTGGGAGAGTCTCCGGCCCTGGCGCAGCTTCGGCGCGAGATCGACATGGTGGCCGCTTCCGACGCCACCACGGCCCTGATTCTCGGTGAGAGCGGGGTCGGCAAGGAACTGGTGGCTGAGGCGATCCACTACCGAAGCTCCCGGTGCGACGGACCGCTCGTGAAGGTGAACTGTGCCGCAATCCCGGCGACGCTTCTGGAGAGCGAGCTCTTCGGCCACGAGAAGGGGGCCTTCACTGACGCCAGGACCACCCAGAAGGGTATGTTTGAATTGGCCCACCGGGGGACCCTTTTCCTCGATGAGATCGCGGAGATGGACGAGCGGCTCCAGGCCAAGCTCCTGCGGGTCCTGGAGGACCGGACAATCACCAGAGTCGGGGGGCAGCGGCCAATCACCGTTGACGTGAGGATCATCGCGGCCACTAACCGGGACCTGGCATCACGCATCAAGGCCGGCCACTTCCGTGAGGATCTCTATTATCGCCTCAATGTTTTCCCCCTCTTCATCCCTTCCCTTCGGGAGCGCACCGAAGACATCCTTCCTTTGGCGGAACTTTTTTTCCGGGAGTTTCTGGCTCGCCAGCCGGGTAAGTCGTGCCGCCTGACCGCAGATGCGAAGCGCAAGCTCCTTGCCTACCATTGGCCGGGTAACGCACGGGAGCTTCGCAACGTCATGGAGCGAACCGTTCTCCTCAATCGGGGAGGCGAGGTCGCCGCGGCGGAACTCCTTCTCGATACCGAGAGGGCAGGCAAGATTTCCGGGGAGGGGCAGGTTGCCACCCTCGCCGAACTGGAACGGGAGCATATCCTGCGGGTCTACGGGCAGACCGGGCGGAACAAGAGCCAGACTGCCTCCCTCCTCGGGATCAACCGCCTCACACTACGGCGCAAGCTGAAAGAGTTCGGCATCGAGTAATGTACCCTGAGGATGGGGAATTCCAGCGCTGAAAGCCGTGAATCATCTGCCGGATATTCGCAAAGAGACAGGATGGCTTATGTAGGCGAAGAAATCTTCATCCCGTCGTAGGCAAACCGGACCCCGGGCGGGAGCTTGCTCTCGTCAGCGTGGAGTACCTCGTGGGTCAGGTGGGTGAGGATGGTGCTGCCGGGGCGCAGGATGCCGGCGACCTCCAGGGCCGCCGGGATGTTGAAGTGGTGCGGGTGAGGGGTGTAGCGCAGGGCATCGATGATCAGGACCTCCAGACCAGCCAGGAGCCCCATGGAACTCTCCGGGATCCGGCTGCAGTCGGTCAGGTAGGCGATGTTACCGAACCGGTAGCCGGTGGCGCGCATCTGCCCGTGACGAAGCGGGATCGGAACGATCTCCAGGCCAAAGAGGCTGAACGGTCCATCCATGGCCTGAGGTGCCAGGAGCGGGGCGTAGCCGGCGCCGGTGTGTCCCTCGAAGATATAGGCGAACTTGCGGGCAATGGCGGCCATGGTCTCCGGGTCGCCGAAGCAGGGGACGACCTCCTGGTGAAGGAAGTGAAAGCCGCGCAGGTCGTCGATCCCATGGATATGGTCGGCATGGGGATGGGTAAACAGGACCGCGTCGACCCGGGGAATCCCCTCGCGGATCGCCTGCTTTCTCAGGTCCGTGGAGGTGTCCACCAGGATGTGGCGACCGGCGTACTCCACGAGGAGCGAGGCGCGGGTCCGCTTGTCGAGCGGATCGCCGGAGGTGCAGACCCGGCAGTGGCAGCCGACCATCGGTACACCGGTGGAGGTGCCGCTGCCGAGGATGATGACGTTCATGATAGTGTCCCTGCTGGTGATGGCCTCACCATAGCACGAGCATCGAAGGTGGGCAAGGGGTCAAGGGGGGGGCGGCCGTAGCCATTTAAACTGGATTCGACAGTTGCCACTCTCCGCTGTTCGTTCAGGGACTGGTGGTAACCCGTTCCAGGAAGGAGTCGACCAGGGGCGCAAAGGTTTCGTGTTCCAGGAGAAATGAGTCGTGCCCGTAGCTGGACCTGATCAGGTGGTATTCCACGTCCTTGCCCAGTTCCCGGAAGGTTTGGGCCATCTCTTCGGTCTGGTACGGTGGATAGAGCCAGTCCGAGGTGAAGGCGAGGAGCTGGACCTTGGCCGTTACCCGGCTGAAGGCATCGTGCAGCGACTCGTACCCCAGGGCCGCGTCGTACAGATCCAGGGCCTTGGCCAGGTAGAGAAAGGCATTGGCGTCGAAGCGGTCAACGAAGTTGTAGCCGTTGTAGGAGAGGTAGCGCTCAACCTCGAACTGGCCAAAGAAGTCGAACAGACCGTCCCTGGCAGAAAAGCGGCGACCGAACTTGGCCTGCATCGACTCGTCCGAGAGAAAGGTGATGTGGCCGATGCCGCGGGCCAGTGCCAGGCCGTCCTTGGGATTCTTGCGGTACTCCCCCTTTTTCCAGTTCGGGTCGTTGAAGATGGCCCAGCGGGCCACGGCATTCAGGCTGATCGCCTGTGGGGACGGGGCGGGGGTGGTGGCCAGGGCGACGATGGAGTTGACCCGCTCGGGGAACTGGGTTGCCCACTCCAGGGCCTGCATCCCTCCCATGCTGCCGCCCAGCACGGTGACCAGCCGGTCGATCCCCAGATGGTCGATGAGCAGCTTCTGGGCGCGGACCATGTCCCGCACGGTGATGACCGGAAAGGTGAGGTTGTAGCGCTTGCCGGTCTTGGGGTTGATGCTGGTGGGGCCGGTGGAGCCGTAGCAGGAACCGATGACGTTGGAGCAGATGACACAGTACCGGTTGGTGTCCAGGAGCCGGCCGGGGCCGACGATCACGTCCCACCAGCCCGGCTTGGGATCGTCTTCGCGGCGTTTCCCGGCCAGATGGGCATCACCGGTCCAGGCATGGGTCACCAGGATGGCGTTAGACCGGTCGGCGTTCAGCTCGCCATAGGTCTCGTACACCAGGGTGATGGGTCCCAGGATACGGCCGCTCTCCAGCCGGAGGTCCAGATCGAACGTGACCGATTTTTCTTCAACTATGCCGACGGACATGAAACAAAAAACGCCCCTTCTCGTTCGATGATGAGAAGGGGCGTTCATGACGTTGGCGGTCTCGTGCTCCCATCTCATCTGTGCCCGTTTCGGGCAGGATTTAGCACCTGGCGTTTCCATAAGGAAACCGGTTGCTGTGGCTTCGCAGGGCCTTTCCCTCCACCACTCTCGATAAGACGTGCTGCTATGCAATTGTAGACCGCAGAATACGGAAGGGGTGGCTGTTTGTCAACGGCAAATCCACAACTGGCCGGCAGCCCTGGTTGCTCGTTAATGCCCTGAGCCCCGGTTTGACTTTGTTCTCCCCCGCTGGTAAGCTTGCCGACAGGCTCGGCCCCTTATCTGCCACTCCGGCGTCGGTGGTTCGTGCCAAGATTTTTTAGCGAAGGAGGATTTATGGGGAAATTCATGCTCCGGCTGGCCATGCTGGCCATCTGCGCGACCGCCCTTTCCGGCTGTCTGGTTGGTGAGGGTAAGTATCTGAAGAAGGTGGAGGAGGCCGACGATCTGGCCAGGAACCTGGCTGGTCTCCAGAAACGATACGACGACCTGGCGAGCGAGAACCGCAATCTGAAGGCTGAGGTGGACAAGCTGACCGGTCAGGTGGCCGGGCTGACCAGCGACAAGAACAAGCTGCTGGCGGATAAAAAGTCGCTGGACAGCGACCTCAAGTCGTCCAAGAGTGAATCGCTCCAGCGGATTGGTGAACTCCGCCAGCGGATCGGCGATCTGGAAACGCAAAACGACAAGCTGAAGCAGGACGTGGCCACGCTCCAGAAGGCCAAGGAGGAAAAGGTCCAGGAGGTGAGCAAGACCTATGAACAGCTCCTGGACAAGATGAAGAGCGAGATATCCCAGGGGCAGGTGACCATCTCCGAGCTGAAGGGGAAGCTGACTGTCAATATGGTGGATGCCGTCCTGTTCGACTCGGGCAGGGCGGAAGTCAAGAAAGAAGGGCTGGCGGTCCTCCAGAAGGTGATCGACATCCTGAAGAGCGTGCAGGATAAGGCGATCAGGATCGAAGGGCACACGGACAATGTCCAGATCGTCGGCAACCTGACGAAGCGGTTCCCAACCAACTGGGAACTTTCGGCTGGCCGGGCCATAAATGTCGCCCGTTATCTGCAGCAGCAGGGGATCGATCCGACACTCCTCGCTGCCGTTGCCTACGGCGAGTACAAACCGGTGGCGTCGAACGATACGGACGAGGGGAAGGCGAAGAACCGGCGGATCGAGATCATCCTGGTACCCAAAGACTGATTGCGCGATGAAGAAGACGAAACATACTGAGCAGAAGCCCAAGGAGTTCGCGGCCAAACCGTTTGCGGCGCTGAAGGGGGTGCAGCCGATAGCGGCGGCTCCGGCCATCGCTAAAACCGCACCGCCGGCAAAATTGCCTGCTGCGGCAAGGGACGACAGTGACCTCTTCCTCAGGGCCATGGCCGATGTCCGGCGATTCGACCGGCCGGCACCGACACCCGAGAAAAGGTCTCCCTCCCAACCGGCGAGCCGGCCGGCGGTCCGCAGGATCGACGAGGATGAGCGGCAGCTCTTTCTGGATACCCTGCAACGGCTGAAGCTGGACGTTACCTTTCAGGACGGGGCGATCGACGAGGATGAGAGCGTTCCCGCACCCCTGGCCGTGAACCGGATGCGTCAGCTCCGGCGCGGAACGATCAGGATCGACTACGAACTGGATCTCCACGGCCTTACCCGTGACGAAGCCCTGGATGCCCTGGCCCGCTTCATTGGCGGAGCCTTCAACCGGGGGCAGCAGGCGGTGCTGATCATCACCGGTCGGGGGAACAACTCCCCGGGCGAGCCGGTCCTGCAGCGGGCCGTCACCGGATGGCTCAGGGTCGATGGGAGGCAGTTCGTGGCCGAGTTTGCCCTGGCCCCCCGGAACCTGGGAGGGGACGGTGCGGTGGTTGTTTTTCTGAAAGGGAAGTAGATCGCTGCAGGCGCGAATCTGCGGGAGTTGTGCATAATTCAGGGGCGGCCATTTGGTCGCCCCGTGCTTTTTCTATGCAGGGAGGGTGGCGAGGAACTCCAGCAGTACGCGGTTGAAGAGCTCCGGCTCCTCCAGGTTGACCAGATGTCCGCCACGTGGGATGAGGCGGGCCGTGCAGTTCGGGAGCCCCTGGGTGAAGGTCTCAGCGGTTGCCGGCGGGGCGGCCTGGTCCTGGACTGCGCTGATGACCAGGGACGGTTGCCGGATGGTGGGGAGGAGCGGGGTGAAATCCGGTCGCTCGCGCATGGCCAGCAGCCCTCCGGCCAGACCGCGGGAGCTGGTTGCCACCATCCAGGAGTAGGCTTCCCTGGCCAGGTCGGGCTTTTCTTCCGGGGTGCCCGGGGCAAAGAGCACCTGGGTGAAGGCATCGGTGATGACCTGCGGCCCGTACTGCATCACATCCTTGGCCAGGGCCAGGCGCCGGGCTTTTCCCGCCTCGTCGTCGGCCGTGCTGCGGGTGGTGATGAACAGTGCTGCCCTGACACGCTCGGGAGCCTGTAGCAGCAGCCGCAGAAGAATGTATCCCCCCATGGACATGCCGCCAACCACGGCGCGCTCGATTCCCAGGTGATCCAGCAATTCCAGGATGTCATCCGCGAACAGTTCGATGCGGTACGGGCCATCCGGGGCGTCACTGTCGCCGAAACCACGGAGGTCCGGGGTGATGACCCGGTAGCCCGCAGTTGCGAGGGCTTCTGTCTGGAGCCGCCACATCTTGCGGCTGAGGGGGAAGCCGTGGATCAGAAGGACAGGCGGCCCGCTGCCAACGTCATCATAGGCCATGCTGATGCCGTTGATCATGGCCTGCATGATCTGCTTCCTTGCTGTGCAGAGGTATGTGTTGCCTCATATCCGTTGATCACGATCTCCAGATGTCCGTCATTGGGGCAGAAGATGAGGCCGTGAATCGGTACGTCTCCGGGAATGAGCGGGTTCGAGCGGATCTTTTGCACAACGTCGGCAACGTTTTCTTCCGGGCAGCCGAACGCCCCGATCCACTGGGCAAGGTCCGGGACATGGGTCTCTATTGCCCGGGAGTCGATGCCACGGGCGATCATCTCTTCCTTGAGCCGCTCCGGATCGACGCTTGCCATCCCGCAGTCCTCATGGCCGATGACGAACACCTCATCCACCCCCAGCATGAATATGGCCGCCACCAGGCTTCTGATGACCCCGCCATGAATGGGGTCGACCAGGGTGTTGCCGGCATTCTTGATGACCTTTGCATCGCCGCGCCGAATTCCCATGGCCGGTTCCAGAAACTCGACGAGGCGGGTGTCCATGCAGGTAAAGATGGCAAATTGTCTTTTTGGGTTTTTGGGAAGCGGTGGAAAGGCCCCGGGACGAACGAACTTGCGGTTCGCCTCCAGGACGCTGTCGAGCAGGGTCATGGTCTGTTCCTCCTGGCGATGACTGTCGCTCTTCTTGTAACGTGAAGCGGCTTTTGTGTCAATCGTCGCTGAGCGGGGTGAGAAGTATTGTCCGGGCAATAGTGAGTCGATCACCATTGCCTGCTGGCAGGGCTGGGATGTTCTGCAGGAAGAGGGAGTTGACGGCGGCAAGGGCTTCATTGAGCCGTTCGAGCTGAATGACGGCGTTGCCGGGAAGTGAGGCCAGACTCTGAAAGTTGTGGGGACAGTGGTCCTCGCGGGTGCCGTTAGCTGTTTCCAGCAGGATCGGGAAGCCATGGGTGCGGCAGATAAGGGGCCTGGCACCATAGAGGAGGCAGGTGCTCTCCCTCAGGAGTGGGCAGGGAGCCTCAGGTGTTAAAGTGGCGGCCTTTGCCCGCAGTTCGGTCCGCAACGGCTCGGCAAGCCCGTCTACCGCTTTGGCCAGGGCATACGCCTCCACCGGAAAGAGGGTGAGGTGACGACAGCAGGCGTCGCAGCCCGGAGCACATTTGATGTGGTCGCCGTAAACAGCGGCTATCCGCTCGCAGAGGGCATCCACGTTGGCGACCAGGATTCGATAGTTGGCAAGAGCGTCCATGATGATAGTCCGTTTCATCCTCAGAGATCGCAGCTTACCTTGTCCTGCGCGTTAGTGCAAGCGTTCCTCCGGCCGAGAAATGCTTTGACAAAGCCCGGAACATTCTTTTAGTATGGCCCAAAATTAAGCGAGGTTATGGAATGGAAGCGGCTCTTGCCCTGATCGGGGAAGACCTGAAGAATGTGGAACTGCAGTTCAAGAAGGATCTGGAATCCAACGTTCCCCTTATCCGCAAGGTCGGGGAGTACGTGCTCTCCAGTGGTGGCAAGCGTATCCGGCCTGCTCTCCTCCTCCTTGCCGCGCGCCTCTGCGACTACCGAGGCGGGCGATCCGTTCCCCTTGCCAGTGTCATCGAATTTATCCATACCGCCACCCTTCTCCATGACGACGTCGTGGACAGCGCCAACCTGCGGCGCGGCATCGCCTCGGCCAACAGCCTCTGGGGGAACGAGGCGTCGGTGCTGGTCGGCGACTTCCTCTTTTCCAAGTCCTTTTCGCTCATGGTTGCCGACGGCGATCTGAACATCCTGCGGGTCCTTTCCGCCGCCACTACCCGCATTGCCGAGGGCGAGGTGCTGCAACTGGTCTGTACCAGCGATCTGGAGATGACCGAGGAGCGTTACATCGAGGTGGTGGAGTGCAAGACCGCGATCCTCCTTGCCGCTGCCTGTCAGTCCGGCGCCATACTGGGCAAGGTTTCTCCCGAGCAGGAGGCGGCCCTGGCCGATTTCGGCATGAAGCTGGGGATCGCATTCCAACTCATGGACGATACCCTCGACTACGTGGCCAAAGAAGAGGCGTTTGGCAAGAGCATCGGCCACGATCTCGAAGAAGGCAAGCTGACCCTCCCCCTGATCCACGCCCTGCGGCACTGTGCGCCGGACGAGCGCGACCGCATCGGCGAGGTAATCGTCAAGGACTCCCTGGAAGACGAGGACTTCGACGATGTCTTCGCCCTTGTCCACACCTATGGGGGGATCGATTATACCGTACGCCGGGCCGGCGACTATGTGGCCGCCGCAAAGGAGTGCCTGGCCGGGTTTCCGCCATCTCCGGCCAGGGAAGCCCTGTTCAGCCTTGCCGACTACGTGGTCAATCGGGAGCGTTAAATCGCCACTCCCTCCCCGTCAAATAGCTTCTTCCCCCCCCCCTCTCACCCCCCGTCTCCATGAATTACATACTGTTTCCCCCGGGTATAGAAATTGCTTTAAATGTTGTTTAGTAAGGCAATATCAGGCAATTTTGCCGGAGACAATGCTCATGGAAGAACTCCGACTCGTTCATCAAACGGAAGTCGAGATGAATGGGAATCGTTACACGGTCAAAGTTTTCTGCCGGGCTGATGGTCGTCACGTTGCCAAGACCCGTTTTGAGGACGACGACATCATCAACGACGGTGATACGCTGGAGGAGGCGCTTGCCAAACACGAGAGCCTGCTGCCGCTGGCGATAAGTTCCCGCCGGATGATGAAAGAGTTCAAAGGGGTTGCCAGCCACCGGGAAGGAAACTCCTGAACGCGGGAAGGTCTTCTTTTCACAGGAAAAGGTCCTTGCATTCATAGAGGAATTGGCATAATAGTGTCCCATGATATCGGGACCGGTTGTGCGAGTTGCTTTACGTGCCTTTTCCATCGAAGGCATTACCCTGTTTTGCTACCTGTTCACTCCTCATCTCACAGCACATGATATCTTTAAACTCTGTTCCTATCCCCCATTCATTACTGCTGCGTTATTACCAGCGGCCTTACCGCCTCAAGCCTGATCTATGCTCATCACGTGCTGTTCCAGTGGAAGGCTGGATGAATATCGCAATTTCCAGGAGGAACGTATACAATGAAACGACTGATTGCACTTTTGCTGGTGATGCTGGCTGTTGTCACTGCCGGTTGCAGCAAGGGTGATGAAAGGGCTAAAGGGAAGTTCTCGGCGGCGAAAGTCGTCGAAGGGACCATGGCTCCTGACTTTACCGCCAGAGACATGGCCGGTAAGGAGGTGAAACTTTCCGATCTGCGGGGTAAGGTGGCGCTTGTCAATTTCTGGGCCACCTGGTGCCCTCCCTGTCGGGAGGAGATCCCTTCCATGGTGAAGTTGAATCAGGCCATGGCCGGCAAGCCGTTCCAGATGCTGGCCCTTTCCATTGATGAAGGGGGAAAGGGGGCGATCGAGCAGTTTTTTGCCAAGAGTGGCCAGGCCCTGCCGGCTTACCTGGACGGCGAGCAGAAGGTGGCCGGCCTCTATGGAACCACCGGCGTGCCGGAGACCTTTGTGGTGGACAAGAAGGGTGTTATCCGTAAAAAAATAATCGGCGGAATGGACTGGAACACCCCTGAAGTGATAGAATACCTGAACGGCTTGGCTGGGCAGTAGGGCCGACGTGATTATTCCGGACCCAAAGACCATCGAGGTTTCGTAACCCTCGGTGGTCTCGTGCATGGCATCAGGCGGGAGGCGGCATGGAAGATAACATCAGCTATTTCGGGGCGTTCATCGCCGGCCTCCTGTCGTTCCTTTCTCCATGCGTTCTCCCGCTTATCCCCTCCTTTATCACCTACATAACCGGGCTTTCCTTTGCCGACCTGCAGGCCGAGCACCCAACCCACAAGGTGCGTAAGCAGACCATCATTCATACTCTTTTGTTCATCGCCGGCTTTACGGTTGTTTTTGTCCTCTTGGGGGCATCGGCGACTTTTGTCGGCGGTTTTTTGCAGGAGCACATGACCATAATCCGCCGGGTTGGTGGTATCCTGATCATTGTCTTCGGCATCCATGTGAGTGGTTTGGTGCCGATCCACCTCCTCCTGGGGGAAAAACGGGTCACCCTCCATCGGAAACCGGCCGGCTTTCTGGGGAGTTTCCTGGTAGGGCTCGCCTTTGCTGCTGGTTGGACCCCCTGCATCGGACCGATCCTCGCCTCCATTCTCATGGTTGCGGCCACCGAGGAAACCGTCTACAAGGGGATCGCTCTGCTCCTGGTGTATTCGTTGGGGCTCGCCATTCCCTTTTTCCTCGCGAGTCTGGCCATGCACCAGTTCATGGTCTTTTTCAACCGCTTCAAGAAGCATATCCGGATCATGGAGGTCATTACCGGCCTTTTCCTGGTGGTGGTCGGCATCATGATCTTCTCCAACTCCCTGGCGGTGGTGCAGCGCTATTTCATGCGCTTCGCCGAATGAGAGGGGGACTCTGATGGGACTTCACGGCGGAATGCAGCTGACGGTGACCGACCTGGATACGACCGAAGCCTTTTACGGCGGGATACTGGAGTTACCGGTCCAGCGTGCCTTGACTTCCCCTGGTGCACCGGAGCATCTGGCACTGGCTGCGGGTGGTTTTGAACTGATCTTTGTCCAGGAGGCAGCCGTTATCCAGAACCATCCGATTCTGGCCGAGCGGTTCGAATCGTGCCCTCGTGGTATCGGTATGACCCTCCATTTTCGGGTCAAAGACCTGGATGGCATCTACGAGGCGATTCTGGAAGAGGAAATGGAGCTGCTCTATCCCCTGGAACACAAGCCCTATGGTGTCAAGGAACTCTGGTGCTTCGACCCGGACGGCTACCTGGTAGTGCTGGAAGAACCGCTGCGTTGACAATAGATCGGTTGCGGAGGAAGGTTTGGCTTCTCGATGCATGAAAACGATACGGTGCCTGGGCGTTACAGCGCTGCTGCTCCATCTGCTGGTTGCCAGCTCCCCGGCGTTCTGCTTCGAGGAGGCGGGTTCCCTGTACGGCATCAATCCGCTGATCCTGCGGGCCATTGCCAAGGTCGAATCCAACTTCAACCCGACAGCGATTCATAGAAACACCAACGGCACCTACGATTTCGGCCTGATGCAGATCAATTCGAGCTGGGCTCCGGTCCTGGGCAGGGAGCGCTGGAACCTGCTCGGCGACGCTTGTTACAACACGATGACCGGGAGCTGGATCCTGGCCACCTGCATGAGCAAGTACGGTTATACCTGGAAGGCGATCGGTTGCTACAACAGCCAGACGCCGGGGAAGCGGGACCGATACGCGCAGATGGTCTTCAGACAACTGCAGGGGATCGAGGCCAGCGACCAACGGGCCGAAAAAGCAGCGGAACGCCGGTATGAGATGCCACCGGCCGACCGGCGTGGTTATGCTGTGACGACCCCGGTATTTCAGGTCGTGCCGCCGGAACCGCAGCTCGAACCGCCTGCGGTGGTTCCGGCAACGGAACAACCGGCCCTTCAGGATACATCCGTCACGCAGGCGGCTGCATTGCCGGTCCCCGGAGACGGCTCGTAAGAAAAAAAGTTGACAGGTTGGAGTCGCCACCTGTACAGTGAAAATTACTTTCAATAGAGGAGCTCCCGTGAAGCGGGCCAAGAAACAGGTTTTCAGAGAATTCATCACTGCCAAGGGACTCCGCTCCACCAGGCAGCGGGACATCATCCTTGATGCGTTCCTCTCCGCAGATCGCCATATCAGCATCGAAGAGCTCTACCGAAAACTCCGGGCCAAGAATCCCGGCATCGGTTACGCCACGGTCTACCGGACCCTGAAGCTGTTTGCCGAATCCGGCATTGCCCGGGAGACGCAGTTCGGGGACGGCCAGACCCGCTACGAGCATGTCACGGCCGGCGAGCATCACGATCACCTGGTCTGTACGCGCTGCGGGACGATCGTCGAATTCGAGAACGAGACGATCGAGCAACTCCAGGCCGATGTGGCCAGACAGCATGGCTTCAGGATTGATACCCACAAACTGGAGCTCTACGGTATCTGCGCCAAGTGCCAGCGATAAAAATTTTTTGTCGATAAGTTGAAAATGATTATCAAGAGCAGTGAGTGGAAAGAAAGGTAACGAGTTCATGGCCCAGAAAGAAGCAGAGCATGTGACGCCGACCAGCAGAAAGGTGGCGCTGGTCGGCAATCCGAACGTGGGAAAGAGCGTCCTGTTCAACGCCCTGACCGGCGCCTATGTGACCGTCTCCAACTATCCGGGAACCTCGGTGGAGGTGTCCCGGGGTAATGCCACCATTGAAGGGATAGCATGCGAGGTCATAGATACCCCCGGCATGTACGCGCTTCTTCCCATTACCGAAGAGGAGCGGGTGGCCCGGGAGATCCTCCTGAACGAGACCCCGGACCTGGTGCTCCATGTGGTCGATGCCCGCAACCTGGAGCGGATGCTGATGATGACCCTGCAGCTGATCGAGGCGGGGCTGCCGGTGGTTCTGGTGGTGAACATCATGGACGAGGCAGAGCGGATGGGGCTGACCATCGATACGAAGCTCCTCCAGGAAAAGCTGGGAATACCGGTGATCGGGGCGGCAACGGCGAAGAAGCGGGGGCTTCCCGAGATACGCCGCACCATTGCGACCTATCTGCATGAGAAGCAGGCGGTCTTTGGGTATTCCCGCCGGCTGGAGAACGACATCGAGGAGATCACCTCCCTGCTGCACGGAGAGTACCGGCTCTCCCGCAAGGCAATAGCCCTCCTGCTGCTGCAGCGGGACGATGAAGTGGCAGCACTGGTGCGGACCCAGGAGGGTGCGCATGCCGTTGCCGTGGAGGAAGCGGTGCGGCAGAAGCGCTTCGATCGCCGCGAATCGTTCCACCTCGACCTCTCCATGGAGCGGAAGGGGGTGGTCAAGGGGCTCCTGAACGGGGTCTTCATCCTTCCGGACAAGCGGCGGATCACCCTGAGCGAACGTCTCTCCAACCTGGCCGTCCGGCCCCTGACCGGTGCCCCGCTTCTGCTGGTGGTCCTCTATTTCGGTCTCTACAAGTTCGTCGGCGACTTCGGGGCCGGCACCCTGGTGGACTTCCTGGAGGGAAAGCTGTTCGAGGGATGGTTCAACCCCTGGATCAGCGGTCTGGTCAAAGGGTTCGTTCCCTGGGTCCCCATCCAGGAGCTCTTTGTCGGCGAGTATGGCGTCATCACCCTGGGGTTGCGCTATGCGGTCGGGATCATCCTCCCCATTGTCGCCACCTTCTTCCTCTTCTTCTCGCTCTTGGAAGACAGCGGTTATTTTCCCCGCCTGGCGCTGCTGGTGGACCGGATCTTCAAGAAGATCGGTCTCACCGGCCGGGCGGTCATTCCGATGGTGCTCGGCTTTGGCTGCGACACCATGGCAACCATGGTGACCAGGACCCTGGAGACGGTGCGGGAGCGGATCATCGCCACGGTGCTGCTGGCGCTGGCCATCCCCTGTTCGGCCCAGCTGGGGGTGATCATGTCGCTCCTGGCCAAGAGCCCCGGCGCGCTCCTGGTCTGGGGCGCCTGCCTGACCCTGATCTTCCTGGTGATCGGCTTCCTGTCGGCCCGGCTGATGCCGGGGGAGACACCGATGTTCTACATGGAGCTTCCCCCCATGCGTCTCCCCCAACTCAGCAACATATTCACCAAGACCTACACCCGGATGCAGTGGTACTTCATGGAGATCCTCCCCCTGTTCATCCTGGCCTCGGTCCTCCTCTGGCTCGGAAAGATCACCAACTTCTTTCAGACCCTGGTGGAGTGGACCAGCCCGGCCATGACCGCCATGGGGCTTCCCCGCGAGGCGGCCATTGCCTTCATCTTCGGTTTTTTCCGCCGTGACTACGGGGCAGCCGGACTTTACGACCTCCAGGCCAAGGGTATAATGGACGCACGGCAGCT
>JAJZTK010000264.1 GCA_021849045.1 Deltaproteobacteria bacterium | reverse complement strand
GGACTGGCCTGTCTCGCCCTCCTGGGCATGACGGTAGTCCGCGACGGGCAGCGGGAATGGAAGCAGTATCAGGAAGAATACCGGGACCTGCTCCTGAAAAAGATCAGCCGCGACAAAAATCCGGCCTTCTTTGATCGGGTGGTGGCGATGAAGCCGGAGGTCAAACAGGTCGTGATCGGTGAGTTCAAGGAGGTCGAACGCTGCCCGACCTGCCACCTGGGGATCGACGATCCCCTCTTTGCCAACGCCAGGCAGCCGTTCCGGGCCCACCCCGATCCGGAGCTGCTCAAAAAGCATCCGGTGGAGAAGTACGGCTGCACCATCTGCCACGGCGGTCAGGGGCTGGCCACCACCGTTCACGGCGCCGCCCACAAGACCATCGCCGACTGGCCGGTGCCGATGGTGCAAAAGGGGCTCATGCAGTCCCGCTGCGGCATCTGCCACAAGGATTTCGCCGCCATCGGCGCCGACAAGCTGGTCAAGGGACGGGAGCTGTTCAAGGAGATGCACTGCGCCGGCTGCCACCAGATCGACAAGCAGGGGGGCGCCGTTGGCCCCGAGCTGAGCGCCTTTGCCGACAAGGACCCCGGCAGCTTTGACTACAGCCATATCGAGGGGGGCCACTCCAAGCAGGCCTGGGTCGTCGAGCACTTCAAAAACCCGAAGAAGGTCAGCCCCGGATCGCCCATGCAGCTGCCCGCGCTGAACGACGATCAGGTCGACTGCCTGGCCAGCTTTGTATTAAGCCTCAGCCAGCGGGAATTCACCCGGCAGTACACCGCCAGGGTCAAAGCGGACTTTGTGCCACCAAGGGTGGACCTCATTATGCCGGAGACCGACCTGTCCGTACCCGCTGAAGATGCGAAACGCAACGAGTAGCAACACCCCGGCCCTGGAAACCTTACCGATGAGGAGTGAGAGTATGAACCGGAAAACCTTATTAATAGCGGCGACAGCGCTGGTCCTCGGGATGCTCCTGACGGGCGCCCGGGCCCAGGCCCAGGAACCGCCGAAAATGCCCTACGTCTTCGCCATGTACTGCGTGATGTGCCACAAGCTGGGGGTGCAGATCGGCCCGGTCGGCATCTATGACATGATCTCCAAGAGCGGCAACCCGCTGCACGAACAGTATATCCGCAACAATACACGCTTTGGCTTCAATGCGATGCCAGCCTTCAGGGTGTCGGAAGTTACCCCCAAGGAATTGAATGCCATCGTCGCCTACCTGAAGGATGTGGCCGCATACCGGAAAACCCATCCCGACTTCAATCCGGCCAAGGCGACGCAAGGAGGGGTAAAACAATGATGGAATCGGCAAGAAGAGGGTTTTTCAAGCAGATATTCACCGCCGGCGTGGCCCTGGCCGCAACCGGAATGGCAGCAGCCACCCCCCGCAAGGCCGAGGCGGCCGTACCGGGACAGATCAAGGGTATCTGTCTGTACGTCTCTACCCTGGGCAAGGCGAGCGACTTTGTCGAGATGATGAACAAAAACGCCCCCGGCTCCTGGACGGCAAAGCCCCTGGAGGGAGCGCTCACCGAACTTTATTTCGACACCAGGAACCTTTACGAAGAAGCACACGGCAGTGCCAACACCCTGGTCGGCGTGGTTGACCCGGCCACCTTTGCCGTTGTTCACGAGGCGATCGTCGATTCTAACGGCAGCTTCCACTACATCACCTATGAAGACCGGAACCGGGTGACCTTTTCCGTTCAGCTGTAATTGAGGAGGTTTGAATATGAGTAGTTTCATTGCACTTCCCAAGGGAGTAACCGAAGAAACCTTCGCGAAAGCAATCAGGGAGTATCGCGCACTCCTGGGCGACGACCGCGTCCGCACCGATGCGGCGTCCCTGCAGTCCTATCTGAAGATCATGGTTTCGGAAAGCGAGGAGTTACACAAACCATCCGCTGCAATGTATCCGCGAACTGTCAAAGAGATCCAGGCCATCGTCGCCATAGCCAACAGGTACAAGACCCCGCTCTGGACGGTATCGACCGGGAAAAACATGGGGTACGGGACCGCCGGCCCGGCCACCCGTGGGCAGATCGTCCTCGACCTGAAGACCATGAAGAAGATCGTCCATGTGGATGAGGAGCTGGGGTACTGCCTGGTCGAGCCGGGGGTGACCTACTACGACCTGCAGCAGTACTTCAGGAAACACAAGATGAACCTGTGGGTGGATGTGCCGGCTCCATCGGCCATGGCCAGTCCGGTCGGCAACGGTCTTGAACGGGGCTGCGGCTATACCCCCTACGGCGAACATTTCCTCTTTACCTGCGGGATGGAACTGGTCCTGGCCAACGGCGACGTTCTCCGCACCGGCTCCGGAGGGCTTCCCAACTCCACCAGCTGGCAGTCGTTCAAGTATGGGTACGGGCCGGATCTGCACGGCATCTTTTCACAATCAAACTACGGCATTACAACCAAGCTCGGCGTCTGGCTGATGAAGGGCCCCCCGCCGGGAGGCTACATGCCGTTTCTGATGAAGTTTCCCAAAGTGGAAATGCTCTCCGATATCATCAAGACCCTCATGCCGCTGCGCCTGGCCCAGGTTATCCCCAACGCCTGCATCGTGGTGAACGCCGCATGGGAGGCAGCCGGTTACTTTACCTACGACAAGAACGGCAAGGGTACCAACCGGAGCACCTTCTTCAAGGGCAAGGGGAGTCTCAGAT
>JAJZTK010000104.1 GCA_021849045.1 Deltaproteobacteria bacterium | reverse complement strand
CGTGGGCCACCTTGCGGCGGAGGCAGTCGGCAGTGGCGATCTCAAGGTACTCGTTGAGAATCGGCTTGTAGTCAGGATGGGCGCACTTCTCGATGATCCGCCGGGCGCGGTCCTTCGGTGCCATACCACGGACGTCGGCCAAACCCTGCTCGGTAACGACGCAGTCCAGGTCATGCTCGGTGTGGTCGATGTGGGAGCAGTGCGGTACCACGCAGGAGATACCGTTCGGGTCGGTCTTGCTCGGCCGGCTCGACGGGGTGTGCATGATCTTCAGGAAGCCGTTCCGGAGGAAGTCGCCGGAGCCTCCGAGGCCGTTGATCATCCGGGTGCCGCCAACCAGGGTGGAGTTGGCGTGGGCATAGATGTCGATCTCAACCGGGGTATTCATGGCAATGCACCCGAGACGACGGATCGGCTCCGGGGCGTTGGAGATGGACAGCGGCCGCAGGGTGATCTTGTCGAAATACTTGTTCCAGTTCTCGAAGAAGCGGGGGAAACCCGGGGTCTCGGAGAGGGAGAGGGAGCAGGAGGAAGCGGCATCCAGCTTGCCCGAGTCGAACAGGTCGAGCATGGTATCCTGGAGCACCTCGGTATACACGGTCAGGTTGGAGAACGGCCCTTTGGCCAGACCGCCGATAACGGCGTTGGCGATGGAACCGACGCCCGACTGGAGCGGCAGCAGGTTCTTCGGCAAACGGCCGGCCTTCACCTCATGGCTGAAGAAGTCGATGATGTGATTGGCAATCGCCTCGGAGGTGTCGTCCTGCTCGGCAAAGGCGCGACCCTTGTCGCGACGCTTGGACTCAACCACGGCAATGATCTTGCCGGGATCGCACGGAACAAAGGTCGTGCCGATGCGGCTTCCCGCCTTGGTGATATTGAACACTTCGCGGTTTGGGGGGGTCTTGCAGGAAATGATGTCGTGGATCCCCTCGAAGGAAGGCTCGCCGGTGTTCACTTCGACGATGATCCGGTCGCAGACCATCAGGATCTCGGGAATGACGCCGCAGGAGGTGGTGGGCACCAGGCCACCGTCCTCGGTGATGGCGGAGACTTCGATGATGGCCAGGTCGAGCTTGCCGGTTTCGGTATCCTTGGTGTAGAAGCCATAGCCAAGGTCCTGGGCAAACAGGGAGAGGTGCTTGTCGCCCATCCGTATCCGGCCTTCGTTGATGCCGGCCGCGATGTTCTTGCCGGTCTGGTAAGGCCAGCGGCGGTCGATCATGTCGTTGATCGCCCAGCGGTCCTCGGTCTCGGCACCGACGGATGCTCCGATGAACAGGTTGAACTTCAGCTTGCCCTGGAGATTGTTCTTCTCAACATGCTCGGCCAGCGCGATGGGCACCTCTTTGGGGTAGCCGGCAGGAGTAAACCCGGACCAGCCAAGATTCATGCCGTTCTTGAAAAACTGAATCGTCTCCTCGGCCTTCATGACCTTGCTCAAGAGTGATTTACAGCGGACGCGGTCTTGCAGGGTACCGTACTCGGACATTTTCTACCTCCTGTTTTGTTTTGGTGTTTACACCTTGGTCTAGCAGCCAGCAGATAAACGTAAATTACGACGAAAATGGGATGAGAGGTTGCTGAAAATCGCCACAGCTTTATCCTGAGAAAAGTAGAACCGGATTTTAATGACCGCCCCATCTTTAGTCAAGATAAAAAAATTCTTTGTATACAATTTAATGCTCCGCCATGCCGGAACCAAAGCGGCATTGCCGGTTTACCCGCTGATATTTTTTCAGCAATTGACTGCTGGCGGGAACTGATAAATCTCCTTGTATACAACAGCGCTTCTGTGATAAATAGTTCATGATTTACCAAGGAGGAATTAAGGCGATGACTGACCAGGCGCAGGTCTGCTACACCTTTGAGGCGGCAGTGGAAATGGCCGTAACCATGGAAAATGAGGGGTTCCGTCACTATCTGGAGGCCCTGAAAAAGGTCAAGGACCGGGCAGCGCGAGAGATCCTGCGCGAGGCGGCACTGGACGAACTGGACCACAAGCATCAGTTGGAAAAGGCGTTGGTGGAAGGGCAGATGGGGGCTGGCGAAGGATTGACCCAGCCGGTGCCGACCATGAACCTGGGGTATACTCTGGTCAAGAAGGAGTTGAGCCCGGCCTCGGATGCCCGTGAAGCGCTTGCCTACGCCATCCACCTGGAAAAGGGCTCCATCGATTTTTATCAGCGGATGTCCGAAGGATGCGCCGGTGCCCCGATGGCAGGCCTGTTCCAGAGGCTCTTGGCCGATGAGAGCAAGCATCTGCAGTCACTGGAAGACCTGTACGAACAGCACTTCCTGACCGAGAACTGACAGGTACCTACAAACGACATAAAAAAGCGCGGGTCATCAGATCCCGCGCTTTTTTCTTTCAATGGCTGGCAGCCAGCGATCAGCCAATAGCCACGAGTTTGAGATCAAAGGTCAGGTCTTTCCCTGCCAGGGGATGATTGGCATCCAGGGTAATGTTGTCGTCGGCAACATCGATCACCAGCACCGGGAAAGAGCTACCGTCCTCCTGGGTCACTTCCAGCTGCTGACCCACTTCCGGGTTCATACCGGGGGGGAGATCACTGCGGGGGACCTGGGCGACCAGTTCATCCTGCCGATCACCATAGGCATCGGCCACCGGGATATTGACGGTTTTGGTCTCACCGATACTCATCCCATCAACGGCCCGATCAAACCCGGGGATCACCTGCCCCTCGCCAAGCGTGAACTCCAAGGGACCGGTTTCACAACCGCAATTGTCGTCGGAGCACTCGGAGGAATCGAAGACCGTCCCGTCTTCCAATCTCCCGGTATAATGAACCTTCACCGTATCGCCTGATTTTGCCTGCGCCATTCGCCTGTCGCCTTTCATATGGATTTATTTCGGGCAGACACTAGCAGATTGCAGGAAAAGTTACTACCGTTTATTATGCCTTGAGCGCAGGAGAAACCGATGGTTACACGTGACCGACAGATGCTGTTTCATGGGCTGGTGGTAAACCTGGAACAGTTCGATGTGCAGGTGGGAAGCAAGGGGTGGCACACGTTTCAGGTGGTCCGCCATCCCGGGGGGGTCGGCGTGCTGCCGCTCCATGACGATGGCAGTGTCACCCTGATCCGGCAGCTCCGGCCGGCAGTGGATGCCACACTTCTGGAGATCCCGGCGGGCCGGCTTGACAAGGGGGAGGAACCGGCAGACTGTGGCCGGCGTGAGCTTCTGGAGGAGACCGGCCTTTCTGCTGAGACATTGATCCCGCTGGGCTTGCTCCACACCTCACCAGGGGTGTTCGACGAAGCGATCCACCTCTTTCTCGCCACCGACCTGCACCAGGGGATCGCGCAGCCGGAAGCGTACGAGGAGATCGAGACGGTGCGCCTGCCCCTGGCCGAGGCTCTTGTCATGGCCCGCGACGGCAGGATCAGCGACGGCAAAACCATAGCGGCTCTGTTCCGGGGAGCGGGGAGGGAATCATGATCCTTACTGCCAGAACCCCTTCGGAGCATGCCGGCCTGCGCCTAGACGACGGCTGCCGCGCGCTATTTCCCCAGTTGAGCAAGGGTGAAATCCGCCGGATTATCGACCTGGGCGGCTGCGCGGTCAATACGGTCATGGTGCGGGTCACCTCCCGTTCGCTGCAGGCCGGGGACGAGGTAACCATCGGCGTAATGGAGAAGGAACGGTTCGTGGACGTCCGCTACGCTTCCGAAGACCTGCTCTTTGAGGACCAGGAGTTTCTGGCCGTGAACAAGGCCGCCGGGATCAACAGCCAGCGCACTCCCTACCAGTTGAAAGGGACCGTGGAGTACGCGGTCGGCCTCTACCTGCGCGAGCAGGGAAGCAAGGAGCCGGCGCGGGTCATTCACCGCCTGGATCGGGGCACCTCGGGGGTGATGTTCTTCCCCAGGAACAAGCCGGCTGCCACCTATATTGCCGGGCTGTTCAAGGAGGGGAAGGTGGGAAAGGTCTACTGGGCGCTGGTGTCCGGCATCGTCGACGAGGAGAGCTGGGAGGTGGATGCCCCCATTGCCAAGCTGAACAAGTTTCGCTACGGGGTCGCCCTGCCCGGCAAGCCGGCGCTGACCCGTTTCCGGGTCCTGGCCAGGTCGGGAAGCGCCACCCTGGTCGAAGCGCAACCGCTTACCGGCCGCACCCACCAGATCAGGGTCCACCTGACCCACAAGGGGCTGCCGATCATCGGCGACCCCCCCTATGGCGGCGCGCCGGCCAGCCGGATGATGCTCCACTGCCGAACCATGGCCTTCACTAGCCGGGGGGGACGGATCGTCACCGCCACTGCCCCGCCGGACCCGGCATTTCTCGCCATCTGCGCCAGGGAGGGGATTGCGGTACCGCTGTAGCGATGCGCGTCAGGCTAGCGGCCACTTGCTGGAATGCGGGTCAACCGGCTCACCGCCCGTCTTCCCCTCATGCCGGCGAAGAACGGCCCGGCACGGGGCTCCGTCACCGTCGGCAATCTTCAGGGGAAGACAGATCAGTTCATAGTCTCCGGGCGCAATCCCGCTCAGGTTAAGCCCTTCCAGAATCAACACCCCTCCGCCGAGAAGGCGGCGATGGACCGTTCCATCCCCGTCAAAAAACTCTACCGACAAGCTGTCGATCCCGATCAGCTTCACCCCGCAGTTTACCAGATACTCGGCTCCGTCCGGCGTCAGATGGGCCATGTCCCCCTGGAACCCCGGCTTGCCCCAGAGTAGGGAATTGCCGGTCTTCAACAGAATCCGCTCGTGCCCCTGTACCGGGAGCCGGGAGAGGGTGCCGGCACCGATATCCCGTGTCTGGAATGCCTCCACCACCCTGACCGGGCCGATCAGCAGCGAGAGTGGCACCTGGTCGACCGTTTCGCCCCCATCGCCGCAATGCCGGACCGCATCCAGGTGCGTGCCGCTGTGGGTGGTCATGGTAAGGCTGGTGACGTTATACCGGTCCCCCCTGGCAATGGCGGAGAGGGGGGTCAGGGACACCGGCGGGTCACCCGGATAGACCGGCAGATCGGGCGAAATCGACAGGGAAATATCGTACAGTTTCATGGCAGCCTCCGGGAACCGGTTCGTTGCATTGAAGTATACCCGAGCAACCGGCAGTTGACGAGTCACCGCCCCCCTTTCCCTTGACGAACCGAGCGGATTTCCAGTAGGCTGATCGTTGCGCCGGACGCCTTTTTTCGGGCGCGGGAGAGATAATGAAACTGACGGAAGACAAGCGTTATATCAGGATAAAGCATGCAGTGGGCAAGGCGATTGGCGACTACGGGCTGATCGCGGAGGGAGACCGGATCGCGGTGGGGGTTTCCGGCGGCAAGGATTCGTACACGCTCCTCCATATCCTGGAGGAGTTACGGCGGCGGGCACCGGTCAAGTACGAACTGGTGGCCATCACTATCGACTCGGGCTATCCGGGGTTTCGCACCGACATCATCGAGGATCACCTTCGGGAGCGCGGTTTTGCCTACCACATGGAAACGACCGACCATTACGACATCATACAGTCAAAACGGAGGCCGGGATCGTCCTACTGCTCCATCTGCGCCCGCTTGAAGCGGGGGTCACTGTACACCCTGGCCGAACGGCTCGGCTGCAATAAACTGGCCCTGGGGCACCACCTGGACGACTTTGTGGAGACCCTGCTCCTCAACCAGTTCTTCGTCGGATCGCTCAAGGCGATGGCCCCCGGCATGCTGGCCGACAACGGCAAGATCACGGTGATCAGGCCGCTGGTCTACGTGGAGGAACAGGATATCATTCCGTTCTCCCGGCAAAACCGCTTCCCGGTCGTCTGCTGCTGTTGCCCGGTCTGCGGCTCGGCCGATCAGCAGCGGAAAAAGATGAAGGAGCTTCTGACCACCCTGCAGAAGAGCTACCCCCACGTCAAGCGGAGCCTTTTGCGATCACTGGCCAACGTACACCCCCGCCATCTCCTGGACACGCGGCTCGAGAAACGACCGGAGGCGCGGCCCTGACCGCGGACGGCCGCGGGTCGGCAGCCCGCTCCCGGCGACGGAGCAGTCCCCAGTCGCGCAGTTCGTCCACCAGGGCGAGCCAAGAGCAGTACGCGACGATAGCGGCAGCAACAATAACGAACGGTTCCATGACAACCTCCTGAGCGTTCATGGAATCAGCATACACCACCCATGCGACATAATACGTCACAAAGGCCCATCATGCCCAACCGTTTCATGCAGCCGCTCCGGATCGCAATCCAGTGGTCGTTTCTCCTTTTTTGCCTCTACCTCGGCTACCGTTTGTTCCGCTTCGTCCTCTTCTTCCAGTCGGGCGGCATGATCGGCGCCACCTCCCGGCCGCCGGGGATCGAGGCGTTCCTCCCCATCTCCGGGCTCCTGGGAATAAAGGACTGGGCGGTAAGCGGCACCATCAACCCGGTCCACCCGGCCGCCGTGGTGACCCTGCTGGCGGCGATCGCTGTCTCCCTGCTTCTCAAACGTGCGTTCTGCTCCTGGATCTGCCCGATCGGCACCCTGTCCGAGCTCCTCTGGAAGGGGAGCTTTTCGCTCCTGCGGCGCAACCTGCGTCCGCCGCGCTGGCTGGACATCCCCTTGCGGGGTGTGAAATACCTGCTTCTCGCCTTCTTTCTCTACTCCATCCTGGTCGCCATGCCGGCCGGCCAGGTGCAGGCGTTCATCCATTCCGACTACCACAAGGTGGCGGACGTGCGGCTGCTGGAATTCTTCCGCCACCCCTCCACAACGGCAGTGACCATCATCGGCCTCCTGCTTGTCCTCTCCGTGCCGGTGAAAAACGCCTTCTGCCGCTTCCTCTGCCCCTACGGCGCCCTGCTGGGCCTCGTGTCGCGCCTATCGCCGGTCAAAGTTACCAGGGACCGGGAGGCCTGTGTCGGCTGCGGCGTCTGCAACCAGGTCTGCCCCTCCTACCTGCCGGTCATGAGCAGCGACCGGGTTTCATCGGCAGAATGCATCGGTTGCTGGCGCTGCATAAGCCTCTGCCGGACCGACAAGGCGCTGGCGATGAAACTGGTAGGAAGAAAAGTCGTCGTGTCGGGGCTCTTGTTCGCCATCCTGGTGGTGGGAATCTTCTGGGGTGGCTCTATGGTGGGAAGAGTGACCGGGCACTGGCAGACCGGAATCACCCCGGCCGAGTACGGCCGGCTCCTGGGGAAATAAAAAAGAGGCGCTGCCACGAAGACAGCGCCTCTTTTCAGTTACCGAAGGAAGAGACCTACTCCCCCTCCTCCTCGCCGATGGCGATGTCCCGGTAGACCCGGTCCTCTTCGAAACGCTTCTTCTGGGCCTGGACCTTTTCCATGTCCGACTTGCACCGGACACAGAGGCGGGCAAACGGCATCACCTTCAAGCGCGTCAGCGGGATCTCTTCTTCACACTCCTCGCAGATGCCGTACTCACCTTCGTCAATCCTGAGCAGGGCCTCTTCAATGCTGCGCACCTTCTCCCGCTCCCGGTCGCCCAGGAGAAGCGACAGCTCCCGGTCACGCTCGTTGGAGGCCTGGTCGTAGATGTCACCGCTCGGCTCGTCGGTGGTGGCACCGGAACCGTTCTTTACGGACTTGCTTATCTCCTGGAGGGTTTCCTCCTTCATCTTGAGCAGGAGGCTTCTCATCTCCTCAAGCTTTTCAACCATGTAGCGTCTCCAATCTGGATAAAATCGACCCCCCTCGGGGCGCAGCAATAATACTGAATAACAACCCGTTGTCAAGGGAAAAGGGGGGTGCCGAAACTACCCCGAAACGATCTCGCCGATGAGGTCATAGTCGGACGAATCGGTGATCCTTAAGCGAACGATATCCCCCACATTGGCCTGGCCGGCGGTGATGTAGACCAGTCCGTCGATGTCCGGGGCCTGGCGGGAGGAGCGACCCTTCAACAGGAGTTCGGTCTCCTCGCTGTACCCTTCCACGAGCACCTGCTCGACGGTATCGATCAGCCGCCGGTTGCGCTTGAAGGATACCCTTGCCTGGCTCTTCATCAGCTTCTTGTAACGCTCCCGCTTGACCCGCTCGGAGATCTGCTCGGGCAGCTCTGCCGCCGGAGTCCCTTCTTCCCGCGAATAGCAGAACACCCCCAGACGGTCGAACTGTACCTCCTCCACGAAGTGGCTCAGTTTCTTGAAATCCTCCTCGGTCTCGCCGGGAAAGCCGACGATGAGCGAAGTGCGGATGGCCAGGTCGGGGATCTCGCTGCGGAGCCGGCTGATGAGCGTGCGGACCTGCTCCTCGGAACTGCGCCGGTTCATCCCGCTAAGGATCGGGTCGCTGATGTGCTGGAGCGGGATATCCAGGTACTTGCAGACCTTGGGCTCGTTTTTGAGCACCTCGATCAGGCTGTCGTCAATACCGTCCGGATAGGCATAGAGGAGCCTGATCCACTTAAGCCCCTCAAGCTTCGCCAGTTCCCGCACCAGGCCGGCCAGGTTGACACCGCCGGGAAGGTCCCGGCCGTAGCCGGTGATGTCCTGGGCGATCAGGTTCAACTCCTTCACCCCCCTGGCCACCAGGGCCTCCGCTTCCTTGAGAAGCTGGTCAACGGGACGGGAGCGAAAGGGTCCGCGCAGGCTCGGAATGACGCAGTAGGAGCAGCAGTTGGAGCACCCCTCGGCGATCTTCAGATACGAATAGTAATAGGGAGACGACTGCAGCCGCGGCATCTCCGGATCGAACAGGTAGTTGGGGTCGCCGGTGTAGCGGACCTGGCCCTCGATCCCCCGTTTCTCGGCGATGATCTCGGCGATCCGCGGATAGTCGCCGGTACCGACGAAGATGTCCACCTCGGGGAGTTCCTTGGCCAACTCCTCCTGGTACCGCTGGGGAAGGCAACCGGTCACCACCAGCAGCTTGCAGCGGCCGTCCTGCTTCCGGTCGGCCAGGTCGAGGATGGTGTCGACGCTCTCCTGCTTGGCCTCTTTGATAAACGAGCAGGTATTGACGATGATGATGTCCGCCTCGTGCTCGTCGGTGGTCACTTCATACCCCTGCTGGGCCAGGTAGCCGAGCATCACTTCCGCATCCACCAGATTCTTCGGGCAGCCCAGACTGACCAGGCTGACTTTTTCCTTTACCGATGTTGCCACATGCACCTCACTCGCCCCAAAAGGGGTGGGATTTCTCGAATCGTTCTTATACGTCATCACGGGGAAGGAAATCAACATCTGTCGCTCGTTGCACACTGGCAAAGGCTTGAGCGACCTCCTCACGGAGGGCGTTCTCCTGATCAAGATACCGGGGTGAAAAATGAAACGGGATCACCCGCTCGGCACCGGCCCGCCGGGCCAGCTCACCCGCCTGGCGGGCGGTGAGGTGGGAGCGGTCCAATGCGCGGTCGGCATCCTGATCCATGAAGGTCGCCTCGATAAAGAGATAGTCGGCGCCGTGGGCGAGTTCAACGATACGGCCGACGTTTTCCGCCGTAAAGCCGACATCGGTCACATAGGCGATCTTTTGCCCCGCCACCACTCGCAACGCCTCGTGGCGCAGGGTACCGAGGGGGATGAACCGTTCCCGGACGGTATCCCCGTCCCGCCACCGAACCCTGATCGGGAGGTCATCGGACTCTTCCTTAAGCACTGCCTTCTTCAACTCCTGCAGCCAGGGGCCGGTCGGCAGCCCCATCGCCTCCAGCCGGCTCTTGTGAACGTTCACGTGTGCCTTTTCCTCCAGGGCGAAGGCCAGGCAGGGCACCTTGTGGTCCAGGAACGTGGCCCTCACCCGCAACTCTTCCTCGTCCAGCAACAGGCCATTATCGACCGTAAGCGTCGCCTCCCCTTCCCGCCGGAACTGGTGCCGGCAGTGGAACTCGGCGCGGCGGGCTCCACCGGTCGGCAACAGCTCGGTGGCAACTACGGTAAAGTCGGTCTCGTAGCTGTAGACCAGGTTCCAGGTGTAGGCGCCGAGGCGGTGCTCCACCTGGGTCGTGAAACCGGGCGGGCCGAAAAGGTGAAGTACCTTGTCACGCCCCAGGGAGAGACGGAGCAGGTGATCGAAACCGATGAAGTGGTCGATGTGGCAGTGGCTGACGAAGACGTGGCTGACCCGGAGCAGCTTACGGGTCGGCACTTGGGCGACGGTGCCGATATCAAACATGATGGCACGGCGCTGAAAGAGGAAGTCGATGTACAGTCCGGGGTCGCCGAAGGGGTCGTTGATCAGGGAGGCATGGAACTGGGGGGTCATGGGGAAAGCCCCGCTCACTCGTCCAGGTCCGGCGGGAGATATGAACCAGTGTCAGGCCCCCCCTTGCCGGTCTCGAAATCCGTAATCAGCTGATCCAGCCTCTCCTCGACCGCTGCCTTCAGCTCCGCGGCAAACTGTTCGCGGCGCTCCTGGCGTTGTGTGGCCGGCAGCTGGCGCACCTCGTAGTGGACATGGGGCCCGGTGGAGCGGCCGGTGCTGCCCGCGTGGGCAATGACCGTCTTCGTGTCGACCCGCTGGCCCGGCTTCACCAGAACCTCGGAGTTATGGCCGTAGAGGGTCAGGACCCCCTGGCCGTGCTCCACCGCCACCAGGTTGCCGTACCCTTTGTACGGACCGGCAAAGTAGACTGTCCCGTCCTGGGTCGGATAGACCGGCGTACCGGCCGGCACGGCGATGTCCCAGCCATTGTGCTGCACCATCCGGCCGCTGCCGAACGGGTCGAGCCGAAGCCCCGGCCCGGAGGTCAGGACCCCGCCGTCCACCGGCGAGGTGCGGGCCGCCAGAGCCGTCGCCGCGAGAAGCAGTAGGCAAAAGGTACAGATGATGTGCAATGCTTTCATGGGACGGGCCGTCATTTTCAAGGGGGTAAACTGCCAGACAATCTTATCTATCGGTTGATGCGACGTTTTTCTGTAAGAGGTCAACCCACAGGTGCGTTAGATGAAGATCGGTGTGGGCACGATGCACAACCGATGAACATTCCGCAACTCCTTCATCGGGTATTTGTGGCGTCAGATGTTCCCGCTCCGACCATGCAGGATCGAAGGGCTGGCTGCTTAAATCGGATATCCAGGCATTGATTTTGTCTCGCCAGTTCTCAGGTGTACCATCTTGAAGATAGCCAATCATTCCCGCGTGACAGAACTTGCCTCCGTGGATGGCTCGTTTGAAACGCTCCATACCTCCGCACGCGACATGCTTCCCTCTCTCATCGTGCCCGATCACGTATTCGCGGCGGCGTTTTTCAGGCAGTGCTGATGACAGACGTTTACCCTCAAAAACTGTAATCTTGGGTGGATCGATGGCGATGTCATCAACCTTCAGGTGAATGCCAATGTCCGTAGCCGGACTGTCGCCCCGCGCTTCATCTTCCATGCTCTCTATCTGCGCAGTGTAAGGCATTTGCCGGTCGTCACCGACATTATTGATGAACCGCGCAAGTCGACTGTTCAGCCCCTTCTCGTTCTCTATACCGCTACTGAGGGCAGAACTGGCGAAAAGCGGGAGCGCTGCCTTTACGATCTCTACAACTCTAAGGAAGTGGATGTTTGGGGGAGGACCACTGAAATCGCCAATGCCTTTGAGCGCACGATCAGTATGAAGAATTGTCACCGCGCTCAATATCCCTGCTCCAGGAGGTCAATCAGGGTTTCGTCGGCATCGCGAAGAGCAATTGAACGGAGCCAGTACCTCTTCTGATTCGGTTTGATCATGAAGATGACATTACGATCGTACAGACGGAGTATCCGATTCACGAACAGGCGGCTGCCATGCCGGCGGTGAAGCAATTCATCAAGGAACGACACAACCTGGTTTTCATCCGGCAATTCGATTTGCGGTGAATCGCCATAGCAGAAGGGGTAGCAGATGAAGGCGCCGAAATGGCGTGGCTGCAAGGGGCGGAACTGTTTGTACACGGGATTGAGGATACCACAGTACATCTCACCAAATTTGCGCAAGTCCGATTCATCCGTTTTAGTGAGAACGGAAGCTTTTTCACCGCTTCGCCGGAAATCGACAAGGTAATTTCCGATATCATCAATGAGTGTTTGCTCCCAGAAATTCAGATCAATCTCCTGCTGATCATCAGGATATGGTAACGACATAATGTCACTTTTTAGTAGTGTTGTTGCTCGCTTCACCAGCATTTCGCTGCTTACAATAGCAGCTAAGATCGCGTACAAATAGGATTCGTCAAAACGAGCCACTAACTTATGAAGTTTAGCCGTATCCTTTTGAGGGGCATGAATGCCGATAAATCGTTTGCAGAAAACTAATTCTTCATCTGAAAAAACCGCTGGAATAGATGCTCCATCAACAATTTTCTTAATAACAATATGTGGAGGCTCAAAAATAGATTTAATACTACTGCAAGTTCGGTGAAAGAATCGCAATTCACAAGGAGTTACATCGTATTTGACATTTCTATGTGCTACTAATGCTTCAGCCCGAACCTGGAGTTTTCCTGTAATCCAAGGAGCAAGTTTTGGAATTGATTTTAATTTGTACTCTTGCATCAACATATGAGGATCTAACTTTGTAAGTTCCACTACATTTTGAAGCTTATTCAATTTTGATGCGCCGCCCTCAGTAAAGCCTTCCCCAAACTTCCAGCCATCATTTTTTCTTTTTTGTTCTAAATATTCTCCCAATGTTGGAACTTCACCAAACAGTCGATTCAGCATCCGGTGAAGGCGACCGCCGCCAAGCAGATTGGCTTTCCAGGCATATTGGTTCTTTGCTACTGATTTTCGGGCTATCCAGTGAAAATCGTACGGGTCCAACTCAAACAGGAGTTTTTCCTTGATTGCCCTGGTTCTGCGAAAAGTTACATGCAGAATCTTGTCCGTTCCTGCGTGGGCGTTGCTGCCGATTATCGCTGCTGCCGCGACCTGCGCCTTTGAGAAAAGCACCCCTTCCAGCGGGGTGAAATCAAAGACTTGGTCGATGGCAAATCGCTCAAACAGGTAGCCGCGAAATGTAAGAGCGTTGCCGTTGTACAACAATGGCCCTGCCGGCTGGATTAGACAAATCGTCGCATCTTTACGGGCAAGCCGAAAGGATTGTTCGAGGAAAAGAAGTGCGAGCTGCATATCAGGAAGCTTGGGCCGAAGTTTGGCGTGGACTGATTCAACATGCCTTGCGGCAGCGGTTGTCAGCTTGCTGTCAAACGGAGGGTTGCCGATGATCAGGTCAAAATGGTTATTGAATTCTCCGGACTCGACGATCTCAAAGAAATCCCTCCCCTGGAGATTGCTCTTTTGCAGATTGTCGAACTTGAGTTCCTTCCAGATAACCAATGGTTCCAGTTCGTCACAAAGGGCCACGCACAGGCTGAAGGCCGTGATCCGTACCGCTTCCGATTTCTCGTCGAAACCGAAGATGTTGTTTTTCAGGATTCTTTTCAGGTCGAGATGGGTTGGCCGTTTCCAGTCATTGGCCATGCGCCAGCATTGAATCAGGCGCTTGAACGCGCCCACCAGGAAGATGCCCGAACCGCAGGCCGGATCGAGGATTTTCCAGGAAAGGGTCTTGACGTCGAGAGGCAAGCAGCGGTCAAGGAGAAAATCGACCAACATGGGTGGGGTGTAGACAATCCCTTTACTTTCTCCGCCGTCTTCTTTCGCCAGGAACTCTTCGTAAACATTGCTGATCAACTCAACAGGAAGATCTTCGAACGAATAGAGCGGCCAGAAAAGTCTCTGCCCTGTCGGTTCCTCGTCCCCTTTAAGGAAGTCAGCGATACGTGAGAGATCGGCCTGTGCCAGCTCAGCCTTTTCATTATCGGTCAGCTCGAAGATGCCACCGTTGAAATGCCTGCTCAAATGGTCAAACAGCCTGATACAGCTCCCCTTTTCCCGAAAGAGCGATTCAAGGTCATCATTGTTCGCATGGGAAAAGCGCCGTAAGAATCCCTTTTCGAACACCCGGTTCTCTGCCGAATCCTGGCGGTCGTTCAGATACTTGACCAGAATTGCCATGACCAGGATGCGGTTTACGGTGGGCTTCGACATGACATTCAGCGCGATCAGTTCCTGCCTGAACGATTTGAGGTGAGTGAGCAGCTTGAAGTAGGCGGTTTTTTCAAGGACGAAATCGTTCTTGAACTTGGGGTCCTCCCAGAGGGTTCCTACGGCGATTTCTCTTACCGCAAACGCCCTGTTGATAGCCACTATCTTTTCAAGTGCCCAGAAAGGAGTAAAAACAGGCTCTTTGGTGGCCTTGTCAATATGAGGTTCCTGCCGGCAGTTCAGAATTTTCACCTGCCCGGCAGTCAGAATAAACACCAGGGGAACGACTCCCGCGTTCCAAAGACGCCGGTGTATTCCGGCGTAATAGGGATTATTCAGAGACAGCGCAATGTCATGATAGATGTAAATTTGGGGAATCGGAGAACGGTTGTCTTCGTCAGGAAAAATGCGAAAGAAAACTGCGTGTGCATTATACTTGTCGGCCTGTTCGAGGGCTATGCGGATACTAGAATCGGCGCCATCCTTGTCAGCGACAAAATAAAGTCCCGTGGGCTCTCCGTCGGCGCGGAGCATCTCCAATCGGTTCAGTTCGCCACTGAGATTGTCGTCGATCAAACCGTTCATCTCACTCCTGTCCCAGGATAGATAAAAGAAATGTGCTCAAAAACGTGCGTTGAGGTTTGATATAACAGATAGGTGCGACAAAATAAGTCACAAACCACCAACCAAGTCAAATCCATTTTATCCATCTCGATTGGGTCGTTGCTGTGGTCAAGTTTATATCACAAAACCTGAGTAGTACTAATCTCCGGCTTTCCAGCTGGTATGACATATTGTGACGTATGCCTGTAGTATCTTTACGGTATCCCAATTATTGGAGGTACACCGTGAAGACGAATCGAATCCAGTTACAGCC
>JAJZTK010000005.1:23878-63468 GCA_021849045.1 Deltaproteobacteria bacterium | reverse complement strand
GTCAGAGAACAAGGGTTGTAGCGCAGAATAGGGCGTCACTTTTTCCAGATCCAGGGGGTGATAAACTCAAAAAATCCCCGATCGCCCCAAATCAAAGCTGTCTGCTAAAACTCGTCACGGATTCAGGGAAATGTAAGCCACGCTGTCTCATCCGCTTTTTCAACTTTAGTTGTTGTAGGTATTTTTAGTAGTACCGGCTGTTTGTAATACCTGACAATCCCGGAAAGTATCTCCTTCTTGGGTTTCATTAACTGGCCGTACTTTTCGTAATACCAATCTGTTATTACATTCACTATTTCATCAAATTTGTTGCTATGGATGAAATCTTCCTTAGTACTATTGCTAATTTCGATAATGCAGATGTCAACAAAGGTTATTGCTGCCCGTAGGCTTCTTTCATGTACAGGCACATCGCTCTCATCGAGATAATCATCGATCCAGAGCAATTGCTCAATGAGAATAGTCCTAAACTCTTCGTACACAGAATTCGCTCCTTGTATACGACCAATAACGTGTTGGATGATTAAAAAATGAGAAAATAATGAGACATCTTCTAGCCCTTTCAGCGTTACCCTTATTACTTACCGTTTCCGCTTGCTCTGCAACAAGTTATTGAGCAGTTCATGCGCGCGCGTGAACTGGTGATCTACTTAAATGGAACATTTTGTCTGTGCTCATGATATTTTCAGGAGCATATTCCGGCATTTCCTTTGTTCCGCCATCTCTTGTACCACACCCCATCAGATTAAAAAACAAAAGTACGTACGTGTAAATTTACGTTACTCGTCCGATATCATTCAAGCTTTGGTGAATTCAGGGGACATCCGTATTTAATTCCCCCGCGCCACCTTCAACAAAACCCGCCAATCATCCCCAAACCGCCCCATCGCCTCGCAGTTGCACGAAATGTCCGAAAACAGCAGATAACGGAACGCCACGCTCGCCAGACTCCGAAACGCAGGCCGCTGAAGCTGGGCGACGATCTCCTTCTCCCGGCTGTCCGGCGCGACCAGGAAAAAGTCGTACTTCCTGTCCCCGAGCGATGACGCCAGATCCAGGAGCCGCAGCATGCCGGAGTAGATGGAGGTGCTTTTCTCTATCTCGAAGGCGCACTCGATCTGTCGGCTCTCCCGATTGAGCCAGATAACGTCGATCAGCGATACCGTCCGGAGCACCTCCGGCGCCATCTCCAGCTTCGGCAACTCCGACAACGTCAGGGATTGCAGGCTCACGCCGTTCAGGCTCCGCATCCGGTCGTTGGCCGCCACCCAGACGTCGTAGCCGAGGTCGCGCCCCATCCGCGTCAGCGTCAGCTGCATTTCCAGGTGCGAGTTCTCCTCCTCCTGCGCCCTCCGCACCTCCTCGTGCCGCTTCTTCAGTGCCTTCTCCAGCTTCGCCCGGTCGAACTCCAGCGCGGTCTCGAAGTTCCCGGCAAGGGCGATCTTTCCCACCCCCACGTCGAAGAGGAGCCCCGAAATCGCCCCCAGGTCCTTGGAGAGCGCCGGCTGCAGCTCCTCGTTGGCCCGGATGACCGTCTCCCGCATCTCCAGGTACGCCGGCCAGGAGCCGAGCTTCTTGTTGTCGCTAAAAACGGTGTTGAAGCCGTTCAGCATGGCGGTGTTGAAGGGAGGGATGTAGGTCGGGTGGAGGAAATAGAGGATGTTGGCGACGGCGGGGCCGAGCCCCTTGATGCGCCGGTCGTCCAGGGTGAGGATCTCGCGGATAATACGGTCGGCGGTGGAGCAGGAGAGGCAACCCTCCAGGAAGCGGCCGAAAGCGGCCTTGTGCTCCTCATTCTCGTAGATGTCGGGTATGCGGAGCTTCGGCTTCCAGTAGAACGGGTGGGCCGCCCCCTCGAAGACCTGTTTCTGCTCGGTGATGCAGGTGAGGACGAACTCCAGGGGTGAGCCCTTGAAGTCGTTGGGGAAGGCGCCGGACTTGATCGCCTCGATAACATCGATGACCCCGCGCCGGATAGAGCGAAACGCCTTCATCCGCGTCTCGTTGTCGATGAACCAGGTGTTGTAGACCGACTCCGGGTCCGCCTTGTACCGCTGAACAAGCTCCTTCAGATTCGACGCCATCTCACCTCCACAAAACAAAAAACCGCTTCCTTGTCACACTGGAAGCGGCGTTGTCATCCCTTCAGCCTATCGTCAGGGCTCCTCATGAATAAGTTATTCTTAATTACCCCCTCATCCTCTCAAGGTCAACAGGTTTATCTTTTCCGACATGAGGAACGCTAATACCGGGACACGCAAAAAGGCCCGGACAGCGTGCGCGCCGGGCCCTTTCCGTGCCACCTCTCCAGGAAACCGGAATCAGCGCGAATCCGGAGCCACCCCCCAAACAGCCAGCTCCCGCAAGATCTCCCCCTCCAACAGCGGCAGTTTCTCCGCCACCGGCGGGGTGAGCGCCATATCCAGCTCGATGCTCGCCGGCTGCACCCCCCAGAGAACCATCTCCCGGGGAACATGCCCCTGAAGGGCTGCCACGGTCAGCAGGTCTTTCAGCCCCATCTGGTGGGGCGACACCTTGGTCTCCAGGGCCAGCGGGATATCCTCTCCGGTGAGCCGGACCATGGTGCCCGGCTTTTCGCCAGTCTCCACCGCATCCACCACCAGCAGCCGCTCGACCCCTTCCAGCCGGGGGAGGAGGTCAAGCCCCAGGGTTCCTCCGTCCAGCACGGTCACCCCGGCCGGAAAGCGGTAACGCGACGCCAGCCCCTGCACCACCCTGACGCCGACACCGTCGTCGGCCATCAGCAGGTTACCGATGCCGAGCACGAGGATAGAGTCTGTCACTCCTTGCTCCGCACGGTCTTGTAGCCACTGAAGATGCTCGACATCACACCGCCCTTTTCCTTCACGTCCATCAGCCAGGCGCTGTAGACATGGTGGATGGCAAAGGCGATCAATAGCCACATGACGCAGTGGTGGGTGAGCCGCATCCCCTGGTTGGAAAAGAGCCAGAAGAGCCACGCAAACGCCTTGTGCAGGATGCCGTTCGGCGCCCGTTCCGAGTAAAGCGCAAACCCGGTGCCGATCATGGTCAGATAGAGGAGGAAAACCACCGCATAGGCGGTGCCGGCCAGGGCGTTGTGCCCCGGCGCTGCCGGGACCTTCTTGCTGATGAACGTGTAGTACTTGAAGGCTGCCAGCATCTTGTGCCGCCCGTCACGGGTCAGGATCGGGAAGAACTCCCGCCAGCCGGCATAGCTGTTCTTCGTTACCAGCGCCCAGTAGATCCGGGCCAGGACACTGACGCTCAAGGTGTAACCGGCCACGAAGTGGATGAACCTGATCCACCCCATGGCGAATGCGGACGGCGTCAGGGCCACGGTCTTCGGTGAGCCGATGAACAGCCCGGTAACCGTCAGGGTGACGATGGCGAGCATGTTGACCCAGTGGGTGACCCGCACCGGGACTTCCCAGACATACTTTTCATACAGATGTCCCATGGGCGACTCCTATTTCACGGTAACCCGTACCATCTCGTTCCCCCGGGTATCCAGCAGATGCACTGCGCAGGCCAGACAGGGATCGAAGGAGTGGATGGTGCGGAGGATCTCCACCGGCCGGTTCGGATCGGCGATGGGGGTGCCGATGAGTGCCTCCTCGTAGGGCCCCCGCTGCCCCTTGTGGTCACGGGGCGAGGCGTTCCAGGTGGAGGGGACCACGGCCTGGTAGTTGAGGATCTTCTGGTCCCTGATCTTGATCCAGTGCCCGAGTGCCCCCCGCGGCGCCTCGTGCCAGCCGTAGCCGGCCGCTTCCATGGGCCAGGTGGCCGGGTCCCACTTCTCGCCAGTATGGACCCGCAGGTCTCCCTTGCCCATGTTGTCCACCAGTTGGGCATGCCAGGTCGGGAGCTGCTGGGCGGTAATGAGGCAGTCGAGCCCCCGGGCCGCGGTCCGTCCCAGGGTGGAGAACAGCGCCTCGGGACCGACGTTCAGCTGTTTCAGAACGAAACCCACTGCATCACGGGTCGGTGTGTGGCCCGAGGCGTAGGCGACCAGGAGCTTGGCAAGCGGGCCGACCTCCATCGGCCGCTCCTCATAGCGGGGGGCCTTGACCCAGGAATACTTTCGATCCGTGTCCAGTTGCTGGTACGGTGGTTTGGGACCGCTGTACCGCGCCTCGGTCTCCCCCTCCCACGGGTGGGCGCCCTTCCCCTGCCCAGCCGAGGGGTCGTACCAGGAGTGGTCCACGTACTCGGCGACCTTCCGGTGATCCAGCGGATGGACCTTGGTAAGGTCCCTGCCGAGCACGATCCCTGCCGGAAAGAAAAGGTGGCCGCTCACCGGGTCCGGGAACTCGCCGCAGGAGAGGTAGTTCCCCACGCCGGCCCCGATTCCGGCCCAATCCTTGTAGAAGGAGGCGACCGCTAGCAGGTCGGGAATGTAGACCTTTTCCACGAACTCCTTGGCCTTTTTCAGCAAGCCGCCGATCTCGGTCAGCTTGTCGGCATTGAGGGCATTCTGGGAGTCGGGATCGACCGGGATTGCCATCCCCCCCACCAGAAAGGTCTGGGGATGGGGGTTCTTGCTCCCCAGGATGGCGTGGATACGGATGACGTCCTTCTGCCACTCAAGCGCCTCCAGGTAATGGGCCGTGGCCATCAGGTTGGCCTCCGGCGGGAGCTTCATGGCCGGATGCCCCCAGTAGGCGTTGGCAAACGGACCGAGGCGCCCCTTGGCCACGAATGCCTTCAGCCGCTCCTGTATCCCCTTGAAGTAGGTGAAGGAGTTGAGGGGCCAGTCGGAGATGGAGGTGGCAAGTTGGGCGGTCCTGGCCGGGTCGGCCTGCAGGGCCGAGGTGATGTCCACCCAGTCCAGGGCGTGCAGGTGGTAGAAATGGATGACGTGGTCCTGCACGTTCTGTATCCCCATGATGATATTGCGGATCGATTCGGCGTTGGGGGGCACCTTGATGTTCAGGGCGTTCTCCACCGCCCGGATGGAGGCGATGGAGTGAACCGTGGTGCAGACACCGCAGAAGCGCTGGGTAAAGAACCAGGCATCGCGCGGATCGCGCCCTTTCAGGATCTTTTCGATCCCCCGGAACATGGTGCTTGAGCTCCAGGCGTTGGTGATCCTGCCGCCGCTTACCTCCGCCTCGATACGCAGGTGTCCTTCGATCCGGGTAATCGGGTCCACGACAATCCTGGTCATAGATTACTCCTCCTTTGCCCCTTCGGAAGTGTCGCCGCGCCTAAAGGCGCTGACCACGCCATGGGCCGCGAATGCCGCTGCCGTGCCAGCCGCCAGGCCGAGGCCGATGGTGTCGGCCGTGGTCTCGATGCCAAACCCCGGCACATTGGGGAGCCGCCGGTAAAATGGGGTCATGGTGTCCCAGAACATCGGCTGGGAGCAGCCGGCACAGCCGTGGCCCGAGCCGACCGGCCAACTCGTCTTGTCGTTGTACCGCTGGGTCGGGCAGTTATGCCAGGTTTCCGGCCCCTTGCACCCCATCTTGTAGAGGCAGAACCCCTTCCGGTGGCCCTGGTCCCCCCAGGCCTCCACGTACTGGCCGGCGTCGAAGTGGGGCCGACGCTCGCAGTTGTCATGGATCCGCTTGCCATAAGCGAACAGGGGACGGCCGATGCCGTCGGTGGCCGGCAGCTTCTTGAAGAGGAGAAAGTGAACGATGGTGGCGGTGAGGTTGTCGGCATTCAGGGGGCAGCCGGGGAGGTTGATGACTGTGGCGCTGGGGACTGCCTTGGCTACGCCGACGGCGCCGGTCGGGTTGGGGGCTGCGGCAGGGATGCCACCATAGGAGGCGCAGGTCCCCACCGCGATAGTGGCAAAGGCGCCACCGCAAACCTCCCGCGCCCGGTCAGCGGCGGTCCTGCCGCCGATGCAGCAGTAGATACCGTCATCCTTCAGCGGGATGGAGCCTTCCACCACGGCAATATACTTTCCTTTTTCCTCCTTCAGCACTTTGTCGAGATTGGCCTCGGCCAGGTGTCCCGCAGCGGCCATGATGGTCTCGGCATAGTCGATGGAGAGGATATCCAGCACGATCTCGGCAACGGTCGGGTTGGCGGCGCGGAGCAGCGCCTCGGTGTCACCGGTGCAGCTCTGGAACTCCAGCCAGACCAGGGTGGGGCGCTTTACCTCGTCCAGTGCCCGGGCAATCTGCGGCCCGAATGCGGGGGGAAGCGCCAGTGCCGCCGCCGTGGCCGAACAGAACTTTATGAAGTCCCGCCGGGACACCCCCTTTTCGGCCAACAGCCGGGAAAAACTGAACTGCTGTTCCGGACTTTTCTGATCGTGACCGTTACCGTATCCGCTCATAACATCAACCCCTTTCAACCGTTAAGGATTGTTCGACGAACCAGTCTCACGACACTCTTCTTTTTCAAAAAACAGCTCCTGCAACAACAATGTTTTACTACACACAGAGCCATTGTCAAGCCGAATTGAGGCACCGGCATATCCGCTTTCAAAACAAAAAAAGAGCCGGGGAACAGGTCGGTTACAAACCGGCACTGCCACCCAGCTCTTTCATGTTCAACAGGTGCGGCGTTCAGGCAACCGCGGACAGCTTAATCGTTCCACCCCTCGTTGGCAGTCGCTCCGGCGGCCTGCTCCCAATGCTCCGGGGAGCGCCAGAGGCTGGAGGTGATCAGTTCGCGCATGTGCAGGAACTCCTTGGGGAGACGGTCGAAGAGCTTGACGAAGAGCTCTTCGTGGGCGACCAGTTCGTTCTGCCAGACGTCGCGGTCGACCGACATCAGGTCGTTGAACTTCTCACGGGTCATATCCAGGCCATCCCAGTCCATGTCCTCGTAGCGCGGCATCCAGCCCAGCGGCGATTCGACCGCCGCGGCTTTGCCCTGGACGCGCTCGACGATCCACTTGAGGACGCGCATGTTGTCGCCGTAGCCGGGCCAGATGAACTTGCCGTTGGCGTCCTTGCGAAACCAGTTGACGCTGAAGATGCGCGGCGGCTTGGGGACGGTGCGGCCGAACTGCAGCCAGTGGCCGAAGTAGTCGGCCATGTGGTAGCCGCAGAACGGAAGCATGGCGAACGGGTCGCGGCGCACGTTGCCGGTGGCGCCGACAGCGGCGGCAGTGGTCTCCGAGCCGAGGGTTGAGGCAAGATAGACGCCGAAGTTCCAGTTGAAGGCCTGGTAGACCAGCGGCACGGTATCCTTGCGGCGGCCGCCGAAGATGAAGGCGCTCATCGGCACCCCTTTGGGGTTTTCCCAGTCAGGGTCGACACAGGGGCACTGGGAGGCCGGCGCAGTGAAGCGGGAATTAGGATGGGCTGCCGGGCGGCCGCAATCCGGTGTCCAGGCGTTCCCCTGCCAATCGGTCAGCTTTGCCGGCGGCTCGTCGGTCATCCCCTCCCACCAGACGTCACCGTCCTCGGTCAGGGCAACGTTGGTGAAGATGGTGTTCGCGGCACAGGAGGCCATGGCGTTGGGGTTGGTCTTGGTGTTGGTGCCGGGGGCAACGCCGAAGTAGCCGTACTCGGGGTTGATGGCGTAGACCTGGCCATCCGGGCCGGGCTTGATCCAGGCGATGTCGTCGCCTAGGGTGGTCACCTTCCACCCCTTGTCCTGCAGCGGTTTGGGAGGAATCAGCATGGCGAAGTTGGTCTTGCCGCAGGCACTCGGAAAGGCGGCGCCAACGTAGGTTTTTTCGCCGGTGGGCGACTGGACGCCGAGGATCAGCATATGCTCGGCCAGCCACCCTTCGTCCTTACCCTGCTTGGAGGCGATGCGCAGCGCCAGGCACTTCTTGCCGAGCAGGGCGTTGCCGCCGTAACCCGAGCCGAACGACCAGATGGCGCGCTCTTCGGGGAAGTGGACGATGTACTTCTCCTTGTTGCACGGCCAGGCGACGTCCTTCTGCCCCGGCGCCAACGGTGCGCCGACCGAATGGAGGCACGGCACGAATTCGCCGTCGCCGAGCACGTCGACGACCTGTTTCCCCATGCGGGTCATGATCTTCATATTAACCGCAACGTAGGGGGAGTCTGAGATCTCTACCCCAATCTTGGCGATCGGCGAGCCCAGGGGTCCCATGCTGAAGGGGATGACGTACATGGTGCGCCCCTTCATGCACCCCTTGAAGAGATCGCCCAGCTTCTCCTTCATCTCCTTGGGATGCATCCAGTTGTTGGTCGGGCCGGCATCCTGCTTGGAGAGGCTGCAGATGAAGGTGCGGTCTTCGACCCGGGCGACGTCGATCGGATCGGACCAGGCGAGATAGCTGTTGGGGCGCTTGTCGTTGTTCAGTTTGCGGAATGTGCCACTTTGCACCAGTTGGCTGCACAGGCTGTCATACTCCTCCTGCGAACCGTCGCACCAGTGAATATTATCAGGCGTACACAACGCCGTTACTTCATCCACCCACTTGCGCAGTTGCGCGTTCTTAACCTCGTAGCCCATGCCAACTTCCTCCTCATGTTTTATTGATTTTTCCACCTATGGTTCTCGAAGGCCGGAAATTCCATCCAGCAGCATTCCGCGTACAAAGATTCCGAAGAATTACTCAGAAAACACCTTTAAAGCAAGTAAATTTTTGTAGTTAAATTTAATTTCGCAAGACGAAACAACCATAGGACAGAACATGATTTGACATGCCCACGGATGATGCTACCATGAAGCTCACAAGGTCAATCTTCCGGAGGGCTTTATCGCATGGCAAAAATACCTGTCGTCGACCAGGAGGCATGCATCAGCTGCGGACTCTGCGTCTCCACCTGCCCCGGTGTATTCCGCTTCAACGCTGATGGCAAGTCAGAATGTTACGATCCCGGCGGAGCACCGGAATCTGACATCCAAAGCGCCATAGACGGCTGTCCGGTGCAGGCGATTTCCTGGCAGTAGACCACGCGCCCTGCTGCCGGGCGCACACGAATACAAAAAAGGGCCAGCACGTTACCGTACTGGCCCTTTTTGTCATTTCTTTGTCGCCGGCTTGATGATATCCACTTCCGTCTGGTCCCCAACGTACTTGACCCGCCAGACCAGACCGCAGACACCGCACTCCTTCACCGGTAACTCGTCGGGAGAAAATCCTCCCGAGTGCATGTCGATCTCCACCGAAGTTCTTTCACCACAGTTGGGACACTTCATACCGACCTCCTCTTGCCCTTCCCGATGCTACGCATTCACCAACAGTTCTTCGATTACTCCGGTAAACTCCCTGAGATCATCCAGTGTCATGTCGCCCATATGGGCAATCCGAAATGTCTTGCCTTTAATTTTACCGTAACCGTCATCAAATGCATACCCCCGTTCCGCCAGCCTGCTTTTCAGCGAGCCCAGATCGACATTGCGCTCATTGGTCGCACAGGTGAGCGTTACGGAACGGGCATGGGGAGGCGGAAAGAGGGCAAATCCCCGGGCCTGTGCCCACTCCCGGACATAGGTCGCCATCTCCTGGTGCCGCGCCCAGCGATGCTCGAGCCCCTCGGCAAAGATCCGCTCCAGTTGCCGGTCCATGGCATAGATCAGCGAGATGCAGGGGGTGGACGGTGTATTGTCCTTCTCGTCACTGGCCGCGAACTCCAGGAAGTCAAAGTAGTAGCCGCGACCCTCCACTCCTTTTGCCCTGGTAAGGGCCTTTTCCGAAGCAGTGAAAACCGCCAGTCCCGGCGGCAGGGCAAACGCCTTCTGCACCCCGAAGATACAGCAGTCGATCCCCAGTTCATCCAGGGGGATCTTCATGGCACTCATGGAGGATACCGTATCGATGATCGATACGACGTCAGGATAGTTCCTGAGCACCTCGGCGATCTCCGCCAGTGGAGACATGACACCGGTGGAGGTTTCGTTGTGGATAAGGGTAATGGCGTCGTACCGGCCGGTCGCCAGCGCCCGGTCGACCAGTTCAGGGGTAATGGGCTGTCCCCACTCCGCTTTGTAGGCATCTGCCTCGATACCGCAGCGACGGGTCACGTCATGCCATTTGTCGGAAAAAGCACCGTTGCAGAAATTGGCGCAGCGCTTTGCCACCAGGTTGCGGACCGCCCCTTCCATGACGCCAAAGGCGCTGGAAGTGGCAAGAAAAACCCGGCCATCGGTAAAAAGGAGCTTTTTCAGGTTCTGCTTCACCCGGCCGTGCAGCACGGCGTATTCCTTCATGCGATGCCCCACCATCGGGGTAGCCATGGCCTGAAGGATATCCGGGTGGACCTCGATCGGTCCGGGAATGAACAGCTTCTTGTGAGGGGTTGTCATGTCGTGAGAAAACCTCGTGAATTATCTATGGAGCAGTATCCATCGGACCCTAACAGAAGCCCGGTTCCTTGTCAAGACGCCCCCCCTCCGCCCGCACAAATAAGGGGATAAAGCCCGCCGGCCAAATCTTGGCAAACTGCATACTGCATACTCGTTTTTGATTGCTTTTTTATAAGCGCTCTTTTAATATGTCGGACCATTAACCTAAATCAATGTATGTATCCATATAATTAATCGTTTATTCTATTTTTACCCCAAGTCAAACGGAGGAAATACATGTTTCGCTGGCGTATGATCTTGCTCTCGCTCCCTGTCCTGCTCCTGACCGCTATCCTGCCTGCCTTTGCCGAACAGGGCATGGCCATCGACCCGGCAACCTGCCTTGGCTGCCACAGCAACAAAATTTCCATTGCCGGCTTCGCCGCATCGGTGCATGGCAAAAACGCCTGCACCAGCTGTCACGTGGACATCACCGACCTCCCCAAACATATGCGGGGAGAAATCAAGGTCCATAAGGTGGCCTGTGAACGGTGCCACAAAAGGGAAAATGCCGAGCACTACAATAGCGTTCACGTCCAGAAAGACGTCCGTTGCGCCAACTGCCACACCGACATCCATACCCACACCCCCTGGAAAAAGGATAAGCGCAAAGTAGTGGCAAAATGCATCCAGTGCCACGACAAGGAGGCCGTCTACCGGGGGTCCATCCACGGCAAGGCAGTAGCCGCCGGCAATCAGGATTCCGCTGCCTGCAACGACTGCCACAACCTGCACGACATAAGGCCGTTGGGACCGAAAGGATCCCACTCCGAGCGCGAATTCCATACCAAGGTCTGCATGAAGTGCCATGCCGACGCAAAGATGATGAAACGTAACAACGTGCCGACCGTTGCCGTTGCCTCTTATCTGGCCAGTTACCATGGCAAGAACTACCGTCTCGGCTTCCCCGAAAAGGTGGCCGGTTGCGCCGATTGCCACTCCGCTCACCAGGTGCTGCCGAAAGACGATCCGAAATCCACCATCAATCCCCAGAACCTCGTGAAGATGTGCCAGGCATGCCACACCAAGGCCACCCCGCTCTTTGCCAAGTTCTACGCCCACGGCGAGCACGACCGGGAACAATATCCGATACTCTTCTATACCTTCGTCAGCATGACCGGCCTCCTGGTCGGCACCTTCGCCGTCTTCTGGGTCCATACCCTCCTCTGGATGTTCCGCGGCTTTGTGGAAAACCGGGAAAAGGCAGTAGCCCTGCAGAGCGGTCATGTTCACCACGAGATCAGCGAACCGCACAAACAGTACCGCCGTTTCAACCGGATTCACATCTTCATGCACATCCTGGTCATTACCAGCTTCCTCGGCCTCTCCCTCACCGGCCTGCCGCTCAAGTTCAGCGACCAGGCGTGGGCCAAGTACATGATGGGATTGTACGGCGGTTCGCCCCATGCCGGCCTGATCCACCGCTACTGTGCGGGGATTACCTTTGTTTACTTCGGTATGGCGCTGGTTATGAGCATCAATTTCCTCCTCTTCAGCACCAAGGTGAAGGGGAACTTCTTCCAGCGGCTCTTCGGACCCGATTCGCTCTGCCCCAACCTGCGGGACATACAGGACGTGACCAACATGGTCAAATGGTTCTTCTTCCGGGGACCGAAACCGACCTTTGAACGCTGGACCTACTGGGAGAAATTCGACTTCATCGCCGTCTTCTGGGGTATGTTTGCCATCGGCGGCTCTGGCCTGATGCTCTGGTTCCCCGAGCTCTTCGGCATATTCCTGCCGGGCTGGATGTTCAACGTGGCCACCATTATCCACTCCGACGAGGCGTTGCTGGCTACCGGCTTCATCTTCACAGTCCACTTCTTCAACACCCACGGCCGGCCGGAGAAGTTCCCCATGGACTTCGTCATCTTCAACGGCCAGATCGCCAAGGAAGAGATGATCGTGGAACGCGGCGATCAATGGAAACGATACGAAACCGAGGGGATTACCGAGCAGTTTGCCAACAAGCATAACAGCGGCATTATTTATGACTTCCTGGTGAAAGGTTTCGGCTTCACTGCGCTCTTCATCGGGCTCGGTCTCGTGGCCCTGATGCTGATCGCCTTCCTGGGAGGTGGCGGCGGGCACTGACATCCTCTCCGCTCCTGACTGCACGAAAAAGGGCTGCCACTTGGCAGCCCTTTTTCGTTTCAACCGGCTTTACTCGCAGTACAGATAAAAACAGCCGGCATCAACGGCTCCGCCGGCTTAGGATATTGGCCCTGGCCGACCCGAAATTGAGGCGGCTGGTTTGTATCGGACAAGAAAGCCACCTTTCTCCAGCCTTTACAAACGATAAATTACGTTATAAAATATACCAGCAACAACTTATATCCACTGCAAAATTTACTCAACCTACTATAATTATTATGCTAAATATATTAACCGATGTTTTATATTACACACAACCACCACCATCCTGACAACAGACGACCTGGAGGGGGAGAAAATAAATCATGGCTGATGCGCTGTCGACTCTGGAACAAAAGGTCAATGAACTGACCACCGAACTTCAGGCCCTCAAACAGAGGGTAGACCTTCTGTCAACGAGCCGGGAGCAACCCGTCGAACCTCTGGACACTGTGCTTCCGGCAGCCCCACCATATACTGCTTCGCCTTATATAGTCTTCTCTGAAAAGACCGAAAAAAAGATTCCGCCCCAACCTTCCGACCCATCAGAAGTTACCGAAGAACTGCTCACCTGGGCAGGGAAAGCCTCTCTCCTGCCGCGACTGGCCACCCTCTGTTTCCTGCTGGTGGTTGCTCTTATCCTGCGCACCATTACCGATGCAGGGTTGATCAATAACCTTACCGGTTCAGGAATCGGCATGGGTTACGCAGCCGCACTGATGCTGACAGGCTGGTACCTCTTTCACCGGGGCAACCCCCTTGCCCCGGTGTTTGCCGCCTGCGGGGCTGCGCTGATGGGCACAATCGTCGTCGAAACTCACGCCCGTTTCCAGTCGCTGCCTCTGGTACCGGCCTACTTCACCCTCATGGCCACCGGTGTAGGCATGGCCGTTGTCAGCTACCGGTATAACGCCTTCACCCCCATCTCAGTGGGAACCATGAGCATGTGCCTCGCCGGAGCCGCCATAGATTACCCGCATCCATTCTTCCCCTATCTGGCGATGATCCTGGTCACTGCCAACGTGCTCGGTTGCCTGGCAGCACGCATCAAACGGTGCTCCTGGATGCGCTGGATCATTCTCTGCGTGACCCTTGCCATGCTCCACCTTTGGGCGCTGCGACTCGGCACCGCCCTCTACCGACAGCAGCAACCAGCGCCTGAGCTGGCCCCCACGTGGTTCATTCCGGCGCTCGTCGCACTGACAGCAGCATACCTGGCCATTGCCATCTTCGGCATTCTTCGCAGCGGCAGTAACCGTATCGCCCGCTTCGACTTCTCGCTACCGACCATCAACGTCATTTGGAGTTTTGCCGCGGCCTACTATGTGGTCGGTGCCGGGATGGGGAACAAAACTGCCCTGGGAATCATTTGCATTGTTGCTGCAGCGTTCCATATCGGTCTCGGCGCCTGGCTGGCCAGTCGGCACCTGGAACGGGCACCGGGCACCAACTCGTTCGTCGTCGCCGGCACAGTCCTCCTCGCAATGGCGCTCCCCGTGGCATTCGGCAATGCCCTGACCGCGCTGCCTATCCTGTCGGGCATGGCCTGTGGCCTATGCTACGTTGCCAGCCGTTGGCAAAGTGGCGGTGTCCGTCTCAGCTCGTACCTCCTCCAGGCCTATGCTGCCGTGGTACTTGCCCTGGTACTATTCTCCCGGCCGACAAGTGCACAGCCATACATGGGTTCAGCAGCTGCCCTCATCGTAGCAGGCATCGGTCTGTTCCATTACCGCCATTGCCGCAAGACCTCCCCACCTACCACTTCGGAAATATTCACCCGCCTGGACACACGAGACAGCAGCGGTGCCATCCCTCTGCTCGCAGCACTCGTCAGTGCATTCTTCTTCCTGCGAGTTATCATGCAACAACTCCTCGGCAGCGGCCCGGGAGCCGCCGACTTCCCGTTCCGCAGCGCCCAGTCGACAATAATCAATCTATCCGCAATCCTGCTCATGTTTATTGCGTTCCGGCATCGCAACAAGGAACTGCGCAACATCGCCATTCTTGTCACCGTTGTGGGAGCATCCAAGGTTTTTCTCTCGGACCTTATCGGCATTCAAGGCATGCCGCTGGTAGTGAGCGTTTTCTCCTTCGGCCTTGCCGCTGCCCTGGAGTCGGTGGCGCTGGGGAAGTGGCAAGGAGGAAGGGAGCTCAGTCCTCCTCTGAAGAACCCGAATCCATGACGAGTTCAATTATCCTGTAGAAACGACAACGGCGCTCCTTTTCGGGGAGCGCCGTTGTTCGTTCTCAACCAAAACGCCAGATGATTCAGTGTGATTCCTTCATGCCAAAAACCGGCAGCACCTTGTTGATGAAATAGAAGAGGACAAAGGGGGTCGCCGCAACCGTCAACGCCCCGAACAACCCCTCCTTGAAAGTCTCCCAGTCCTCCGGCACGATGGGAAGATGGTATTCCATGAACCCGGCGAAACTCAGCGAAAAGGCCTGGCCTCCGATAACCACGTTATAACGCATCATGAACACGCCGAACAACACCAGGACAGTGGCAAGTGTGGTGCGGCGGACCGTCCTTCCCGGCAGGGACATCATGAGGAACGGCACCGCATTGCCAATCGTGTACTGAAGGATGAAAATCTTGAAGAAATCACGCTCCATGATGACCTTGCGCAAGATATCCCAGGATTTAACCTGGGTATAGCCACGAAAGATAAGGTCAAGTATTTCCAGGGTCAAGGCGGCGATCATGAAGTAGAGCAGGTAGTTGGAGGCAAGCAGTACCTCTTCGTGTTCTGCCCCATCAAGCTCGGCAACGGTCGGCGCACTGGCCTCTCTGGCCCAGCGGGACATTTTCCGCTTGGCCATGAACTTACGGATCTCTTGCACCAACACATAGCAGAGGATGCAGAGGGCAACCCCGGAAACGACGGCCGAGCAGATGAAGATGACCGGCATCAGTGGCGTCATCCAGAGGGCATTGGCCTTGACCGAACCGAAGATGAAGCCGGCATAGCCGTGCAGAAAGCAGGCGACCGGGATGCCGATGCCCGCCATCCTCGTGCAGGCCCGGTGGTCCTTCTCGATGGCTTCGTGGCTAAGGTCACGGGCACCGAGGGTCAGACAATTGAATATCAACAGGAAGATGCTGTCCATCACGCTACGGTTCTGCTTGGCCTGCAAGGCCTGCGCAGAGAGCACGAAATGCTGCCGGTAAACCAGCCACAGTTCGGTCGCAACAATCGACGCATAGGTCAGGAACACGATGCCGAAGGCCGAGATTGCCGAGGTGAAGTGCGGCGTCATCAGCACGTTAATCCCGCGGAAGGGTTGCTGCAGGTGCAGCATCAAAGGCATCATGGCGACAGGGAGCAGGGCAAAGGAGAAGACCAGTGAAAATCTGGCGATCTCCTTCAACTTCTCCACATGAAAGACATGATAGAGGGAGGAAAGGACAAAAGCCCCCGCCACCAGACCGGTCATGAAAGGGTACATGACGATCTGGATCGACCAGTAGATATATTCGTTGGGCAGGACAAAAAGTTCTTTGACCGTCCATGCTTCACCGTGAACCTGCAGAGCGTGTTGGGCAACCTGATCGAGCATGGCTAGCGCACCTCCTGGGCAAGACCTATGTAGAAGGCCTGAGGCTTGGTTCCGAAATCATCCTTAAGGACCCCGACCCGTTCTCTCAGGATGACCTGGGTGTTCCGGTCGTTGGTATCGTGGATATTGCACATCTTGCGTGCACCGAAGGGACAGGCGTTGACGCAGGCCGTTTCCAGCCCTTTGGTGATGCGGTGATAGCAGAAGGTGCATTTGTCGGCGACCTTGAGCGTGGGATGGAAATAACGTGCAGCGTAGGGGCAGGCCATGATGCAGTAGCCGCACCCTATGCACCAGGTCCTGTCAACAAGGACCACACCGTCATCGGTCTTGTAGGTGGCGCCGACCGGACAGACCTGGGTGCAGGGAGGGGTTGCACAATGATTGCAGAGTTTAGGGACGAAAAATGCCTTACCGACATTGCGCGGATCAATCTCCTTGAATTCCCCCATGCCAAGGTCGACCCGCGAATCGGTGAAACCGTAGAGAGCCCCTTTCGGGCTGTCGATATAGCGCTGGTCATCCATGGTGAAGACATAGCGCTCCACCCAGGTGCGGGTGATATTGGCGTTAAAGGGGATATCGTTCTCAGTCTTGCACGCCTTGACGCAGAAACCGCAACCAACGCACTTTGTCGTATCTATCAGGAAGGCCCACTGTATTTCGGGATTTGCGGCCAGTACCTTTTTGGGATCAACCATTACCAGGGCCGAGAGGGGGACCGAGGCGCCGGCAATGACCACGATGCAATTCTTGATAAAATCTCGCCTCTTCATTGTCCCCTCCTGTCCGCCAGTCTCGGGTTGTGTGGGTTGTGACAAAAAACACATTCCAAGCCAACGTTGTGTGTTTTCGGATCAATGCCGGGGATTCGTTTGCGCTCACTTGTTGTGTAGGGCAGGCTGGTATGACAGCGCAGACAAAGTTCACGACTGCGGTCGATGGTCAGCTTCCTGGGCTCATCAGGATGTCTGAACGCCGGGCCGTGGCAGTTTTCACAGGGGATGACGCCGTGCAGGTCTTCGCTCCGAACCTTAACCTCTTTACCGTGGCACTTGCCGCAAAATTCGTGCATCTTCTGCTTGCCGGTGTCCCGATATTTCACGGGCTGTTTTTTCCAATCTTCTTCATTGGATTTCCGGTGGAAGGCGTACATGAAGCCCCGCGCCCCTGAACCGAAGTCTTTGGGGACATAGAAGTACCGAAACAACAGAATCGCGGCGACGAATGCAATGACCACATATAGTGGCCGCCATACGTGATTTTTCACTCTCAGGTCTCCTTTGCCTTTATTGGTTTAGCCATAGCTTGATAGAAATTAGTGATAACTTATGAGAGTTGGTTATGCTGACCTCATGCCGCGAGAATCGCATCCCGAATTCATCTTGTTCCCGATGAATCCACCCTCTCTTCAGTCTTCTGTTGAACGATAAACAACTGATCGCCAATATAGAAGCCAACCCCGTCGTCCGCAACGTGGAAATCACCATTCAATATCGGAATGGCCACCCGCAGCAGCATGGTGAAGACAAAGAGCCCGGTGGCCCAGATGCCCAGGGAGAGCAGCATCTCGGTGCCGGTCGGCGCATACTCGTAAATCTCGTGCAGAACATCGGGAATAAACCCGGGAATCACCAGACCCATCCCTTTTTCGATGTAAACCCCTATGAACACGAGGCAGCAGCCGACAACCAGGGTCACATTGTTCCTGCGCGTGCCGGGAACCAGAAAGATCAGGAAGGCGGTGATGTTGAAGGCCATCGCCGTCCAGATCCAGGGGACCAGCGCCGAATACCCATGCAACCCCTGAAAAAGGTAAACCATTGGTGCCAGATGCACCGTCGCCGAATAGTACTCCTTGAAGACCTCGGCTCCCAGGAGAAGAAGATTTACGAACATTGAGTAGGCGATCAGTTCGGCCACCTTCTGGATGGCGGAATCTTCAATCCTGAACCTGGTGTACTTGCGCACCAGCAGAAAAATCAGGATCATGAATGCCGGTCCGGAGCAGAAAGCGGAAGCGAGAAAACGCGGCACCAGTATCGATGAGTTCCAGAAAGGCCGGGCACCAAGTCCATTGTAGAGAAAGGCCGTAACCGTATGGATGGAGATGGCGGACGGGATCGAGAACAGCAGCAGCGGAGTGGTGAAATTCTTGTTCGGCTCCCGTTTGTAGTAGATATTGTAAAGAATGTAGACCGCGATCGTCAGGTTGAGAGTCAGATAGGTATTGAGCACCACCACGTCCCAGGCAAGCAACGACTGGGGAAAGTTGAGACGGCCGAGCAGGGGGATAAGGTGCCAGAACCGCTCGGGTCGACCTATGTCGACGGTCACAAAAAGAAGACACATGACGATTGCCGATACGGCCAGCAGTTCCCCCAGCACGGCGATCTCTTTGATCGGTTTCCAATGGTAGACATACGCCGGGATCACCAGCAGCACTGCTGCCGCTGCCACGCCAACCAGGAAGGTGAAGTTGGAGATGTAAAAGCCCCAGGAAACCTGGTCCCTCATGGCGGTAACAACGAGACCTTCATCCAACTGACGGAGATACGCTGCGGCACCAACGGCCATCAATCCCAATAAGGAGAAAATCCAGCAATAGTAAGGCTTGCTCCCCTTGGAAACCAACACAAGCGTACCCTTAAAAAAGGACCAGATATTTTTCATAGTTGTCCCCGAGTACCGTCAGGTCGCGTAAAAATAGTAGAACTTTGGCTGTGTGTTAAGATCTTCCTTAAAAACAAAAACCCTCTTGTTCTCAATCAGGTAGCGCATTTCGCTCTCAGGATCAAGCAGGTTGCCAAACTTGCGGGCACCGACGGGGCAGGCCTCCTCGCAGGCAGGGTAACGGCCCGGCTGCTCACGGGTGCGCTGGATACAGAACGTACATTTTTCCACCACTCCTTTGGGGCGTGGACGATTGCCGAGGTAGTGGGTGTTCTGATTCATTTCTTTTGCCGGAAGGCCGGGCTTGGTCCAGTTGAAATGCCTGGCACCATAGGGGCAGGCCGCCATGCAGTAACGGCAACCGATGCACCAGTTGTAATCGACAACGACAATCCCATCGTTCTCCTTCCAGGTCGCTTGCACCGGACAGACCTTGGTGCAGGGCGGTTTTTCACATTGCTGACACTGGACAGGCATATAGAAATGCCCCTTTTGAGGGACCTCGACAGGGTTGTAATAGTGTTCGGCATGCGACAGATCGACCCCTTTTTCCTTGTCCAGCTCCAGGACCCTGATCCAGTGAATCTGCGGGCTGCGCGATTGATTGTTCTCTTTCACGCAGGCATAGACGCAGCGCCGACAGCCAATGCAGCGGGAAAGATCAAGTCCGTAGCCGTAAAGAACCCCCTCGATAGGCGGAGTTGTCTTGACCGTGACCTGTTTGCCATACTGCCGACTGTACTCCTTTTCAAGGCGGGCGATAACGCTCTTGACCTCATCTCTGGAGAGTTCCCGAAAATGTTTCTGGAAGAACTCCTCCCACACCGAAGCCGACGCATCCCTGCCTGGCAACAGCAGAAAACCTACACCGGTGGCCAGACCTTTCAGGAACTTTCGGCGTGACTGTTGCCGGACGTGCATAGCGCGCTTCTGAATATCTGACATGAATCCAACTCCACGGAAACGGGTTCCGATCAGCGCCGTGTGTTGCCCGGTCGTTCCGGCGGCGGCAGAGGTTTGAGCGGTTTGAACTTCGGGTCGTGCGGATTGTGACAGTGGACGCAGAGAAGGTATTGCTTATCGCCGTTCCAGTAGCCCGTCCTTTTGCCATGGACACCAACCTTCCAGTCGCGGAACTTGTCACCATGACATTGGCCGCACAACCGATATGATTCGGTAAAGTCGATCAGTTCGCCGGAGACCAGTCGCAACTTGTCGCGGTTTTTCAGGTTGTGGCAGTCCAAACACCAGCGTTGGCTTTCGGCGTGATGCAGAACGATATCAGTGTGCCACTCGGTCAGGACCCGGCGCTTCGCATTAGGAGGCTGCAAGCGGGCATGGCACTGGGTGCAGGGGAAGACCAAATCGTCGGAAAAGGGGGGGCGCGGCACTGGATAGCTCTTCTCCGGCGGTCGGCTCTTTATGTCGTAGGTGCGGAGTTGTTCGGCTGCTGTTTTTTCGGTAGCAAATTGTTTCCCAGAATGGTCGAAGTTCTTTTCCTTGGCCGCAGTGCTCAGGGTGGCAGACAGAAACAGCACCAATAGCACGGTGAAAAGAACCAGCAGGCGGCAAGTAGGATTCTGCGTCTTCATCGGCACCTCAAAGGAGTACTGCACAAATGAACGCTCGGTGGTTAACGAGCGGTCTTGCCTCTTGCGTCATAACCGTAGCGGGTTCTGGTTCCCTGCTTAAAAGAAAGTATTTCCAGAGAGTGCATGCCCAAATTTGTTCAACGAAGTTTAAACCTATATGATATTTTATCAATCTACGAATTGCGAATTGTTCCCAGATAATTCAACAAGCAGATTCAGCTGGAAACGATGATTGATGCACCATTACATCTATATACTAATTTAGAACATTGTTACAATAAAAAGTTGTACCGCGAAGAACGCCCCCCAGGACACCGTCCAACCAAAGGGAAAGGCATGCCGGACCGCCAAGACCACTTGAGAGCTAACACCTTAATTTAATTGTAATTACAAAAACTATCCAACAAAGCAATCTCTTTTACATTCACAGAAAAACAATATGTTCGGATTAAGCTCACCTCTTCCGAATTGCGCAACAAAAAACATCCCGTTACACTTTTCTCCAAATTTTTTGACAAAATGGCTCATTTGGGGTAGTTATTGTCTCCTTGTTTATTCAGAATCCTGATTATTTTAGATTACAAATGAAGGAGAAGTTATGGCAATCCGCAAAACAGCAGGATACGCCTGGAACCTGATCAGCCTTGTCGGCATGATCCTGGCGTTGACCGCAACCGGCCTGATCATCGGCTTCGTCGCCCTTGAGGTGATTACCGGCGTAGAACACGCCTACCTGGGGATCATGACCTATTTCATCTTCCCGGGAATGCTCATCTTCGGCCTTCTCCTGGTACCGATCGGGGCATGGCGGGTACGGAACCAGCGACGCCAGGCAGTTATAGAGGGGATGGTTTCTCTTGAAGAGGAGATCCCGAAGTTTCCCCGCCTCGACCTGAATGAACCGGCCAGACGGCATCTTTTTATTTTCTTCGTTGTAGCAACCGCCGTGTTTGTGGTCATAGTCGCAGTTGCTGCCATTAAGGGGTACGAATTCACCGAATCGACCACATTTTGCGGCGAGCTCTGCCATCCGGTCATGACTCCGGAGCACACCGCCTGGAGCAACTCCCCCCATGCCAAGGTAAAATGCGTCGAGTGCCACGTCGGCCCCGGAGCTGCCTGGTACGTGAAAGCAAAGATCTCCGGCATGAAGCAGCTCTACGCCGTAGTCTTCCATACCTACCCGGAAACCATTGAAACGCCGATCGAAAACCTGCGCCCGGCCCGGGATACCTGCGAACATTGCCACTGGCCGGCAAAATTCTATGCCGGACGCCAGAAAAACTTTTACCATTACGCCCCCAACGAGCAAAACACGCCGCGGGAAATTGACCTGTTGATCCGGATTGGCGGTACCCCCAAGACTCCTAACGCCATGGGCATCCACTGGCATATCGGCCGGGAAGTTCACTACATCTCCCGCGATCCGAAGCGGCTGGACATCCCGTATATCGCCGTTAGCGGTAATGACGGCAAGATCACCGAATACATGAGTACCGACAACCCGCTCACCAAGGAGCAGATTGCCAGCAGCAAGAAGCGTCTCATGGACTGCACCGACTGCCACAACAGGCCGACCCATATCTACCATTCACCGGCGGAAGAGATGGATATGAACTTCGTCTCCGGCCATATTGACCCATCGCTCCCCTATATCAAGAAGGTAGCCGTGGAGATTCTGAACCGTCCATACAAGACCAAAGAGGAAGGATTCGCCACCATTGCCAGCGAAATTCCGGCCTACTACGCCAAGAAGTATCCTAAAGTCGCCCAGGAAAAAGCTGCTGCCATCAATCAAGCAGTGGAGCATGTGAAGAATGTTTACGAGCGCAACTTCTTCCCGGCCATGAAGGTGAAATGGAGCACCTACCCGAACCACATCGGCCATTTCTATACGCCGGGCTGCTTCCGCTGCCATGACGGCAAGCACAAGAATGCCGAAGGCAAAGTCATCTCCAAGGACTGCAACCTCTGTCATACCATCCTGAAGCAGGTTCAGGAGAACGTCCCAGCCGGTACCACACCAAAGAACTTTGTCCACCCGGTGGACATCGGCGACGAAATAAACAGGACCAACTGCAGTGACTGTCACATGGCAGAAGGTCACGACGTCCCCGGAGAGGGGAAAGCCGCTGAGCACGGTGAAGCCAAGAAGCACTGACCCGCTTCCCGAAAAGACGTACAGCCAGCACAAAAGAAGCCCCCGGAGATCTCCGGGGGCTTCTTTTGTGTGCTACGTATTTGGAGCGTATTTAAAACGGCAGCATGAATCGTATTCAGACGCTCTGGCACCCCCGCGACGAGATGCCGAGCTTCTTCATCAGTGCCTGGAAATTGGGGCGCAGCATGCCGGTTTCCTCGGCTGCCCTGGTGATGTTCCAGTCATTCCGCTCCAAGGCCTGCAGAGCAAAAGCCTTTTCCAGGGGCTCAATGGTCCGCTCCTTGAGAAGTCGCTTGCTTTCCTTCAACTGGTCCGCCGTATACGGCACGTAGTCGCCTGAACGGGGAAGGGTCGCGTCCTCATCGAGAAGCTCCAGATCGGCGCGCCGTATAATCTCCCCCTCAGCAAGGACCACGGCGCGCTGGATGATATTCTCCAACTCCCGCACGTTACCCGGAAACGGGTACTGGTCAAGGGCTGTCATGGCATCGGGAGCGAGTCCGCGGACCTCCTTACCCATCTCTTCTGCATATTTTACCAGAAAGTGCCGTACCAGTAACGGCAAGTCCCCTCTGCGGTTCCTCAAGAGCGGCATTTCGATGGGAATGATGTTGAGCCGGAAGAAGAGATCTTCCCGAAATGTTCCGTCCTGCACCAGGGCGCGCAAATTCCTGTTTGTTGCAGCCACCAGACGGATATCAACGGGAATAGGGCTGGTACCGCCGATCGGGGTAACCTCCCGTTGCTGCAGCACCCTGAGCAGCTTTGCCTGGGTGGTCAGGCTGATGTTGGCCACTTCGTCCAAAAACAGCGTACCACCGTCTGCCACCTTGAACAGACCGGTCTTGGTCTGAATCGCCCCGGTGAATGAACCTTTGACATGTCCGAACAGTTCGCTCTCCAACAGGTTTTCCACCAGCGACGTACAATCCACCGCCACAAACGGATTGTTCCGCCGTTGGCTGTTGGCGTGGATGGCCTTGGCCACCAACTCCTTACCGGTTCCGCTATCGCCGGTCACCAGCACCGTGCTGTCCGTCGGGGCGACCTGCATGATGCGGCGGTAAACCTTCTGCATCTCCCGACTCTCTCCAATGAAAAGGCCAAAGCCATGGGACTCCTTTAGCTCTTTTGTCAGGTAGGACTCGTCCAGACTGGTCGTGCTCGTTTCCAGGGCACTGATCACCTTGGCAAGAATCTCCTGCGGCTTGAACGGCTTGGCAATGTAGTCCGCAGCTCCGTGTTTCATCGCCTCCACTGCGGTCTCCACCATGGCGTACCCGGTGATCATGATGACTGGTATGTCGGGACGAAGCGACCGGAGGGTACCGAGAACCTCCATGCCACTCATGCCAGGCATCTTAAGATCGGTAATCACCAGATCGAAATCGACCTCCAGAAGCCGTTCCAACGCCAATTGCCCGCTGGCACTGGTCTCCACCATAAAACCTTCGCCTTCAAGTGTACGGCGGAGCCCCTCGCGGATCACCGCCTCATCGTCAACCACCATTATGCGTAAATTTCCCATTCTCTTCTCCCTGCGTCAGCGGGTATCAAACTCCATAATTTATTGTACTTAGCTTACCACATAACTGAACACTTTTTAATCATTATTTTCACACCATACAGCCAGAACTGGCTGATTTATCATAGGCTGATTTATCATGATAGAAGCGCTCACCGAGTCGTTTCAACTCAGGTGCATGATTTATCATACACTCACAAAAATTCAAAAAATTACGCAATTCAAGCTGGTTGAGAAAGGGCACCCCTCCCTGCCCCACCCCCTCACCTAAATTCCTGTATACATTACAGATACACACGAACCAGCATTCCGCCTTTTCCTCCGGACGTTCAAACAAAATAACAACTTGTTTTTCACTTAGTTATATTTTTTTAATAAATAAATTATCGCACTGGTATGATCACTGCTAAGGATAAGAGCAATGAGTAAGAATTTTGGGGTGAGCGGGAGGACGTCATGAAAAGGTCTCTTGTCAACACGATAGCGATTACCCTGGTTGTCGCGGCAAACGCCTTTGCGGATGGCAGCACCAACGACCAGGGAGGGTGGCTGTGGACCCTGTTTATCGGTTTTGGTGCCCTGATTATCGTATTTCAGTTAGTTCCCGCCACCGTGCTCTTCGGCTCCATGCTGAAAGGGCTATTTTCGACAACAGCAAAGGAGACCGCCATGGCATCGGCTGACAAAGATGAGCAGCAGGAGTAACAACAACTCCAACCTGTCGGGAACCCGGCACATGAAGGGAGCTGCCACCATGGAAGGACTGATGATTGCCGAACAGGACATCGATGTCCGCAAGCAGATCGCTGATCTATTGATAGATGCGGGTTATACCGTAACCGTGACAAGCTCCGCAGCCAATGCCCTGCATGGAATCCTGAAAAGAACAGCACAGATCGTCATCCTCGGCAACGAATTCGACGAGTTAGCCGCCGGAGACCTGATTCCGCTCCTGAAAAAATGCAACCGGGACCTGACCATCATCCTGGTATCTGACGAAATCCCCCTTCCGGCCATCCGCAAGGTCCGCCGTGAAGGGATCTTCTACCACGCACTGAAACAGGATACGGATGAGATTTGCCAAGCGGTTCAGTGCGCAGTTCAGAACATGAACAACGATCACGCGGCCCATCGCTAGGATGAGGCGCCTAACCAAGGGGAAATAGGGAGGATGCCATCATGAAGAAGCAGATTTTATCCTCAGCGCTCTTCGTTGCAATAAGCGGCGAAACGGCCTTCGCCGCAGAAGGCTCGGCGAATGGAACATGGGGAATAGCGTTTTGGGTTTTTATCGGTTACTGCGCCCTCATCATCATTCCCCAGGCGTTCAGGGCCTTCAAATTCCTCCTCAATCCAGGGGGGAGAGCGGCGAATAACGACCATGGAACTCAAGAGCCCTGTGCTGCCCGCGATACCACACGGTAACAACTATCAATAGACACGGAAAAGGAGGGATAACGTGAACATCGCAACCAGCACCATACTGCTCAGCCTGGCGGCACTGATGGCACTCGCGGGGCCGGCAACTGCTGCCAGCCAGCATAATGGGAGATGCTTGAGCTGTCACGGCCAGAAATCGATCGCGGAAAAGGGGGAACGCTTCTACGTGAACCCGGCCAAGTTCGCCGGCACAACCCACGCCGTCATCGGCTGCCCTGCCTGCCACGACAAGGTATCGGCGAATCATCCGTACGATGGTGCAATCCCGTCAAAGGCTACCTGCAAAGAATGCCATGCGCCGGTTCAGGCCGAGTATTCCCGCAGCTTCCACGGCACTAAGGCCGCCTGCGCCGACTGCCACAACCCCCATGAGGTCAAGACGCCGGTTTCCGTGTCCGGTGATGAGATGAACTCCCACTGTGCACGGTGCCACGACGCCAAGAAAACCATTCAGAGCCATAGCAAGTGGCTCCCCCAGGCTGACCTTCACATTGATGCCATGCCGTGTATCACCTGCCACACCGGCTCGAAAAACTATGTCATCACTATGTTCATCGAAAATCGAAACACGGGTGAAAAACACAGCGAATTCAAGATCGCCACCCATGAAGAGCTCTCCAGGTTGCTGCCGGGCAACCGCGCGCTCAAAAGCCTGATCGACAGAAACGGTGATGGCTTGATATCCCTCAAGGAACTGAGAAACTTCAACGCTGATGCCCGGTCGAAAGATATGCGACTCTGGGGGATGATGACCCCGGAAGTGGTGACCCACAGTTATCAAATCATGGAAAACCGCTGGGACTGCACCTTCTGCCATGCCTCAGGCCCGCAGGCAATGCAGACCAGTTATGTATCCTTCCCCGAAAAGGACGGCTCGTACACCCGGGTGGCCGTGGAAAAAGGGGCTATTCTGGACATCCTGTACGGCACGCCTGACTTCTACATGCTCGGTTCCACCCGGAGTACCCCGCTGAACATCATTGGAGCCCTGATCCTCGTCGGTGGCCTGATGATGCCGGTTGGCCACGGTACCTTCCGGTTCCTGACCCGCAAAAACAGAAAGGAGCATTGATCATGGAACACAAGGAATATATATACCTCACCCCTATGCCGGTCAGGATCTGGCACTGGCTGAATGCGCTGGGGATCGTGACCCTCTGCGTCACCGGCTTGCAGATCCGGTTCCCTGAGTATGTGAACTTCTTTGGCACCTACAAGGCGGCCATCCGGCTCCACAACACCGCCGGGGTAACGGTTTCCGTCTCCTATGCGCTCTGGCTCTTCTATTACCTGTTCGTATCCGGCTCACTGGCCAAGCTCTACATCCCGACCATTGAAGACATCAAGAGCGGGCTGTTCCGCCAGGCGTTCTTCTACTTTTTCTCCTACTTCCTTGGGCGGCCAAACCCGCACCACAGCACGCCTGACAACAAATTCAACCCACTGCAGAAGGCCGCGTACCTCATGATCATGATGGTCCTGCTGCCGCTGGTGATCATATCCGGATTCCTTCTGATGTACGTGGCCCCCCTGCGCGAACTGATTCTCCTGATAGGCGGCATAAAAACGCTCGTGAGCGCCCACTTCCTCATCGCCTGCTGCTTCAACGCCTTTCTCTTCGTCCATATCTACCTGGCGACCTTGGGCCATACCCCTCTCGCCCACTTTAAACCGATGTGGGACGGCTGGGAAGAATTGGAAGAACAGCATCATTGACCATCGAACTGATATCCTGCCACAAAACGGCGCTCCGCAGATTTTCCGGAGCGCCGTTTTTTACAGACGAGGAATAAATTAACTTTGACCAATTAACAATAATTACCTATAATCACCACCTACGTTCCACTCTTAGCAGTTCGTACTAACAGGAGGCAATCATGAGATTTCGCACCATCCTTTCCCTGTCACTATTGGCCATCCTGGTCAGCACAGCCGCTCTTGCCCTCAACCTCAAGGATGTAACATTCAAGACCAAGGATGCCGGGGAGGTGGTATTCAGCCACAACCTGCATATCAGCCAGAAGGGGATGAGCAACAACTGCAAGGCCTGTCATAACGCCATATTCAACATGAAGAAAAAAGTCCGCTACACCATGGCCGACATGGAAAAGGGGAAATCCTGCGGGGCCTGTCACGACGGCAAGCAGGCCTTCAGCCTGAAAGAGTGTGCCAGATGCCACCTGGTCAAGGAGATCACCTATAAGGTCAAGGCAACGGGTGCAACCCGCTTCAGCCACCAGGCGCACCTGCTCGTCGCCCCGGACTGCGGCAGCTGCCACCCGGCTCTCTTCGCAGCAGGTCCCAACAGACGGACCACCATGAACGAAATGAAGAAGGGAAAATCCTGCGGGGCCTGTCATGACGGCAAAAAGGCCTTTGACATCAGCGACTGCGGCAAATGCCACCCCACCAGGGAAATCACCTTCAAGTCAAAATCGGCCGGCGTCACCCCCTTCAGCCACAAGAAGCACACGGAGCTGCGCACGTGCGATGCCTGCCACACCAAAATTTACGCGATCGGCAAAAACAAGCCGGTCAGCATGGCCGAAATGGGAAAAGGAAAATCGTGCGGCGCCTGCCATAACGGTAAGGAAGCCTTCAGCATCAACGACTGCGGCAAATGCCACCCGGTGAAGGACCTGGAATACAGGATCAAGGGGGCGGGGAACGTCACCTTCAGCCACAACTATCACCTGGGGAAATACAAGACCTGCAACAAATGCCACCCGCGCATCTTTGCGCCCGGGGAGAGCAAACCGGCCTCGATGAAGGAGATGGAAAAGGGCACATCGTGCGGTGCCTGCCATGACGGTAAAGGCGCGTTCACGGTGCGGGAAAACTGTGCGCGCTGCCACAAGGTTTCGTAAGGACAGAGGAGGTCTGCCATGTTCAGGAGTCTGACCACCAGGGCCATCATTCCGGTCACTGTCACCGTTACCGGCTTCGTGGTGGTCTGCTTCTTCCTGCTGTACGGGCTGATGAAGGAAGACGCCACGCGGGATGCGGTGCACTACGAAACAAATCTCGCCGACACGGTCATCAAGTCAGCCCGCTACGGCATGCTCCGGGACGACCGGGAGACAATGCACACCCTCATCGACAATATCGGCTCCCAGGAGGGGATCGAGCATGTGCGGATCTTCAACAAGAAGGGGTTGATCATGTTCTCCCGGGACCACGCCGAAATCGGGCGAGCCGTGGACAAGCGGGAAGCCGGCTGCATAGGCTGCCACACCGGGCCGGTGCCGGCCACCGCCCTCGGCCGTATGGAGCAGGCGCGACAGTTCATCAACGGACGGAACGTGCCGGTCATCGCCATAACTGCCCCGATCTACAACGAACCAGCCTGTTCGTCAGCGCCCTGTCACGTCCACCCCGCAAGCCAGAAGGTGCTGGGAACCCTTGACATCGGTCTCTCTGCCATTCCACTCAAAGAGACATTGGCCACCATGCGTTCCCGGATGATAGTCTTCAGCCTCATGGTCCTCTGCCTGACCATCGGTGGCGTAGCTGCGCTGCTGCGTCGCTCGGTATTCATCCCGATCCAGAAGCTCGCCGAATATGCCGCCCAACGGGTGAGGGGAGAACAGGGGGGAGAAATCCCCCGGTTCAACAGCGAACTGGATATTCTCGCCGAGTACATGAAGGTGCAGGAGGAAGGTCGGAAGCGGTCAGCCGCCAAGAATCCAGCCACTGGCCCTTGAACAATTCCGGAGGAGCAGTGCCCACCGTATAACCGACCGGAGAGCGCAGAGCCACCGTATGGAACAGCCAGACACCTTCACCACCAGCCAGGAGCATTCTCAGCGGGCCGAAAACCAGTCCACCGCTGATCGACGGGCAGCAATCGGGGAAAATATCAAGAGACTGGAACGCCGTGCCAACCACGGCCTGTACATTCTGGCCATTTTCATCACCCTGAGCATTGTGGCCGTACAAAACTTCTCCCTCCTCCCCTCCTTCCCTCCGGCCGTTCTCAGTGCCCTGGGGAAACCGCCTTCCGCGCAGATGATCAGCGCTGCCCTGCTGGTCTATCTCTTCTCCGCCATCATCCTTACCCTGGCGAGAATGATGGAAGGAACGGGCAAAACCGGTGGTTTCGCCCACCTGGGGTACCTGGCGGCCTTCTACTTCTTCTACCACTTCAGCGGCGACATGGATGTGCACTTCTGGGCGGTCTTTGCGGCCGGGGTGACGATCCTCAGCCTGGAGAGCTACCATCTCTGGCAACACTGCCGGGAAGAGATCCTGAAGGAACGTGCTCTGCTGGCAGAACTGGACAGTCTCACCAGGAAGTCCCGCCTCCACCCGTAACCATGTAAAAACATGAACAAACTACCGGCAAAAAGACATTGACAGGGTGCCGGCAATGCTGTTACCGTACATTTTCGACAAGCCGGCAGCGCGCTGGCTGACATAGACACGCTAGGGGAGTTCGCAGGAACTGAGATGAGGCTGGCCGGTCTCAAACCCTTTGAACCTGATCCGGATAATGCCGGTGGAGGGAAGCGCGTACCTCTCGTATTTCCGGCCGCTTCGCGGCCTTTTTTGTTGGAGACTCTCATGGAGATCATCGTTAACGGAGCCCCCCGTTGCCTGGAGGCGGCGTCGATCAGACAGCTTTTGGAGACACTCGACATCGATCCCCGCCGGGTGGCCGTGGAATTGAACAGTGCCATTGTGCCGAAGGGTGACTACGAACAGACCCCCCTGAACGACGGTGACAAAATAGAAATCGTCCAGTTCGTCGGAGGAGGGTGAAAACAGGTAAAGGAATCCATATGCCCATACAGAATGATAAACTTGTTATAGCCGGCCGGGAGTTCAACTCCCGCCTCATGGTCGGCACCGGCAAATACGCCACCATGGAACAGATGGTGCAATCGATCGAGGCCTCGGGCGCCGAAATCATCACGGTTGCGGTCCGGCGGGTAAACATCAGCGACCGGAGCAAGGAATCGCTCCTCGACCATATCGACACGCGGAAATACACCCTGCTGCCCAACACCGCCGGCTGCTATACTGCCGACGATGCTGTCCGCACCTGCCGACTGGCCCGTGAGGCAGGGATGTCCGACTTTGTCAAACTGGAAGTTCTCGGCGACGAGAAGACCCTTTTCCCGGACAACGAGGAGCTCCTGAAAGCGGCGAAGATACTGGTAAAGGAAGGGTTCACCGTCCTTCCCTACACCAGTGACGATGTGATCATGTGCCGCAAGCTTGAGGATATCGGCTGTGCAGCCGTTATGCCCCTCGGCGCCCCCATCGGCAGCGGCCTCGGCATCCGCAACCCGTACAACATCCGGATCATCCTCGACACCATCAAGGTCCCGGTGATTGTCGATGCCGGCGTCGGTACCGCCTCTGACGCGGCCATTGCCATGGAACTGGGGTGCCATGGGGTACTTATGAATACCGGCATAGCCGGCGCCAGGGATCCGATCGCCATGGCCGAGGCGATGAATCTGGCCGTCCGGGCCGGCCGCCTGGCCTATCTGGCCGGCAGGATACCGAAGAAGCTGTATGCCACGGCCTCAAGCCCGATCGAAGGGGTGATCAGCTGAGCCATGTCCACCCCCATCGATTTCACCCTCTACCTGATTACCGACCGACTCCAGACCGGCACGAGGACCCTCCTCGAAGTGGTCGAAGAGGCACTGGCCGGCGGGGTGAAGGCTGTGCAACTGCGGGAGAAAGAGCTTACCAGCCGTGAGCTTTACGAACTTGCCTTTGAGATGAAGAAGCTTACCATTCGGTATGGCGCCAAACTTCTGATCAACGACCGGATCGACATCGCCCTGGCAGTTGACGCCGACGGCGTGCATCTGGGGAGTGGCAGCATCCCCGTCTATCGGGCGAGAAAGCTTCTCGGCAAAAACCGGCTCATCGGTGTCTCCTGCCATAACCAGGTGAACGCCATCACCGCCCAGGAAAAGGGAGCCGACTTTATCACCTTCGGCCCGGTTTTTTACACAGCATCCAAGGCCAAGTACGGCAAGCCGGTCGACATCGACAAGCTGGAAAGCGTCTCCCACCTCCTCACTATCCCGGTCTTTGCCATCGGCGGGGTAAACGCCACCAACACGCGGGAGGTCCTGACCACCGGAGCCACCGGGATCGCCCTCATCTCGGCCATCATAGCCGCACGCGAGCCCAGACAGGCGGCCCAGACCCTGCTGTCGCTCCTGCCGGCCGCGACAGTGACGCCATGACAACCCTTCCCGCAACAGTGCATCCCGAACTGCGCTTCAACTCCTACGGGTTCCAGCTGCGCCGTCGGTTTGGTTACCGGGTCAGCAAAGTCAATGTTGACGGCGGCTTTACCTGCCCCAACCGGGATGGGAGCAAGGGGATTGGTGGCTGCATTTACTGCGACAACAGCTCCTTCTCGCCGGGCAACACCCAGGCAACGGTTCCGATAGAAGAGCAGCTGGCCGCCGGCATGGCCTACCACCGGCACCGGCTCGGCAGCGAAAGATTCATCGTCTATTTCCAGAAATTCACCAACACCTACGGCCCGGTGGAGCAACTAAGAGATCTTTACACCCGGGCGCTCGCCCACCCGGATGTCCTCGGCATCTCGGTCGGCACCCGCCCGGATGCCCTTTCAGACGAAGCCCTGGACCTGCTGACCGGGCTGGCCGAGAGCCATTACGTCTGCCTGGAACTCGGACTTCAATCCATGGACGACGCCATCCTCGACAGGATAAACCGGGGGCACACCCTGGACGACTATCTGCAGGCCGTGTCACGGGCAGCGGGACGGGGAATAGAACTCTGCACCCACCTGATCTATGGGTTTCCGGGCGAAACCCGTTCCGGTTTTCTGAAAACCGCCGAACTCCTGGCCGGACTGCCGATCAGCTCGGTCAAGCTCCACCAGCTTCACGCCGTCAGCGGAACGCGTCTGGCAGAGCTGTACGCGCGCCACGAGTTTATTCCCGTTACCCACACCGAATATGTGGCCACGGCATGTGACTTCCTGGAACGGCTCCCTGCCCGAATCAGCGTCCAACGCCTCTACGGATCGGCTCCCCTGGCCATACGGGTTGCCCCCACCTGGAACCTGAAAAACAATCAGATGTGGTATTCCATCGTCCACGAGCTCAAACGCCGCGGCACCTGGCAGGGATGCCGCCATGCCGAAAGCGCCAGCCAATCGGCGGACAAACGGCAGACGCTTGACGTTGCCAGCCAGAACTGCCGGGAATGTGCCGCATGACCAAGCGCTTGTTTACACTCTCCCTGCTCCTGACCGGCATCGGCTTGATTTTGTCAATACTCTCGGCAACCGATCTCTGCAATTTCGGCGGCTGCACCGAGGCCCACCAGTACCGATTCCACACGGTCACCCTGCCGATTTTGGGCATGGTCTACTTCGGCCTGCTTGCCACTGCCCAGATCCTCTCCTCTCGGCTGGCGCTCGCCGGACTCACGACAACCTTACTGCTGGCCGGTGGCGCCGGAGCGGAACTGACCATGATCCACCTGCAAAAAAACGTCATCCAGGCTTGGTGTCCCCTCTGCCTCGGGATTGCGGGAGTCGTCTATCTTCTCTGCATCCTGAGGACATTCAGATATTTCCGAGAACTCGGGAGGAGCTCTGTCATGAAAAAACGTCTGTTCGCCAACTCTCTGCTGGTAGCCCTCGTCGCCCTGGCCGGCTTTCTGATCTCCTTTACCGGTATCATGAAAATGGATGCCACCGCCGATCAGCACGATTTCTCCGTCGGCAGGTCTAAGGGGCCGGTTGAAGTATACGTCTTCTCCGACTGGTTCTGCCCTGTCTGCCAAAAGGTGGAACCGGTCATCGAAGCGGCGTTCCCCACCCTGTCCCAGAAGGCGAAGGTCACCTTTGTGGACAAGGCAATCCACCCCGAATCGATGAACTTCGTCCCGTATCACCTCTCCTTTGCCGTCAATGAAAAGGAGAAATACCTGCAGCTCCGCAGGGTCCTCTTTGCCGTGGCCAGAAAAACCAAGAACCCCACCTTGACAGACATCACATCAGCCATCGCCCCTCTGAAGGTCACCTACAAGCAGCTGAGCTTCATGGAGGTGACCCAGCAGATGGGGAAATTCCAGGCCCTTTCCGGACAGTTCAAGGTTAACGCCACTCCGACCATGGTCTTTTTCAACACCAAGACCAACAAGTCAAAAGCGCTCGTCGGGGGAAACGAGATTACTGCCGAGGGGATCGCAAAGGCGCTAAAAAACGTGGAGTAACATTTCTCCGCAAAAAAGCCCCCGGCCTTTGCCTGGGGGCTTTTTTGCGGAGAATCGACAATCACGGCCCACGAATCACCCCCACATCTTTCAGACCTTATTGCCCCCCTCACGGCCCGTCCCCCTCGCAGAAGATCAAACACGCATACAACTATCTCATACCTATGCCTATCACCAGCTCCAAAGCAATGGCATCATCAATACAACTACCTTAATTAACTGGTCTTACATAGGCGAAAAAATAATAATATTGTTATAAATTTCTGCATCAGCACGCATTTTTTGTTCAAGTTCTCTTCCAGCAACCCGATACAAGCTCCATACTTAATGAGAACAAAATGTCCAGGAAATCGATTCGCCTGGCTCGTCACTTCGTTACTTTAGCAAGAACTCAACAAGGAGAACCTGACATGAAGAACTTTCTGTTGCATATGAAGATGTCGAACAAGCTCATGCTCTCTTCAGCCGTCAGCCTCTTTTCCCTTCTGTTGCTCGGAGCTGTCGCCTACAGCGGGCTCCATACCCAGACTAAATCCATCAACGATATTTACAATATCAGATTCAAGACCTATGAAACGTGCGCAAACCGATTCGGCGATATCTCCCAGGCCAACACCGGCCTCTACAAACTGATCAGCTGGACCGGCGCAAAATATGACAGCAACAAGGTCAGCGAGCTCGGCCAAGATGTGCAGAGGGCACTAAAGGAATCAACCGCCAGCCTGGTCCAACTGCAGAAAGCGTCGGGCACCAGTGCCGAGGAGAAGAAACTGCTCCAGCCTATCCTCGCCAAGCTGAACGAATACGACAAAAGCGCCAATGACCTGATAGACATGCTGCAAACAGACCTGAATGCCGCAACCATGTTCATGGGGAGCACCGAAGACGCATTCCGTGACATCAAAGTGAATTTTGACAAGCTGCTGGTCCTGGAAAAGAGCCTGAGTAACGATCAGTATGCAACCGCCATCGCCAGCTCTAACCGGACCAACCTGATAGTTATCACGGTTCTGATCGTCGCCTTCATCCTTTCGTTCACCATCAGCACCTTTTTGCACAAGATAATTCTGGCTCCCGTGCGGGAAACCGTTGCCGGGATCGAGCGTGTCGCCGCTGGAGATTTCACCAGGAAAATCGATGTCGCCTCAAGGGACGAGGTCGGACAGATGGCAGGGAATTTCAATCAACTATTGGAAAAGCTGAACAGGATACTGAGGGAAGTTGCCGAAACCTCGACCAAGGTGGCAGTGGCGGCAAACCAGCTCCGCAGCACCTCGGAGCAGATGGCCACCGGCACCGAGCAAGTGGCAACCCAGGCAAGCACGGTTGCGACTGCAGGTGAGGAGATGGCTGCCACTTCCGATGAAATCGCCCAGAACTGCAATCTGGCCGCGCAAAAAGGCAACGAAGCCAACCTGTCCGCCCGTTCAGGGGCAACAGTTGTTGAAGAATCGGTCAGGGGGATGGAAAAGATCGCCCTGCAGGTCAAAGCATCGGCGAAGACCATGGAGACTCTGGGGCAGAGATCCAATCAGATCGGCGAGATCATTGGCACCATCGAAGACATCGCCGACCAGACCAACCTGCTGGCCCTGAATGCCGCCATCGAGGCGGCCCGGGCCGGCGAGCAGGGGCGCGGTTTCGCCGTGGTTGCAGATGAAGTGAGGGCACTTGCCGAACGTACCACCAAAGCAACCAAGGAGATCGGCACCATGATCAAGGCGATCCAGCTTGAAACGGAAAATGCCGTCGGAGCAATGGGGATAGGGGTCAAGGAAGTCGAAGAGGGGACACAGCGAGCGGCGACATCCGGCCAGGCGATCCAGGACATATTGAACCACATCAGCGAGGTTACCATGCAGGTGAACCAGATAGCCACCGCCGCGGCTGAACAGACTGCGACCACGGGCGAGATCAGCAACAATATCCAGCAGATAAACCAAGTGGTGAATCAGACCGCCAGGGGTGCCCAGGAAACAGCCTCGGCCGCATCGCAACTATCGCACCTGTCGGGCGAACTGCAGCAACTGGTCGCACAGTTCAAACTTGCAGCCTGAAGAGAATATTATTCAACGCACCTGCCAATTGAGTGGGGCAACAACACGTAAACAGAAAGGGAGAACGCGCATGAAAAAGTTCATCAGTCTGATGGTAGCAGGGATGGTTATGTTGGGTACACTCGGGGTTGCCTGTGCCGGGGATAAGGAGGACGCCAAGGCGCTTGTCAAGAAGGCCTCGGCTTTTTTGAAGGAAAACGGCAAAGAAAAGGCATTTCCCGAGATCAGCAACCAGCATGGCAAGTTTGTCAAGGGGGAACTGTACGTTTTCGTTTTTGATCCCAAAGGGGTTATGTTGGCACATGGCGCCAACGCGAAACTGATCGGCAAGAACCTGTATGACCTGAAAGATCCTGATGGAATTTATTTTACGAGAGATATTTTAAACGTTGCAAAAAAGGGCGGGGGGTGGACTCCGAAATATAAGTTCACCAATCCGGCGACCAAAAAGATCGAGAACAAAGTGACGTATGCCGAGCCTGTTGGCGACCTGACCGTAGCGTGCGGGGTTTACGAATAACAGCCGGCCAGACAATTAACTGTAGCACGGAACACCAAGGCGACCGCTGATCACCTTGGTGTTCCGTCATAACATCATCGCCTCATTTGAGTTCTTCCCCCATACTTCTCAACTTACCCGTTGCCTGTTTATGCTGCCATCCTGAACCTTCCCACCAGCAATTTAAGCCTTTCCGCCAACTCAGCCAGATCATTCGCCGAAGTGGCACTCTCCTCCGCCCCTCGGGCAGTTTCCTGGACTACCCGGGTAATGTTGTGAATGTTGCCGCTGATCTCTCCGATTGTAGCCGTCTGCTCCTCGGCGGCCGTGGCTATCTGGTTCACCTGTAAGGTTACGCTGTTAATTTGTTCCAGTATATCATTCAAGGCCTGGCCGGATTTGGCAGCGCCGTCTGTTCCCTTTTCAACCTCCACCACGCCCTCTTCCATAGACCCAACCGCCCCTTTAGTCTCTACCTGTATGGCGCGGATCATTTCACCTATCTCTCGGGTAGCCCTGGTGGTCCGCTCCGCCAGCGCACGCACCTCATCCGCAACGACGGCAAACCCTCTCCCCTGCTCGCCCGCTCGGGCTGCCTCTATTGCTGCATTCAGAGCCAACAGATTAGTCTGGTCAGCAATATCTTCAATGGTACCGATGATCGCACCGATCTGGTCGCTCCGGGTGCCAAGATTTTGCACGGTGGCAGCCGACTCCTTGACCCGCTCGGCAATGCGGGACATCCCTCTGACATTCTCCTCGACGACCGTAGCTCCCACATCCGCAGTTTCAGTTGCCTGTTTCGCCCCTTCTGCCGCGGAAACACAGTTGCGGGCAATCTCGGTAGAGGTGCAAGCCATCTCCTCGCTGGCAGTTGCCATGGTACCGATCTGAAGCGACTCCGCATCGGCATCAGCCGCCATCTGGCCGGCCGATGCCCTTAGCCTTGAGGCGTCGCATGCCACCTCCTCGGCAACCTGTTTTACCTTGCTCACGATATCCCTGAGACTGTCCACCATATTCCCCATCGCCGTGAGCAGTTGTCCGGCTTCTCCCCCTGCCATGGTCCGGATTTCAATGCTTAAGTCTCCGTCGGCCAGTCTGTTGGCAATACTTACGGCATCACCAATCGGGCGGGATATGCTTCGCGTAATTCCGATGGCAAAGGCTGCCAGAACCAGCAAGATCCCAACTCCGAAAAAGAGGTTCCACCACAAAAACGATTTTTTCATTGCATCGAAATAGTCCGCCACGTTGGTACCGGGGACGACCCAGAGTTTCCACGGTTCGATATATCTGTAGGCAACGATCTTGTCCTGCCCAGTGGTCTTAGCGGTGTACTGGTATGTCCCGCCTTCTTTATGGCTGCGAATGAAGTCGATATGCTTCTGCCCGGCAAGATTTTTCCCCTCATCCTTCTTATGCACAACAAGAGTTCCCTGCTCGTCGAGCAGGAAGGCATAGCCGCTCTTCCCTATTTTTATCTGGTTGAAGAGCTTCTTAAACGCGGGGTCCTTGTACGAATCGGGCTTAACTGAGGCTATATAGGTCAGGTTTCCCTGCAGCGCATCCGCAACTGATGCTATATCCGCCTCCATTATGGTCTTTACCTCATGAACAGCAATGAAGTACGAGAAACCGACACAAAAAACGACCGATAAAAAAGCAATCAAGGAAAACATCACCAGCTTGGCCTTGATCGTTTGAACTTTCAGCATCTTTGAATCTCCCCTCATAAAGCTTGTGTGGTAATTTCTCACAAATGATATTAACCCATACCAACCCATCTGCAAGCCAACAATTCTTTTACACCAGCCCCTCAGCACCCTCTTTCCCTCTGCACCAGATTGGGGTATTATCCGCTACGGCACAGCGACGCCTGATCTGCCCACACTATTTCGCACCAAGGAGCACGCGTGAAAAAGGATATCAGAGAAAAAGGGGCCATCCTGCAACGGGACCGGGAAACCTACGCCATTGCCCCCCACATCCCCGGCGGCATCACCACCACCGCAACCCTGCGGAAGATCTGCGACGTGGCCGACAAATACAACCTGCAGCTGAAACTGACATCGGCCCAGCGGATCGCCCTGTTCGGCGTGAACGAGGAGGAAATCGACGCGATCTGGGACGAACTGGCGGAAAAGCCCGGCGCAGCCATTGGGCTCTGTGTCCGGAGCATTAAGATCTGCCCCGGCACCACCCAGTGCAAGCGAGCGGTCCAGGATTCGATCTCCCTGGGGCTCAGGATGGACGCCATCTACCACGCCATGCCGCTGCCAAACAAACTGAAGATGGGGGTTTCCGGCTGCATGCTCTCCTGCGCCGAGGTAGCGATCAAGGATATCGGCATCATGGGGATCCCCAAGGGATGGCGGATAATGGTCGGGGGAAACGCCGGCCCGCGGCCGCGGCTGGCCGATCTGCTGGTCGAGACACCGGCCGATGAGGCGGCGGTGCTCGCCGTTGTTGAGCAGATCCTCGACTGGTACCGGCAATCGGGGCGGGAGGTCCGTATCGGCACAATTGTCGAGGAGATGGGGATCGAGCAATTCCGCGACGCAGTCCTGGGAAAGCAGGCCACCAGCGCTGCCTAACGGTCGCAGCAGACGTTTACTGGCAATGAAAAAAGGCCGCAGCAATGCGGCCTTTTTTCAAGTGAGCCTACTAAAATAATTTTGTCGCTTTCAGCGCCGCATGAGACCTCTCTCAATTGGCCCAGCCATGATACTTCGATACAACATTTCTATGAATGTGGTCACAGTGTTACCCACACGCTGCCATACTGGCAAAATCAGAGTATAGGAAAGAGATGCAATGACGATTGAGCCCAGCATGTCAAGGGGGAAATGCACGCCCAGAAATACGCGAGACCATGCTACAGCCAGCCCGGTGGCCAGCGTAAGAATCCCCGCCAAGACCTCGCCACCGAACAGTAAACTAATGCCGATACCGACAAACACCGTCATATGATCACTGGGGAACGATGAATCCGCTACATGCGGTACCCAGGTATGCCCCAAGCCGATCATAAAGGGTCTCGGATGCTGCCACGCCAGACCGATAAGCTGGTTAATCCCCACACCCAGCATGGCGACAAGGCACGCTTTAAGTGCCAATGATCGCTTCGTCTCACTGCCCCATAGCCAATATATGATCAGCAATGCCGGGATTATGTAGATAAGGTCATCGGCAACCACCTTTGCTACCCCGATGGCCCACGGAGCGGTGTCCGGTAATGCATTGATCTTCAGGAAAAGCGCACGATTCAACATTTCTATCTGTTCCATGTAGCCATTCTTCCTTCTTTTTGACGAACTTCCTTGAGGAGTATTGCCTACCTTGAACCACAGCAGGAACGGAATCACATGGCGATGACAGCCATTAATCAACCTGATTAGCACTAATCTTCCGCCCGCTTGAAAAAAATCCCCTCCCCCCTGGCGGGGGAGGGTGATGGTGGGGGGGAAGTTGCCACGAAGTCCGC
>JAJZTK010000005.1:0-23868 GCA_021849045.1 Deltaproteobacteria bacterium | reverse complement strand
GGCGATGACAGCCATTAATCAATAATCGCTACGCATATATAGCCATCAGTGAAAAAAATGTCACCAGCAAAATTGCGGCCTGAGAGCGGCGCAACAAATCTGTTCTTGTAGTAAGCTGTTACCCTGCCGCCAAGAAGCAGGTCATTGAGAAGCGCATCTCGCTCGGAGTCAATATCCGGTTTCATCTTGTGCATCAATCCCCATTTCAGTCCCGCATTAAGACTGATCGTGCCGATAAAAACGCAGCTCTTGCCGGTTGTCACGAAATCAGTTTTCCAGAGCCGCACTTGGTGCCGTTGAAGCATGGTGTGCACCGGAGTCGGTTTTTCAAATCCGAAATCATTGATGCTACCGTTCCAGAATGAAGGGGTAAGAGGTGCGGTTGGATAGCTTTCGTTGCCGAGGAGTGCCTTTACCGTTCTCGCAACGGTACCGATGGTTACCGGATCGGCCGGTTGCCAGCCAGCAACCTTGAAAGCGCTCACCAGCGAAGCATCGTCCCTGGCGACAATAATGATGTTCAAGGGTTCCTGTTGCTTGCCGGATATGGATTCGGTGAAGCGGGGAAGCCGGTAACGATCAAAACCACTGACAACATCCATGCTGACTGACTTTGTCGCCCCAAGGCTTTCAACGCTGTTACGTGTCGGTTTGTAATGTAACCCACTATGGATATAGAAGATCAATTCGGCGAGTATGAGAGCTGCGGACGTCAGCCTTACCGAAAACGACGAGCATTCCGGCGCCTGCATGCCACTCCTGGCAAAAAGATGCCTTTCGACCATACAGATACCAAGTATGAGCCACAGGAACCCGAGCAAATAACCGCCGAGCACATCGCTCAGGAAATGGACCCCCAAGTACAGCCTGCTGAAACCGATTGCCAGAATGAGCGCACTGCCGCCGAACAGAAGGTTCAGCCTGAGGTTCCAGGTTTGCGCCTGCCGCCACAAGTAATACACGATGAAACCATAAAACGCGGCAGCGATGGTCGCATGACCGCTCGGAAAGGAAAAACTTGCCTCAGTAAAGACACTTATGCCAAGCGGTCGCTGCCGGTGGAATGCCAACTTCCCGAGTAGGCTGAAGACGCCGCTTCCGGCTAGTGTTAGCCAGAACGGCAGGATGAATTCACGGTTTTTCCGTATCCAGAAAAGAACCGTGAAGAGCGTTGCCACGCTGAGAACAACCTTGGCCTTCCCCAGCAGGGTAATCCAGAGGAATCCCTTGACCAGCATCTCGGCTCGATAAAAATAGAGGAGATTATCAAGCCGTGTATCAACTGCAACAATCGGGTCAAGAGCCAGAATGTCTTCGATGATGCCGCCAAGGAGCAGTAGGGTGTACAGAAAAGCGATGCCCAGCAGGGTTAACGGCAGACCGGAGAAGCGGGCTCTGTCCAGTCTGGCATTGGCGAAGGAGAAGAACCGGGGATAACGGGCAATGAGCCTTGCTAGGTCGGGATTGGTGATGAGGGCCTGTGTAACTGAAAACCATAGTGACCGGCACAGATTCAACAGCTGCCTACCCTGTTTCACGATGAACCGCTTGAGCAGGTTGGCACAGAAGAGAACCAGAATCAGCGCCGTCAGAAAGATGCCGGCGCGGCTTGTCCATACCTCAACCATCTGCCACGCCTGGCCGAGAAAGTAGCCGGCAAGGAGGTGGGAAGCGGCCCAGGCAAAGGCACTGAGGATATTCCAGAGATAGAACCGCCTGGCAGCCATCCCCGACAGCCCGGCGACAAACGGGATGACCGCTCGGACAAGACCGATGAAACGCCCAAGGAATATGCTTTTGGCGCCATGTTTACGAAAAAACTGTTCTCCTGCCTCCAGATAGCTTGCCTTGAGGACCTTGTTCGTTTCTTTGAACAATCCGGTTCCATGTTGCCCAAGCAGGAAGCTGATCCCATCGCCCAGGACCGCGCCGACGGCGGCAAACCAGATGAGATCGCCGAGATCAAAATATCCCTGTGCTGCCAAAGCTCCGGCGAAGACGACTAAAACAGCCCCCGGAACGATTACGCCCACCAGCACCAGCGATTCCAGCAAAGAGACGAGCAGGACGAGCCAGTATCCCTGTATGCGGAAGTGCCCTATTTGGGGGAGAAGGTTGTTGATGATTTCCATGGCTTGGTTGTTGTCATACATTGCAATACCGACCCAAATTCGGCCCCATTCAATCCTCAGAAGGCGTTACATCCGGGCTGTCGGCCGAGTGCTGTTCGCCGACAACGTCATGAATAATGCTGTTTTTACCCATAGATTTCACCTGATACATAAGCGTATCGGCCCTATTGAGAATAGCGTCCAATGAGCAGGCGGGCCATTCGCAGGTCACCGCGCCGATGCTGAAGGTCACGGGCCAATCTTCGGCAGCCATTGACTCCAGCAGTGCTGCGCGCAATTTGTCGAATACCTTCCTGGCCTGTTCAGTACCGGTTTCGGGCAATGCGACAACAAACTCATCTCCACCCATTCGGGCCACCAGATCGGTGCTACGGACGGTGCTCCTCATAACGTCAACAATCCGTAGAAGGAGACGATCCCCTACATTGTGGCCTAACTGGTCGTTGACCGTCTTGAAATTGTCGAGGTCAATAAAGGCTATGCTGAAGGGACGGCGGTGACGCCTGGAGGCGAGCAGTTCATACTCAGCCAGTTCTGTCAGGCTGCGCCGATTGAGTGCCTGGGTAAGTGGATCCCGCAAGGCCAGATTGTTCACCTCATCATATTTCTCCCGGAGCATCCGGAACATGAACCCCCAAAATATAAAGAACAGCATGTCCAGAGTAAAATCCCAGGCCATATGTTTTACGGTACTTTTTGCTAACGCAGTATCCATGTTTACACCGAAGCTTGTGATGCATGAGAGAACGCTCGCAGCTCTCCCCGCGTTTTTTCCGACAAACCAGGTGGTAAGAAAGATGGGAACAATATAGAAGAGGACGAAATCAATGTCGCTTGTCAGGTAGTCGAGGTATCCGATACCGCTTCCCAGCAGAACGCTGAGCGTCGCGTGAAACAGCTTCGAGCGGCTCTCAAAAAAGTGAAAGAGATTACGGTAATATCTTTCATACATATGCGACAATCCTCGCAAATCCCGGTCCAGCTTCACTCTGATCTTCTACAACAGTTCAGACTGATTTCATGATGATCTCCGCGCCATTGGATGTTATCAGAGGGATAGCTGCGGGTAAAGAGCATCTTGTAATCGGGTAGGACGGGTGAATTCTAAAAACGGCAGTTGAAATGCCAAAAAGGTTGTAACGTCGCGACAGCAAAGCAGATTACCTGTCAGGAGGCTTCACCAGATGAGGGAACAAGATCTTCGGTCCATTAACAGCTTGTATCCGGTTCTCATTGCCTGTTTTGGGTTTTTGAGTTATTGCGACAGTCTTTGGGCGGGATGCCCGATTGACCCAAAGCTGGTTTTGTTGCAAAGCCAATAATTTCAAAACCAGGTATTATTTCAATGCATACGTAAGTAAAATTTATTTCGACTGGATCTCCTGTCTAAATTAAGCTAGACAAGTCATTACAAAACATGGTATTGAGATCCAAACTATTGATAAGCACAGTGCCTGGCTCTTGGATTCAAGTATCCGGGTTTTTTTTCATTCCAGCCAAGACATAAAACATGGTTACAAATTTAAAGGCTGTGGCGGGGTGCGCCAGCATCAAGGTATCCCTCAAGTGAAAAGAACTTAACACCCCATAAAGGAAAGGTAAAAATGCATCATTTCAAAACAATCGGTAACGATCTGCACGGTAGAATACTTGCCCTTTTGTTGTTCGTCCTGGTCGCTGGCTGTGCAAGCACCAAAGGCCAGTCGGCTGGAACAGAGGGGTACGTGGAAGTTCCAAACCCGGCACTTACCATGTCTCCCAATGCTCCGGAGACGATCTGGGTGCCACGGAGGTACGTGGAGAGCGGAGTTCCACGTGGTGGTGAGTTGGTGAAGCGGGGGTATGAAGCCGTGACCGGTGGCAGCACCGCTGCTGCAGTTTCCGCTCCCACGGCAACACCCCAGCAAGCCGGGATAACCGGGTTGGCCGGGAAGCCTGCGGCGTTCATTCCCAGGTTTGGCATGGTCGTAGCTGTGGATGGTGAGAAGGTCTACTTCAATATTGGCAGTGAGGCCGGAATTGTTCCGGGTCAGAAGCTGAAAATATATCGGGGGGGAACCATAATCGAAGGGCTCGGCCTTGCCCGGGGAGAGTTGGTGGGAACTGTTGAGATTGTTGGCTATGTCGGCGCCAAGGGGAGCTATGGCCTTATCAAACCGGGAGGACAGGTGCGGCTTAACGACTTGGTAGGGGTTGAATAACCTGAGTAAATCTGTCCAGCAAGTTACATAAGAACAAAGGAGGTGAAACATCACAAGCTAACTCAACGAGACACCGCGGGAATTTGTAATGGCATTATTCCACACTACTTTAAACAATGAAATCAGGAGGTGGCTATGCTTAAAAAGATATCGGTTTCGGTTGCTGCCAGTTTGTTGCTTGCGTCTCCGGCCCTGAGCCAGGAAGTCCCACAGGTGGCACCAGTGTACAACTGTGATTTTCAGCCAAACTGTGAGGTGGCACCCGGTATTTACGGCAAGATGGGCTCCCCGGTAAATAGCAAGTTCAATCTCTCCATAGGCGGCTTCGTAAAGCTTGATTATGCCTATAACTCGGTGAACCTGGGCAATAACGGCGCCCTCGGAGCGCTGCAAACGGCGGGAATTCCCAAGAGCAGTTCAGTTGCCGGACAACAGGACCAGTCGATCTTTACCGCACGTCAATCTCGCATCTGGTTCAAGGTTAACGGCCCGACGTTTCTCGGGGCCAAGACCGGTGCCCTTGTAGAAGCTGACTTTTACGGTGCCGGTGCACCCAACCAGTCGGCGAACCAGTCTGCCACCATGAGGCTGCGCCTTGCGAATGCGACCCTGGACTGGGCCAACACCCAGGTGCTGTTCGGACAGGCTTACGACATTTTCGGCCCGATTGTCGGATCGACGGTTGACTTCGGCTCCGGCGCCGCCACTGGCGCCCCCAACAACCCTCGGGTGCCACAGATCCGGGTGACCCAGAAGGTGGATCTCGGTGGGGGCACGGCACTGAAACTGGTGGCCGGGGTGCAGAACCCGGTACAGGATTCGAATGCCCAATCTGGAACCGGCACCGATTCGTGGGGATCGATGGTGAACATGGCTGGCCAGGCCATGGTGGTCAGCAATGCCCTTGGCGTTTCACCGGGCTATTACGGTCTGCCGATGAATTCGTTGACCGCCGGCGTATTCGGGCTCTACGGCAATCAGGATGTTGCCGGTGCTCCTAACCGCGTCGATTCGTGGGGATACGGCTTCTACACATTTGTCCCGGTCCTGAAATCCAAAGACGGCAAGAATCGCGCCATGACCGCCTCGTTTGAAGGACAGGCCTACATGGCTGCCAACCTGAGCTCTCCAGGTGGTGTTGCCGCAACCGCTAAAGATGTCCTGGTGAACAAGTCGCCCGCCAAGGGGTACGGTCTGTTTGGGCAGGTGATCTTCTACCCCACCCAGGATCTGGGGATTACCGCAGGCTACGGCAAGAGAAATGCGTACAATTATGCCAGCTACGCCGGGATCAACAACTTTGAAAAGTCATTTTCCCAGGTCTTTGCCAACGTCGCCTATGACCTGAATGCGGCGGTAAGGGTTGCCGCAGAGTACCAGAACCTCAACTCGCAGTACGGTAATAATTCTGTAGGAACTTCTGATTCAGGTCACGCCAATGTGGGGCGTCTGGCGCTCTATTACTTCTTCTAGTATTGCGATTGACATGTAGTAGATTCGGCGCCTCCTGACACACAGGGAGGCGCCTTTTTCTTTATTCAGGTTGCCATGGTTTGTGGCCAATAGCAGGGAGGCAGGTCGTTACTTGAGGCGCAGGTCCGGGTGATGCTGGTTGGAAGCGAAGGTCTCCGGAGCTAGACGGTTGAGTTTACGAAGAGAATATATCGTTAGTGCCCAGATTGGCAAAGCTCGGTCAAAACACCTGAGCTGCTTTTGGGGTGCACAAAAGCGATTTTTGTGCCATGGGCGCCGTTTCTCGGCGCGGCATCGATCATCTTGACGCCGTCCTGCTGGAGCCTGGCGATTGCAGCCTCGATGTCGGTGACCTCATAGGCGATGTGGTGGATACCGGGACCGCTCTTTTCCAGGAACTTAGCCACCGGGCTGTCCGGTGACGTCGGTTCCAGCAGTTCGATCTTCGATGCGCCGATGGTGAGCATGGCGACCCTCACCTTCTGTTCGGCGACTTCCTCCAGGCCGGCACAGGTCATGCCCAGGTTGTCGCGATAGAAGGGAAGGGTTTCGTCGATGGATTGCACGGCAATGCCGATGTGGTTGATCTTGGAAAGCATGAGACCTCCGGTACAGCGTCAGATGTGAAACGCGAGACGCCAGACGTAACAGCGTGTCACGTCGTACGTCTCGCGTCTCATGTTTCAGGAATTTAAAGAACCACCGTCTCCGTATGCTTGCCGAAGACAGTGCGGAAGACGTCGGCAACTTCACCCAGGGTGGCGTAGCTTTTGACCGCGGCCAGAATTGCCGGCATAACGTTGTCCGTCCCCCTGGCTACCGACTCAAGCTCAGCAAGGGCCGCCTTGACCGCAGCCCCATCGCGCCCGGCCTTCGTTTCGGCAAGCCCCTTTTTCTGGGCGATTTCCACTTCCTCCTTGACCTTGAGCAGTTCCGGCGCGGTTTCGTTCTCGACGGTGAACTTGTTGACGCCGACGATGATCATGTCGTTGGTCTCGATCCCCTTCTGGTAGGCATAGGCCGAATCCTGGATCTCCTTTTGCTGGAAACCGCGGGAGATCGCCTCCACTGCGCCGCCCAACTGGTCGATCTTTTCGATGTAGGCCGTGGCAGCCTGCTCGATCCGGTCGGTGAGGGATTCCACCAGGAAACTCCCGGCCAGCGGGTCGATGGAGTCGGCAACGCCGGATTCGTAGGCAATGACCTGCTGGGTCCGCAGGGCGATCCGCACCGAGTCCTCGGTGGGGAGGGCCAAGGCCTCGTCGCGGGAGTTGGTGTGGAGCGACTGGGTGCCGCCCAGCACTGCGGCCAGGGCCTGGATGGTGACCCGCATGATGTTGTTGTCCGGCTGCTGGGCCGTGAGGGTGCAGCCGGCGGTCTGGGTATGGAAGCGGAGCATCAGGGACTTGGGGTCCTTGGCCTTGAAGCGATCCTTCATAATCCTGGCCCACATGCGGCGGGCCGCCCGGAACTTCGCCACCTCTTCCAGCAGGTTGTTGTGGGCGTTGAAGAAGAAGGCAAGCCGAGGGGCGAACTCATCCACGTCCAGCCCGGCCTTGACGGCGGCTTCCACATAGGCGATGCCGTCCGCCAGGGTGAAGGCCACTTCCTGCACCGCCGAGGAGCCGGCTTCGCGGATGTGGTAGCCGGAGATGGAGATGGTGTTCCACTTGGGCACATGGTCTTTGCAGTAGGCGAAGATGTCGGTAATGATCCGCATCGACTCCTTGGGGGGATAGATGTAGGTGCCGCGGGCCATGTACTCCTTGAGGATGTCATTCTGGATGGTGCCGGAAATCTTGTCCGGCGAGACCCCCTGCTTTTCGGCCACGGCGATGTACATGGCCAGGAGGATCGCCGCCGTTGAGTTGATGGTCATGGAGGTGGAGACCTGGTCCAGCGGAATGCCGTCAAACAAAACCTCCATGTCGGCCAGCGAGTCAATGGCCACCCCGACCTTGCCAACTTCGCCCTGGCTCATGCCGTGGTCGGAGTCGTACCCCATCTGGGTCGGCAGGTCGAAGGCCACGGAAAGGCCTGTCTGTCCGGCCTTGAGCAGGTATTTGTAGCGCTCGTTCGACTCCTTGGCGGTGCCAAAACCGGCATACTGGCGCATGGTCCAGAAACGGCCACGGTACATGGTCGGCTGCACGCCGCGGGTGAAGGGATATTGGCCGGGGAAACCCAACTGTTCGTCATAGCCCGGATAATCGAATTCCGGCGCGAAACAGCGCTCCATTTCGATGTTGGAGGAAGTAAGAAAGCGCGGTTTTCTTTCCGGTGCCTTGGCAATATTCTTGGCGACAACGGTTTCCTGCCAGGTGCTTTTCTTGTCAGCAATGCTCATAGCGTTCTCCTTCGATGGCGATAAATGACAACATCCCCTTTATCCCTAACCGCGAATCAACCGCAATGCCGGCAGGGAAAAGGGGATGTAGGGGCATTTCATAAAGCTGTGAATGTGGGTCAGAGGATGGCCTTGACCAGGGCCAGTGCTTCGGCAGTGATCTCGTCCGGGTTTCTGTCCGTAGAGGCATCGATCCTGACCCCGCGCCAGCGGTGGATTTCCTTGAGATAAAATTCCCGCATCTGCTGATAATAATCGAGGCCACCCTCGTGATGGATCTGCAGCACATCCTCCACCCGCTCAAAGGCCTCATCGGCCGGCACGTCCATGAAGATGGTCAGGTCGGGGTAGATTTCGTCCTCGAACAGGAATCCCCGTGATATCTTGTCCAGATGGCGCAGCACGTCGAAATGCTTGGTGTAGCCGCTCACCCAGGCATTGGCCAGCGAGGAGATGCTCGACTGCTTGCAGAGCACGATCTTGTCCTGTTGCAACGCCGGCTCGACAATGTTCTTGAAGATCTCGGTCCGCACCGCGCCTTCGAAAATGAAGTCGGCCCGGGCATTTTTGCCGAACGGCCAGTTGAGCATCGATGCCATGCCCAACTCCTTTACCCGACCGGAATCGGGGTTGGCGCACTCGACAACGTCGTATTTCAGTTCGACCAGGGCCTTGTGCAAGGCGACGATGGCTGCCTTGACCTGCTGACCGGAGCCACTGATCCCTTCGATAACGATGAATTTCCCTTTTCTCACGATATCCTCCTGGTAGTATCCATCCGGACGTTCACGGATGAAAACTAGATGATTGCCTTCAGATAAGCGAAGGTATTTTCCCGCTTGAGCTGCCTGATCTCTTCCGGGTCAACTTCCACGAACTTTTCGTCAGGCGTGACCTTGAACAGCGGCTGCCCCTTCTGGACGATGCTGCCGTCCGCCCCCTGCATGATAATCCGTTCGATGGTGCCGGAGAAGGTCGCCCGGACCGTGTTAAACATCTTCATGACCTCGATGATGTACAGGGCCTGGCCTTTTTCGAAATGCATCCCTTCGGTGGTGAACGGCGGCAGTCCGGGGGCCTCCTGGCCGTAGTACATGCCGCCGCAGATGGCAACGATCTCGTCGGCCTTGGTGGCCGGCGGAGGCACCATGACCTTTTTCATCCGGGCCTGCAGTTCGGCGTCGTGCAGATAGTCTGGGATTGTGACTTCCAGGTCGTCTTCCACCCTGAACGCCCAGAACTTGGTGTTGTCGGCAATGATGAACAGCATGCCGAGCAGTTCCAGGCCGGCCTCGAATCCCATATGGGCGGACTGTATCTCCAGCCATTCGTCGGTCGAGAACCCTACTTGCGGTTTTTCCTTTTCCAGCAGAGACGAGAGCTTGTCAAACTCGTGCATTCCCAGCTTGAACCGCTCGGACAGGGTAGCGTAAAAGCGCAGACCGTTCTGGAGCAGGTCGTTGTCGTGGCTCCAGATCACCTCGGCTGCCGGAGCCGATGGGTCGAAGGTCATGTTCAGGTATTCATAGGTGTCGGCCAGGATGACAAAGGGGTTGTCATGCCAGACCACCTTCCCCTTCTCCATGGTGAAGTTGTTCCGGTTGAGGGAGAGCCAGCCGGAGAGGAGGTGCGGGTCCTCCAGCAGCTTGTCCATGGGACGCGTAACCAGGGTTCCCTTGCGGTCGAGGATCTGCGACATGCTCTTGCCGATGGTGGCGTCGTCCGGGAACTGCTCGGCCATCTTCTTGGCATAGTGTTTCTTCAGCTGAATGAATGCCGCCACCGTGTCGAGCTTGCTGGCCTCTTCCTTCAGTTGGCCGACCAGGGTAAGGTACGGCACGACAAAGCGGGTGGTCGGCTTGGCCATGACGTTCTGGCCGAGGAACCAGTTGACCAGGCCGTAGTGGAACTCCAGGTTGGTAGCCAGGTCTGAACCGCGCAGCGTGGTCTTGCCGAGCACCTTCGACAGGTGCTGGTAACTGGCGAGCCGGTCCTCCCCCTTGGTGAGGAGCAGGGCGATGTTGGAGTCGTAGGCGCCGGCCACCTTGTAGCGCATGAACATGCCGGTGTCCGGGTTTACCAGGCAGATCCCCTGGTCGTCGCGTATCTCGCCTTCGATCGGCGCGGACCAGTAACGGATCATGCCGCCGGCGTGGGGGGACAGCGACGCATCGGTGGCGTTGAGGCGGGCCTCGGCGCTGGCGCAGAAGCGGGGAATCCGCTCCGGTTTGGGGAGCCGCTTCTTGTGCCGTGCCAGCAGGGCCATGGCCTCCACCAGCGACTCGACGATGAAGAAGTCGTTCTTGTCCTTGGGGTTGGTGAACTTGAGCGAGTAGCAGAGTTCGGAGACGCGATGCTCCACCTGGATTCGGGTGTTCACTTCCATGAAATAGTAGCGGTCCCGGTCAACGATGCACTCGAAGGTGGAGGCTGAATCGAGCCCCACTGCCTGGCCGAACTTTGTGGAGTCATCCTCCATCCTTTTGAGCACTTTCAGGTCGCTCTCAAGAGCCTTTACCTCGGCCTTGCGACCCGCCTGCTTGGCCTTCTCTATGGCCAGGGCCAGACTTTCCTGGGTCACGGAAATTTCCAGCAGCTTCTGTTCGTGCATCTGCAGGGAGCAGTCCCGACCACCCAGCGATACGCACCACTCGCCATTCCCCAGCAGCTGGATCTCGTTGTGGCGGGTCTGCTCGATGTTCAGTTCGACCAGCACGTTCTTGTTGTCGCCGACGCCGTTGGCCTTCACCTCGTTCAGCACTTCCCGCACCAGGGTCGGGGTTTCGGCTGCCGCTTCCCTGATCTGCTTGTCGGTCGGGTTCCTGGCCGTCAACAGCGAGGCGCCGAGAATCCGCTGTCCCTTGCCGCCGCCGCCGCCGATCGCTTTGAGGCGGATCCTGCTGCCGGGGTATTCCTTGAACATATTCTCCACCTCGACCTGTACCTGGGCGGAGAGTTCCTCTATGGAGTAAAGGTCAAGCCCTTTCTCGTAGGAGGCATAGAGAATCTGGTCAGCCAGGTCCTCCAGGGAGAGCTTGGCATCCTTAAGCAGGTTGGCGCCGAGTTCGATCCCCTCGGCCTTGGCCAGGGCCAGCAGCTTCTCCCGGGTCGGATGCTTCCTGACCAGGGTGCGGGCCGTGACGTTGTTGATCCCCGGCGTAACGCTGACCCCGACCGCTAGGGCGGTCCGCTTGGCTTCGTCCTTCTTGCCGGCATCGGCCTGGGTCCGGGAATTGGGGCCAATGAACGACAGGCCGGCCTTTTCGATCTCGGCAACGAACTCCTCATCCTCGGCCATGAAACCGTAACCGGCAAAGACGGAGTCGTAGTTGTTATCCTTGGCAATCTGGATGATCTGACCGATCCGCTCGACCCGCTCTTCCTTGCTGGCACCGGTATAGTCGGGCACGCGGTGGACGCGGGTGGAGTCGGTCAATTGACGCAGTTCCGGGGCAAGGGCGTTGGCGTAAACGATGGAGTCCTTCTCCGAGAGGAGGATACCGTAATGGGAGATTCCCATCTCTTCAAAGACATCCATGGCCTCTTTCCGGATCGGTCCACGGCAGACGATGAGGGGTTTCAGGTCCTCACAGGCAAAGGCGCGGACCCATTCGGACGTGGATTTGCCCAGTTGGCGGTCCCGGTGAATAAGGGGGTTGTTCATGTAGAGGTCGGTCATTGGTATCTATCTCCAATTCGTTTCGAATAATATTTGAAGCTCTCCCCCCTTTATGAAAGGGGGGGCGGGGGGGATTTGACTGTCGCTGCAATAGCGAAATCCCCCTGAATCCCCCTTTCGTAAAGGGGGACTTGTCACCTCTAGTGGAACTCGCGCTGCGGACCGCCCATCGGTGCCGGCTTGTAGTGCCGCATCAGGAAGGCGATGTTTTCTCCCAGTACCTGACGCAGATCGGTGGGCATGACGATGGAGGAGATGGAGCCCAGGGACAGGCCTTCCTTAGGGTTCATCAGTTCTTTTTCGTACCGCTGGTTCAGAGCCGTTTCCTGGCCTTTAAGCCACTCTGCCGCTTCCTTCTCCGCATCCTGCTTGGCGGCAGCCCCTTCCATGCCGCACTTGATCCGCTCCTCGGTCCCCTTCCTGACCAGATCGGCAGCGGAGGCGCGTATTTTGCGCAGTTCGTCCTTGTAGACGAACTCCTTGCCGGCCGGTCCCATGACCGCCAGGCGGGTGGTGGGAAGCGCCAGCACCAGGTCGGCGCCGGTGGGGTAGTTGTTGTAGGAGGCGTAGGCGCCGCCGTAGGCGTTGCGCAGGATCAGCAGGATCCGCGGCGTGCGGACGTCAACGATGGAATCGAGCATGGAGCGGCCGGCCTGCACGATGCCGCGGGATTCCTGCTCGCGCCCCGGCAGGAAGCCGGTGGTGTCTTCCATGAAGATGATCGGAATGTTGTAGATGTTGCAGAAGCGGACAAAGCGGGCGATCTTCACCGCCGAATCGCAGTCGATCTGGCCGGAGGAGACCGCAGAGTTGTTGGCCACGAAGCCGACCACCTGCCCGCCGACGCGACCGAAGGCCGTAACCGCTTCCTTGGCCCGCTCGGGCTGCAGCTCGAAATAGTCGCCATGGTCGCAGATCTGCTGGATAACGATGGAAACGTCGAACGGGGTATTGAAGCCGGTCGGCGAGTTGAAGGCCTTCTTCAGCAGGGTGTTGATCTCCCAGGTCTTGCGGTCGAGCGGGTCGCTGGTCTCCTGGAAGGGGGCGCCAACGCCGCTGTTGTCCGGGATGTAGGAGAGGAGCCGCACCGCGGTCCTCAGTGCCCCCACTTCGTCGGCCACGGTCAGGTCGGCTACGCCGGACTTGCCGTGCACTTTGGGTCCGCCCAGTTCTTCCGGGGTAATGTCCTCGCCCAGGACCGACTTGACTACGCCGGGACCGGTGAGGCCGAAGAAGGTGTCGTTGGGCTGAATGACGAAGCTCCCCTGGCGCGGCAGATAGGAGCCGCCGCCGGCATTGAAGCCGAACATGCACATGATGGAGGGAACCACGCCGCTGATCTTGCGCAGGGCGGTGAACGCCTCGGCGTAGCCGTCAAGGCCGCCGACCCCTGCCGGCACGAAGGCGCCGGCAGAATCGTTCATGCCGATGAGGGGGATACCCTTCTCGCCGGCCATATTGAAGAGCCGGGCCAGTTTGCTGCCGTTGGTGGCGTCGATGGAACCGGCCCGGACCGTGAAATCGTGGCCGTACACCGCCACGTCGCGGCCGCCTATGTTGAGGATGGCGGTCACCAGGGAGGCGCCGTCCAGGTTCTTGCCCCAGTTCTGGTACAGCACGTTGGGGGTCTGGTCGGAAAGCACCTTGAGCCGCTCCCAGACCGTCATCCGCTTCTTGAAGTGCTGTTTTTCGATCTGATCGATCTTGACCGACTTGATGGGGCGCTGGATGAGGTCGTACCCCTCCTTCATCGCCTCTTCGTAGCCACCGGTCACCCGGGAGATCTCGCCCGGAATGGTGAATTCGACTTTCTCAGGTGGGTCAAACGGGTTTTTCAGCTGGGGCTTGATCGCATTTTTCGACATCTCGGGCGTCCTTCCGGTCCATGGGATTAAAAACCTGAAAAAGTTCAAGGTTCAAGGTTCAAGGTTCAAGGTTCAAGGTTTAAAAGCATATCAACACTGAACATTGAACCTTGAACATCGAACCGGTTATCTGGTCACCACCGCCAGCACCTTCACTTCGTTCCCGTCCTTGGAAAGGAGGCGATGGCGCAGCGAAGAGTCGAAGTAGACGCAGTCTTCTTCATGGAGCGTGATCCGTTCGTCTTCCAGGAGCAGTTCCGCTGTTCCCTTCATGACGAAGAGAAACTCTTCACCGTCGTGGCTGTAGGTGTTTTCTTCCATCGCTTTCTCCGAAACGGTCAGGAGAAACGGTTCCATTTTCTTGTTCTGCTTGCGGAAGGAGAGGGATTCGTATGAGTAGCCCTGGTTGGTGCCTGCCCGCGAGATGACACGCGGTATCATCTTCCGTTCTTCTTTGCGGACCACCTCGTAACGGTACTCTTCCTCGTCCTCGGTGAAGAAGATACCGATCTTTACGTCGAAGAATTTGGCGATTTTGGAGAGGGTGGCGATGGGAGGCGAGACGTTGTTGTTCTCGATCTGCGAGATCAGTGCGGGCGAGAAGCCGGTTTCACGGGCAACCGCCTGAAGGGTGAGTTTTTTGGCGAGGCGCAGCCTTTTGATCTTTGCCCCGATATTGTAGTCGGTCATCTGTCAATGCTCCGGTTCTACACAAATTGCAATAAAACTGGTTTTTATTTCGGCTAAAAATACTCAAATAGCCAAAAGCTGTCAATAGTTATTTTGTATACACAAGCAGCCTAAGATGGCATGCTCAAAGGTAAAAGAGGGCCGCTTGTTCAGCATTGTCTGCGCGGTGAAGGCGTGTAGGGGTGGGGGGATTTTTGATTTGACTGAAATATGGGGCTGACTGGAATGGCTCGGGTGGGGGGAGCAGAAGGTGCCAGGCTAATCTGTTTGCATGCCACTACGCTAATCCTGGGAGAGTTGCGTAGTGGCATGTTCTTAGCGTGGCTCAACGCCGTTTCCGTTTGTCAGCCGGCACGGTCAATCTGCGGGCCAGGATCTCCAGGGTATGGAGCACCCTGACGCCACTGCCCTGTTGTTTGAGGCCGTCGGAAAGCTGCATCATGCAGCCGGGACAGCCGGTAACGACGGCCCGGGCGCCGGTATTGATAATGGCCGCGCTTTTCATCCGGTTGATGGCCAGTGAGCTCTCATAGTGATAGACATTGAAGGTTCCGCCGAGGCCGCAGCATTTGTCGGCCCCTTCCATCTCGGCAAGATCGACCCCGGGTGTAGCGCTTAGCAGTTCCCGCGGCTGTCTGGTGATGGCCCGCGTCCGCAGGTGGCACGGGTCATGGTAGGTGATGCGCACATCGCCGCCGGCCCCGGTCTCCTCGGGATTCAATCCCAACTGTTGCAGCAACTGGGCTGCGTCGACGGTTTTTGCGGCAATTGCCTTGAGCCGGGCCGCCAGTTCCGGATGCCGCTTCCCCACCAGATTGGGGTAGAACTTGTGCAGTGCCCCGCCGCAGGTGGCACAGGCGGTCATGATGTAGTCGGCGTCAAAACGCTCCAGTTCGGCCAGATTCTTTTCCGCCAGCACACGCACCGTGTCCAGGTCTCCGCCGGACATTCCCGGCAGGCCGCAGCACTGCTGGTTCTTGGGAATGATGACGGTGCACCCGAGATGCCGGAACAGTGCCAGCGCGGCCTCTCCCACCTGCGGGTAGCAAAAATTGGTCATGCAGCCGACAAAATAGACGATGCGCGGCTTGCCCGGCTCTCCGGGGATCAGTTCGGGGTGCCGCTCCAGAAAAGGTTTTTTGGCAATGGGGGGAATGTGTCGCTTGCCGCCGACAAAGGGGAGTGGGAACCGGAGGCGTAAGCCCGAGGTCTCAGGTACCTTGCGGAAGAACAGGGGACCGAGAATCCGGGCCGCTGCCACACCGAACTTCATCAACGACCGGTTGCGGATCACCCGCCCCACGGCCGAGTGGAAGGTGGTGAGACCCCGCTGCCGGGCCAGTGCCTCCCTGGCGACCATGACGATCTCGTCGGTCGGCACCTCGTTGGGGCACTTCTCCACGCAGCTGCCGCAGAGCAGGCACTTGGACATGGCGGCGTAGGTGGCGTCGTCCAGTTCAATATCACCCTTCAGCAGATGCTGGGCAAGGGCGATCTTGCCCCGTGCCACGGCCGGCTCACGCTGGAAGGCGGTGAATGCCGGGCAGTGCGCCCGACAAGCGCCACACTTGACGCATTTCTTCAGTTCGTTTTCGACACGCTTGATTGCGTCGGTGTTCACTCGCTGATTCATTATGAAGTGGCCTATAACGTCCCGTAGGGACAGAATGCGGAGCCCGGCGATTTATCGCCGGGTCCCGTTGATTGCGCAAATTTTCGTCATGTACGTGACGTCCGGATTTATCCGAATCGGAGACCGGGGGATGAATCCCCCGGCTACATGTCTTCAGTCCCTCCGGGACGGAAGCAGCTGTGTAAAAAGTGCGGCATTATCCCGTCACCGGAAACATCTTGCCGGGATTCAATATGTTATTGGGATCCAAGGCGTTTTTGACCGCCTGCATTGCCGCCACCTGAGCCGGTTTCAGTTCAAGGTGGATGTAGGGCTGCTTGGCAAGGCCCACGCCGTGCTCGCCCGACATGGTGCCGTTCAGGTCCAGTGCCGCCTGGAAAATCTCGGCGATCGCCTCGTGGGCTTTCTCCTCCAGTCCGGCGACGGCCTTGTCTATCATGACGTTCACATGGATGTTGCCGTCGCCGGCATGGCCGAAATTGACGATCGGGATGTCGTATTTCTGTTGAATCCTGTCGATCACCCGGATGACGTCCGGCACCCTGGACCGCGGCACGACAATGTCCTCGTTGAACTTGTCCGGGTTCACATCCCGTAAGGAAGGCGACACCAGGCGCCTTACCTTCCAGAGCGCCTCGGACTCGGCCGCGTCCTTTGCCACCTTGCACTCCACCAGTCCCAAAGGCTGGATCAGCTCCTGGATACGGGTCGCCTGCTTCTCGATCAGCTCCCGGTCGCCGTCCACCTCGATGAGCAGCACTGCCCGGCCATTGGCAGGTATCCCCAGACTGAAACGCTTCTCTACACACTGGAGGGTGGCGTAGTCCATGAACTCCAGCGTCGTCGGGATGATCTTGTTGCCAATGATGGTGGAAACCGCCTTGGCTGCACCGTCGATGGAGTCGAAGATGGTAAGCATGGTCTTTTTTGCTTCCGGCAACGGCAGCAGCTTGAAGATGATTTTGGTGATCACCCCGAGGGTCCCTTCCGAGCCGCAGAGCAGGCGGGTCAGGTCGTATCCCACCACTCCCTTGTAGGTCTCGCCGCCGGTGCGGATGATCTCGCCCGTCGGCAGCACCACCTCAAGCCCCATGACGAAGTCGCGGGTCACACCGTACTTGACACAGCGGGGACCGCCGGCATTCTCGGCCACGTTGCCGCCCAGGGTGGAAAACTTGAGGGACGCCGGGTCGGGCGGGTAGAAGAGCCCCAGTTTTTCAACCTCGATCTGGAACTGCTCGGTGACCACGCCCGGTTCCACCTCGGCGATGAGGTTTTCCGTGTCGATGCGCAGTATGCGGTTCAACCGTGTCACCACCAGGACGATGCCGCCCCCCTTGGGGAGCGCGCCGCCGGTGAAGCCGCTGCCGGCACCGCGGGGGAATACCGGAAACTTTTCGGTATTGGCCAGCTTGAGGACCCGGGCGACCTCTTCCGTGCTTCCCGGATGAACGACGGCATCGGGGAGGAATTCCATCTGGGTGGCATCATAACCGTAACAGATCAGGTCCTGCCGGTCGGTAGCAACGTTTTCGGCGCCGATGATGGTTTTCAATTGTTCGATGATGCGCTTATCAAGCATGAATATTCCCTGTAGGGGCGATCCTTGTGATCGCCCTGAAATCGGGCAAACACAAGGTTTGCCCCTACATAACCACCGGTAACACCGTACCACCCTCGGGGATGACGTATGCAGTGTAATCGTGCGGCAGCCTTTCTTCCGCCAGGGCCAATGCGTCGTCCAGGCTTGACGCCGGCGTCATCTGCATGGTCCGCACCTCTTCGGGAGGAAGGTCGGATACCAGTATCATCTGAAATCGTTGGGCTTTGTGCAGGGTGGCGTAGGCTGTCTGGCCATTGATTTCATAATGCTGTCGGAGATGGGCTTCGAACCCGGACAGTTCCCGGAAGCGGAACCAGTTGAAGAAAGTGGCGTTGCCGTAGCCGTCCCGACACTGGGCGAGCAGTATCATGACGCCGCCTTCTTTGAGTGCCTGGCAGCCGTATTCCATCGACTTGTGGGCCTGGATCAGGTTGATGTCCTTGGGGAAACCACCACAGGAAACCACCACCAGGTCGGACCGCTCCGCCAGTGGGTAACTGAACTGTTCGGCATAGGTGCGGCTCCCCGCGGCAAACGCCTCCCGCCAGTCGCCGGCAAAGGCGGCGATAATCCGTTTGTCCGGGGCAAGAACGGTGTTCAGGATGAAGGCGGGTTTGACCATGGCACACGCCTCCATCATTGCCTGGTGGACCGGGTTCCCCTCCAGGTTGCCGGTGGTGGCCAGCGGGTTCCTGCCGGTCCCCTCGCCGGGGTTGAGCACGGCAAAATGGCTGGCCATGCAGCTCTTGCGACTGGCAACGCCGGGGAGGATACTTTTGCGGCCGCCGCCGAAGCCGGCGAAGTAGTGAAAACCGATGGTGCCGGTGAGGATCACCACCTCTGCCTCTGCCACCCGTCGGTTGATCTCCACCGGAACATTGTTCGTCGTTACCCCGATATGGACCAGACGGCCCGGATCGTCGCAGTCGTGGTCAAGGACGCGAATCCGGCCGAAAAGGGGGCCGAGAATCTTGCGGTGTTCGTGTTCGGTCTGCTGGCGATGGATGCCAAGGGCAATGATGATCGTGATGGCGGCATCGGGAATCCCTGCCCGGTTGAGCCCGGCAACCAGTCGCGGCAGGTAGATCTCGCTGCCGGTATAGCGGGTAATGTCGGACGTGACGATGACCACCCGCTGACCGGAATGCAGTGTGGCAAAGAACGGTGCGTTGGCGTCAAGAGCCTGGTCAATGATGGTTTCGGGTGATTCGGTCGGCAGCGTGGGGCGCGCCTGAATGACACCCCGTAGATGCCGCTCGGGTAACTGCAGGGGAAATGCGGTGTCGCCGTACTTCAGTTCCATAGCGTCCTCATCATACCGGTCCTGTTGGAAAAGGGCAAGATCTACGAGTTTGAACGGAAAAAGGGGGGCAGTGCCCCCCTTGACGATGCTGATTGGTCAGGAGTGAATCGTTATCCTTGAGCAGACCATTGGCCGTGGAGGTTGCAGTACTCGCGCACCGTCACCTGGCCGGCCGAAATGTTGAAGGTGGCTTCCGGGGCCTGCCCCGGCTTCAGCATTTCCCGGTAGACCTTGCCGTCGGCAATCAGTTCGATCCACTGGATGTAGTGACTCTCCTCCATGGGATGGGGAACGCTCCCCACCTTGACCGTGATGGTACCGCTACCTTTTTCGATAACCGGCAGATGCTTTTCTTTTGATGCGTCGACAGTGTTTTCCTTCAGCAGTTGCATCGGCTGGCCGCAGCAGACCAGCTCGCCATCGCCGGCAAGGAATATCTCTACGATGTTTCCGCAGAGAGCGCATTTGTATACTTCCAACTTTTTAGCCATACTGAAATCCTCCTGTCACGTTTGACGTCGGTAATGCATATCCCGATCAGATAGTTTCGTGGTACGCCTTGACCCGTTGGGCAAAATTCTGACCGAACTCGAAACAGACCTGTTCATCAGCAATGGACGGCCGGTAAAGGAGTTGGATACCGGGTTCCACCGTTTCCAGCCCCATCTTCTTCGCCTCCTCGATCGCCTCCTTGACCGCTCCGCCACCCCAGCCGTAGCTGCCAAAGGCGCTGACAATGCGATTTTTCGGGCGCAAGCCGCGGAGATGCGTGAGAAATTCGGCCACCGACGGATAGAGTATGTTGTTCAGGGTCGGGGAGCCGATCAGCGTGCCGCGGGATTTCCAGAACTCCTTGATGGCCACGCTCATGGGGGTGGCCCGCAGTTTGACGACCTTGACGTCGAGCCCTTCAGCCTTGATCCCTTCCGCTATCGGTACCGACATCTTCTCGGTGCTCTGCCACATGGTGTCGTAGGCAATTGCCACACTCAGGTTCGCCTTGCCGTTGGCCATCTCCAGGTAGCGCCCAAGCACCTGCTGGGGATTTTTACGCCAGATGACCCCGTGATCCGGGGCGATCATGGCGATTTCCAGCCCGAGCTTCTGGATCTCCGCGATCTTGGACTTGATCAGGGCACCAAAGGGCATCAGGATGTTGGCATAGTAGTCGATCACCGCATCGTCCAGTTCCGGTTGCGATGCCGAGGCGATGTACTCGTCCTCGAAACGGGAGGCCGATGCGATGTGCTGGCCAAAGGCGTCCTGGGAGAAGAGAATCTTGTCTTCCTCGGCATAGGTCATCATGGAGTCGGGCCAGTGCAGCATGGCCGATTCGATGAACCGGAGGGTGCGCTTGCCGATCTTCAGCGTGTCGCCGGTCTTGACCACCTTCATGTTCCAGTTGGTGTTGTAGTAAAACCGCTCCAGTCCCTTGCGTCCCTTTTCGGTCAGGTAGATGGTCGCCTGGGGGGCGAGTTCCATTATCCGATCGAGACTGGTGGCGTGGTCGTTCTCGATATGGTTGATGATCACATGCTTGATCCTGGACGGCTCCACCACGCTCTGGATGTTCTTAAGTGTGATGTCGGCAAAGTCGTACTTGACCGTATCGATGAGCGTGACTTCGTCATCCATGATCAGATAGTTGTTGTAGCTGGTGCCGCGGGGGACTTCGTAACCGTGAAAATCACGGACTGCCCAGTCAACGGCACCAACCCAGTAGATGTCGTCGGCAAGTTCAACAGGTTTCATCAAATTCCTCCTGCACTGAAGCCCGTCGGAACGGGACAGCACTGTTAATCAGGTCACTTCTTCAAACTGGTCGGCACCTGCGCCACAGACCGGGCAGGTTTCCGGCGGTTCGGGGCCTTCGTGGATGTAGTCGCAGATGACACAGCGCCATTTTTTCATGGGCTACGCTCCTTTTCCGTTGGTTGTTGGCTTCAGGCAGATAGTCCGGCGTGGCAGTCGAGACAGGTTCCGGTAAAGGTGATCGAATAGTCGATGATGTGGAATGCGGCCTCCTCCGGTGACGGGATGGGGAGGTTGTTCAGGGCACTGCTCATGAGATCGTTAACTTTTTGACACTTCAGGCAGACCAGATGGTGATGGCGCTTGGTATCGGCATCGAAACGGGCCGTGGCACCGGGGTTGCTGATCCGCTGGATGATCCCCAGGTCGACGAATGCCTCAAGAACACGGTATACCGTTGTCCGCGAGATGCCCGGCAGCCGGTCCTTGATGGCCGAATAGATATGGTCCGCGGTCGGGTGGTCGGTCCGTCCGGCAAGATTTTCGAGGATCACCCTGCGCTGGACAGTCAAGGCAAGTCCATGGGCGCGACAGACTGAGGCAAGGGACTGAAGTTTGGTTTCGACCTTGATTTTCATGGCGTCATGCATGGATTGCAACCTGATCCCATTCGGCTCAATATACCGAGCCCAAATGATTCCCATTATTAATGTATCGGGTTGAGTATACCTGCTTTGAAAATCTATGCAATGTTGTTGGGAAGATTTTTTTCAATAAACAGATTAAGGGATTGACAATCAGGTCCTTTTCCTTTAACCATTCTGCGTTTCTGGGCACCCAAACCTTTTTGGTTGGAGATATTCGTAGAAGGAGGATTTTTTCGCAATGGAACAGTATGCAGTCTACTTTGCCCTGGCATGCGCCGTGGCGGCTGTGGCCTACGGCCTGGTCTCGGCCCAGTGGATACTCGGGCTTCCCCAGGGCAACGAGCGGATGAAACAGATCGCCGCCGCCATCCAGGAGGGTGCCAGCGCCTACATGAAGCGCCAGTACACCATCATCGCCGTGGTCGGCGTGGTCATGTTCGTGTTGCTCTTTGCCACCCTCGGCGCCAAGACCGCTGTCGGCTTCGCCATCGGCGCCCTGTTCTCCGGCCTCACCGGCTTCATCGGCATGTTCGTCTCGGTCCGGGCCAACATCCGCACCACTGAGGCAGCGAAATCCGGCATCCACAAGGCCCTTAACGTCGCCTTCAAGGGGGGCGCCATCACCGGCATGCTGGTCGTCGGCCTCGGCCTCCTGGGTGTGGCCGGCTACTACATGGTCCTGCAGAAACTGATGCCGGGCGCCCCGGTGAAAGACGTGGTCAGCCAACTGGTCGGTCTCGGCTTCGGTGGCTCGCTCATCTCCATCTTCGCCCGTCTCGGCGGCGGCATCTTCACCAAAGGGGCCGACGTCGGCGCCGACCTGGTGGGGAAGGTCGAGGCCGGCATTCCCGAAGACGATCCGCGCAACCCGGCGGTCATCGCCGACAACGTCGGTGACAACGTCGGCGACTGCGCCGGCATGGCCGCCGACCTGTTCGAGACCTACGCCGTCACCCTCATCGCCTCCATGCTGCTCGGCGCCATGGCGTTCAATAACTTTACCGGCGCGGTCAGCTACCCGCTGATCCTGGGGGGGATCTCCATCATCACCTCCATCATCGGCACCTTCTTCGTCAAACTGGGTCCCAGCCAGAAGATCATGCCGGCCCTGTACAAAGGGCTGATCGCCTCCGCCGTTCTGGCCTGCATCGCCTTCTGGTTCGTCACCGTCCGGATGTTCCCGGCCGGCAACCCCACCGGCCTGGCCGCCACCAACATCTTCATCGCCGCCCTGGTCGGCCTCGTCGTCACCGGCGCCATCTTCTGGATCACCGAATACTACACCGCCACCGAATACGCGCCGGTCAAGCATATCGCCCAGGCCTCCACCACCGGCCACGCCACCAACATCATCGCGGGCCTCGGCGTCTCCATGAAATCCACGGCCCTGCCGGTCATCGTCATTGCCGCCGGCATCATCGTGGCCTACAAAAGCGCCGGGGTCTACGGCATCGCCATTGCTGCCGTCTCCATGCTCTCCCTCACCGGCATCGTCGTTGCCATGGACGCCTACGGCCCGATCACCGACAACGCCGGTGGCATCGCCGAAATGGCCGAACTGGACGACTCGGTCCGGGCCGTCACCGACCCGCTGGACGCGGTCGGCAACACCACCAAGGCCGTCACCAAGGGATACGCCATCGGCTCCGCCGGCCTGGCCGCGGTCATCCTGTTCACCTCTTACGTGGACGAGCTGAAACTGGCCGGCCAGCAGATCGAATTCTCCCTGTCCGACCCGTACATCATCGTCGGTCTCTTCCTCGGTGGCCTGCTGCCGTACTACTTCGCAGCGCTCTGCATGGAAGCGGTCGGCAAGGCCGGCGGTTCCGTCGTCGAAGAAGTCCGCCGCCAGTTCCGGGAGATCAAAGGGATCATGGAAGGGACCGGCAAACCGGACTACGCAGCCTGCGTGGACATCGTCACCAAGACCGCCCTGAAAGAAATGGTCATCCCCGGCATCATCCCGATCGCCGCACCGGTACTGATCGGCTTCACCCTCGGCCCCAAGGCGCTGGGCGGGGTCATCGTCGGCACCATCGTTACCGGGATCTTTGTCGCCATCTCCATGACCACCGGCGGCGGGGCCTGGGACAATGCCAAGAAATACATCGAAGACGGCCACCATGGCGGCAAGGGTGGCGACGCCCACAAGGCTGCGGTCACCGGCGACACCGTTGGCGACCCGTACAAGGACACCGCCGGCCCGGCAGTCAACCCGATGATCAAGATCATCAACATCGTCTCGCTCCTGATCGTGCCGCTCCTGGGCAAGTTCTAGGAGACAATTCCTTCCGACTAAAACGGCAGTGCCCATCGGCGCTGCCGTTTTTTTGTATGCAGAATGCCGTTGCTGCAAATTTTCCTGCTGTAGAGCGGAAGACCTATGGTATGCTTAGCACCCACTAAGCCAGGGGGTACCAAGCCATAATGAAAGCACGTCTGATACTGCTTGCCCTCGTTGTCACCGTTACCGGCTGCGCCTCTCAAGTCCCGATCGCCAGGAATTTTCCCATCTCATCCCAGAAGAAGGTCAGGTCGGCCCA
>JAJZTK010000263.1 GCA_021849045.1 Deltaproteobacteria bacterium | reverse complement strand
CGGTACTTCGGGCTCGAGGAAAAAAACCGGGTCCGGGCCAAACTCTATCCGATCTATTGAGAGAAAATACCATGCCTATCGAGAAACTAAACCCGCTCCATTACATGCGGGCGGCTGACTACACGGGATTCTGGCAGAATCTGTTTGCTACGGTCCTTTACGGCTTCTGGGGGAGATTCTTTTTTATCTCGCTCATCCTTCTCGCCTTCTGGGTCGGGGTTCGACAGAGAAACCCGACGCTGGCCGCAATCTGCCTCTTCCTGGCGGCGGTCGTGGCCTATGGGGGCGGCGTAATGAATCTGGTCAGGTCCCTGATCTGAAAGGAGACGCAAATGTCACGAAGCGGCAGCAACAATAATAGTCCGGATATGATGCCCATCCCCCAAAGTAGCGAGATTCATCCGCGGGGGCTCCTGGAGGCGATATCGTATATCGACCAGAACTATGCGAACGAACTGGGAGGCTGCATGATTCATGCACGTTTTCTGACGACGAAACAGCGGCTGGAGTTCATGGAGGTAGGTTTTCGTAGCGCCTTTGCATCAGGACTTGTCACGGCGCTCCTTACTCCGGTAGCCATCGGGGTGATCGAGCAGTACATCCCAATGTTCGGCGATGCGAACCCGTCCATTTTCGACAAGTTCAGCGCGTTCCTTTTGGCCCTCGGTTTTTCTCTCGGTTACGCGATCTTCATGGCGAAGACCGCGACCTGCTACATCGGCAAGTACACCAGGGCGATGATTGCGAACCTGATGGGAGGAATGGCGTTCGGGGCGATTCTCAAGGCATTGGTCGCCTTCATCGCGTTCCACTTCATCTACTTCAAAATCCTGTCCGACGAACATGTCAGCTGGGCCGTGTCCAAACTCTACCACGCGAGGCTGTCGGAAAAGACCGTCGCCGGCATCTTCAACTGGGTGCAAGGATTCAAGACCGTCTTTCTGACCTCGGCGTATTTCATTCTCGTCACGACCGCGATTTTCATACTGATCCCGGTTATCACCATGATTTATGCTCACTTCCGGAACAAGAAACTCATTGCAGCGGGGTACGTCAATGTCGATGTACACGACAAATAGATTAGCTACTAGCGGGGTGCTCCTTATGGCTATGCCCGTTACAGTGTTGGAATCGCCATGAAAAATAAGTCTCTCATATTCGCAACCCTGCTCCTGATCATCCTCCTGCCGTCCGCCGCCTTGGCCGTCACCTTCGACTACTACGTGTACGGCGGGTTCGATGCCGTCGTCAACGCCTTCAATAAGTTGGCCCTGGTTTTCGGGGATAACGGCTACAAGTCCTTTTACGCGTTTTCCATCGCTGCCGGGATCTTCTTCGGATGCGTCACCGTTGCCGCCAAAATCCTTGGGGCAGGAAACGGCTCTCCGATGTCATGGATAGTCCCGGCCCTGGTGGGGATCGGCTTATATCTCTCCCTGGCGGTGCCCAAGGGGACCCTCCATATCTATGATCCCGTCTACAACAAAAACCAGGCGATAGGCGGTATCCCTGACGGAGTGGTGGCCGTTGCAGGCATCCTGAACGCCGTGGAGCGGGGGCTGGTGGATATCGTCACCACCTCGGGTGACCCCTTGAGCTACAAGAGTCAGGCCGGAGGGAAAGGTTTTCTGGGGCTCTACCAGATAACAAGCCTCCCCCTGTCGGCGGTCAACAGCAACATCGATACCTCCATGCGAAACTACATCAAGGACTGTGTCACCTATGAGATCATGCGCCCGGGGACGACGCTGACGGTCGATGCCCTGAGGAAAACATCCACCGATTTCACACCGCTCCTTGCTCAGGCACAAAACCCTTCTATCTATACCGTCTACTACGACTCGACCACACCGAACGGTCAGTCCATGACCTGCACCAACGCCTGGACGAATATCAGCGCCCAGCTCACTCCGGCCAACCTGGGCAGCAACCTGAACGCCGTCTGTTCAGCCCTCGGTTATGACCCCACTGATGCAGCCTCGCTAACTCAATGCAAGACGGTATTGAACAACATCAATACCGGTACCGGCCTCGGCGCAGCTTCCGTTGAAGATTTCGTGAAGCAGGCGTACATATCGCAGCGCCTCGATGAGATATTCCGGAGCGGCAACGCGACGGGCGCCACGAACTACCAGTTCCTGCTGAATGCATCAGGCTCGATGAAAGCCGCCAACGAATGGCTACCTGTCCTAAGAGCGGTCCTTACGGCGGTTGCGGTTGGGCTGATCCCGTTCCTGGCGTTGTTTATCCCGACGCCAATCATCGGCAAGGCGGTCGGGGCCATCTTCGGGTTCTTCGTCTGGCTGACTGCATGGGGAGTCGTTGACGCGATTATCCACCAGTTCGCCATCGATTATGCGAACAGCACCTATCAACTCGTTCGCCAGAATAACCTGGGGATGGACGCCTTCTACTTCTTCCCAGACCAGACAACTAAGATTCTCGGCATGTTCGGTACCCTGCGGATGAGCGGCATGATGCTGGCGACGGTCCTGACGGGGATGCTGGTCAAGTTCGGCGGCCACGCCATGGCGATGATGGCGGGCTCACTGTCGGGACAGATCCAGTCGGCCGGCAGCCGGGCGGCACACGAGGTGGAGGACCCTGCCGGCAGGGCTTCGTCGATCCAGCGGAACTCGTCGGCAATGCCGACCCAAGCCTGGGGGAACGAGCACAGTTTCTGGGCCAGGGGCGCGGCGGCAAAAGCGGAGAT
>JAJZTK010000262.1 GCA_021849045.1 Deltaproteobacteria bacterium | reverse complement strand
CGATCTAGGGACGCCCCATCGTCACCGACCTTCTGAAGGGTGTGGGGGTGCGGGTTTTCCCGGTGGGGCGGCTAGACTACAACACCGAGGGGCTGCTGCTCCTCACCAACGACGGGGCCTGGGCCAACCGCCTCGCCCATCCGCGCCACGAGGTCGACAAGGAGTATCTCGTGCGGGTGCGGGGAACCGTCGCGAAGGAACAGATCAACCGCATTGCGCTGGGAGTCGAGCTCGACGACGGAAAGACCGCTCCCGCCCGGGTCGCCGTTACCAAGCAAAGCGACAACAATACCTGGATCTCCATAACCATCCACGAGGGGCGTTACCGGCAGGTCCGCCGGATGTGCGAAGCGGTGAGCCTCTCGGTAGTGCGCCTGCGGCGGGTCCGGTACGGCTCCCTTTTCCTGGGAGAGCTGAAGGTCGGGGAGTTCCGGTATCTGACGCCGGCAGAGGTGAAGGCGCTGGACGAACCCCGACCCCGTCGGCCTCGATAACAAATTCTCATGCGGGGTGCCGGAGAAAATTGCAGTGGCCGTAAAAGGTGGACCACTGTGGACAGGTGGGCAATTTTAGATAAAGCGAAAGGGGTTAGCCGGTTGGCTGACCCCTTGATTTGAAGACTGGAACGGAATTAACCTTGTAATGTATTGTTTTGTTTGACATTTGCCATGCTATTTTTTGGAACATACCTCCAAAAGTACCTCAAAAAATTCTCTTCCAGAAGTTTCCCCTCAGAGGAATCACGCGACCAAAGTAACAAAGTGCGTTGCTTTTTTGCAGTCTTTAATAGGATTGGGGGACTATTTTCTCTCAAGACTCTCCAGCATTCGCAGGTAGTCGCGCTGGCTTTCCCAGACCATGCTGGAAAGGAGATTCACGAATGGCGCGACGTTGCCGGTGTTGCTCTCCCTGACAGTCGTTAGGTACTCGCTGCGCAGCACCGGCGGGATGATGGTCACCGGGTAGCCCTCCTGGAGGAGGGCCAGGTTCATCAGCAGCCGGGCGGCCCTACCGTTGCCGTCCACGAAGGGGTGGATGGTGACCAGCCGGGTGTGCAGGAGTGCTGCGAACTCGATGGGATGCTTCTCGCCACGGAGGCGGGGGATCTCCTCGGCAAAGGCGTCCATCAGCTCCTTCAACTCGCTCGGCGCGGGAAAAACAACATCGGTGCCGGTGACGATGATATTCTGCTTGCGGTAGTGGCCGGCGTTGGCCTCGCCGATGCGGTAGTAGAAGAGCTTGTGCAGCCTCAGGATGTCTCGCTCGGTGATCTCCTTGTGTCGAGCGAGCTTCTGTAGATAGTCGAAGGCCTCGGCGTGGCCGATGGCCTCGAAGTGGTCCTTGAGCGGCTTGCCGCCGATGGTAATGCCGTCCTCGATCACAACCTTGGTCTCGGTCTCGGTCAGGCTGTTTCCTTCCAGGGCGTTGCTTGACCAGGTGAGACCAATGCGGAAGTATTCCTGCAACTGTTTGAGCGCTTGGCCTTTCAAGGGGCGGTGCTGCTTGATCTCCTGCTGGAGTTTGTCAGCGTCCGCGATCCGGTTGGCAAATGTCATGGCGCTATCCCGCCTCTTGGAGGAATGTTGCAAAGGCGTTCAGTTCTGCGATCAACTTCTCCAAGACCGGTTCAATGTCGGAGATCAGCCTTTCTACCTTTTCCGGGTTCAGGTGGTATGTATAGACATTCCGGACCACATGCCGAAAGCCGCGATAATCTTCCAGCATATCGCGAAGTTCTTGAGAAATGACAGCAGGCCTGACTTCCGGGATCTCCATGCTCATCTGGCTCAGCAATTCTTGATGCCAGTTGGGAGCACTCGGCACGCTGCCATCCACGGTGGCGGCAATTTTTTCGAATATCTTTTCAAGCCCGGAGTAAAAACTATGCAGATTCAGGGCAACACTGTCGAGGTAAAAGGTATCATTCTGGCTTTTGGCTCTTTCCCACCCCTCCGTGGCGCGCTCAACGAGAAGCGCAAGCTCCGGCAATTCAGTTTTTATCCTCGCGGCAATGATAGCGCCAGGTTTGCTCATAGCTCAACTCCTTCTCTTTGGATATGCTGCCGCAACGACTCGGAGCAGTCTTCAACGTCCACAAGGTCAACCTTGAAGAGATCGCTGAAGCCGCTGGCAAAGGCAACCGCTCGATAATAATCCGCAGGAGATATCCCCCACACGGCAAGGTCGATGTCTGACCAACGGTGGAAATCCCCTCTGGCAAGAGATCCGAAAAGCATAACCCTGCTCGCACCAAAACGGCCTTTAAGCTCTTTGGCTATGGCGGATGCAGCGGCCTTGGCGCTTTCCGCAGCGGATGAGGTGCGTTCATCGGCAATGGAGCGGAATGGATGGTATTGCTTCCAGAGTGCGGGCGGTATGTCTTTTGCTGTTCGTGAAGGCATGTTCTATTCCTCTTTTAAAGCTTATCACAGAATTGGGAACCGAAACCCAAGCGAATAATCAGACAAGGGGCATTTTAACTACCTCACCTTCTCCGCCAACTGCCGATACACGTCCCGCCCCTGCGCATCACGTTTTTCCGCCATGAGGAAGAGCCCTTTCCCGCCGCTCTTTTCCTCCCAGAGCATGCCGATCTGTCGTTTCTCCTTTGAATCGTCGTTGGTCTTGTAGGCCTCCCCCTTGTACTCGACAACGAGTATCCTTCCGTCGTGCAGCTCGGCCACGAAGTCGGGATAGAAGCGGTCGGTGGCCGTCGGGAGCAGATC
>JAJZTK010000261.1 GCA_021849045.1 Deltaproteobacteria bacterium | reverse complement strand
TATCTCCGACTACAGCGCGTTTCATGAACCGCCGTGTACGGAACCGTACGCACGGTGGTGTGGGAGGTCGGCGGGGGAGACCCCGCCTCCTACCCGATTCGCAGCTCATGGAACTGGTCGGGATCGATCCGTTTCCCGGCACGCTCAATCTGGTACTTGAGGACGATGCGAGCCTGGCCAGCTGGCGACAATGGCGCAGCATGCCGGGCCTGCACCTGGAGCCGGGGGAAGCCGGTTTCTGCAACGCACGCTGCTATCCGGTGCGGGTCGCTGGCCGTGTTCCTGCGGCGGTGCTGCTGCCGGACGTCGCCGATTACCCCGAGGACAGGATAGAACTCGTCGCTGCGCTGCCGATCCGACAGTATCTGGCGCTCGGCGCGGCTGCACGGCTCAGGGTGGAGTTATGCAGTCCTCTTGCCGTCAGGGCGGTACTGTTCGATCTTGACGGCACGCTGGTCGACTCGGTCAGCGCCTACATCGAGGTGGCGCGGATTGCTGCTGCCCCGTTCGGACTGGAGGTGACCGTCGAACAGGTGCGGACGGCGCTCGCCACGGGTGGCAGCTTCTGGAAAGGCATAGTGCCCGCGGGGCGGGCTGACGGCGATGCTATTGCAAAAGGACTTTCGGCCCATGCCGCCCGCGAGTGGCCGAGGGTGCTCAGGGAGCATGCCCGGCTCTTTGACGGGCTTGCGCAAACGCTCAACGCGCTGAAAGCTCTCGGCATCATGCTCGGCATCGTGAGCGGCGCCCGACCGGAGGTGTTGGAACTGCTCCGACCGGACGGTATTCTTGACCGGTTCGACGCGGTCATACTCGGTGCCGACGTATCAAAAGCGAAGCCCGATCCGGAGGGTATCCTCAAATGCCTGCACCAGTTGGGCGTGGCGCCCGGCGAGGCCCTCTACGTGGGCGATGCCGTGATCGACATCCGGGCCAGCCGTGCCGCCGGAGTACGCGTGGCGAGTGTCCTCACCGGAGCCGGTGACAGCGCAATGCTCTCCGCATACGGGCCGGATCGTCTGATTTTATCGCATGTCAGGTTGCCGGCGATGGTGGCATCGCCGGCGTCCATTGACCATTGATGTAATCCCGTTCTTCAAATAAATGCCTTTCGCGTTGAGGTGATCCTCTCCCCACGTCCTCATTCGTTGTTTACCCCGTTTTTTCCAATTCCTCACGTAATTCCATCCAGGCCAGCCGTTTGCCCGTTTCGGTAAAAAACCAGGCATCAATCTGGTTGGATGTCCATTGCAGATGATACTCCCTGCTGTGCCTGAACCGTTCACCATCGATGGCCATACCTGTTGGCGTACACCGGAACAGCTTGTCGGCATCCTTGACAATTTTGTCGCTGTCCGAGATAGCGTACAATCGGGAATCATGGCCGTCGATAATTTCCAGGATCTCCGCGGTCTTAACCGGATCATACCGTACCTGCTGTAAAATCCCCCGGGCCAGTTTGACTCCTTCCACCTCATGGATTCGCCGTAAATCCGGATCGAATCCCGGCCCGAACGCCTTCAGCTGCATCTCCTCGGAAAGCTTTATCCACCCCAGGTCATGACAGATGATTGCCGGTATGACTACTTCCGGATCACCCGGTTCGTCTTCAAGCAACCGGCGGGCAAATGTATAGGAAATTTCAACATGAATATCGTTCTTCCGGGTAGCTAAATACGGTTTGGCAAGTTCGTAGATTGCGTCATACCTGGTCGACATTATTAGCCTTTGTCCCCGGTAGGGAGGTGGTCTGTTGTGGTTCAACGGATTGATTGGGATTACGAGGGAAAAGGGGATAGGAAGCGATCAGTTCTTATCCCCTTTCCCTCTCTGCGCTCAGTTGGCCAGGGTCTGCTGGACGCTGGAGACTATCTCGGTACTGGTGAATGGCTTATGAATGAAACCGTTCACTCCTGATTCAACAGCGATCCGCGTCAGCTCCTCTTCACTTTTCGAAGAAATCAGGAGGATGGGGATATGCCTTGAACACTCCTTTTCCTTCAGAAGCCTGGCCTTTTGATCCCCGGAGAGCATTGGCAGCATGACATCGAAAATGATGAGATCCGGCTGGTGGTTGGAAAATATGTAGCCATTGGCCTCAATGCCGTTGGTAGCGGTCAGCACGTCATAACCGGCTTCTCCCAAGGCCTCCCTGGCCTGCGTCAGGACCAGTTCACTGTCGTCAACAATCAGAATCTTCTGCTTGTTCATGGTCGTTAACCTTTCAAGAACTCAATTTTTCACCGGCTACGGAACATTTATCAAACAGCCGCTTTGGGATTGTACGGCAACATCACCGCTTTTTATGCTGCCTTCGATCACAACGCCTTCAACGTAATAATCTCCCAGGTCCTTGGTAATCTTGATCTTTCCTACCTCATTCCGGATCAAACCGGTGCTGCCGATGCTGGAAAACCTCCCTTCATACCGATATACCGGGACCACTGCATTGAGACAGAATTCTTCCTTGGCCAGCTTGCTCCCTCCATGGAAAAGATGGACGGTGTCTCCAGTCTTGGCAAAAACGGCATTCTGCACCTGGACCGGGACTTGAGGAGGAACCGTAGCGCAGGCAAACACCAGGACAGAGAGTGTAAGCATTGCAGTTCCCATCACGAATCTTTTTACCCCGCTCATAATTTCTCCTTTATTTTTAGTTAGTTATTCTCGGCCACTTGTAAGGACTGTCATTGTTCCCTATAGAGCGTACCCTGGCTAGAAGGCATAGATAATTTTGAACTGGG
>JAJZTK010000103.1 GCA_021849045.1 Deltaproteobacteria bacterium | reverse complement strand
TCTATGCGAGACAGCAGCGCTTTACCACCGTCGCCACCGTGCGGGAGGGGAAGCGCGAGCAGCGGGTCCAGGCGGTCTCCGCCTTCATGGCGCCGGGGTACGTGCGGACCCTGCTGCCGGCCTGCGACTACAGCCGGAAGCGAATCCACCTGCCGCTTTGGTCCTACACGGCCGTCGGCTGGGACGAGGAGCAGGAGCGGTTCGTGGTGGCGGCGAGCCGGGTAGACACCAATGAGAACTGGCTTCCGCGAAACTATGACGACCGGCTGCTGGACCCCCTGGTACGGAAGATGCTGGCAGACTTCCCGGAGAACCGGCTCCTGGAGCAGCTTAGCCGATGCGCCATCGACTACCACTGCTTTGCCGCCAAGAACCTTTTCTATCGTCGATGGGAGGCCCCTATCCCCACGTCGCCGGTCTGCAACTCCCGCTGTCTCGGGTGCATCAGCCTCCAGCCGTCGGACTGCTGCCCCTCCAACCACGAGCGGATCGGTTTCGTGCCGACGCCGGAGGAGATCGTTGAACTGATGCTTCCCCACCTGGAGGAGGCGCCGGAGCCGATCGTCTCCTACGGCCAGGGGTGCGAGGGGGACCCGATCATGCAGGCCGATACCGTGGCCGAAGCTACCAGACGGCTGAAGGGGAGCGCCAGCCGCGGCACGGTGAACTTCAACTCCAACGGCTCCTTTCCTGACCGGATCGCCATGCTGTGCGATGCCGGGATGGACTCCATGCGTTTCTCCATGAACTCGGTGCAGGAGGAACTGTACAACCGCTACTACCGACCGGTGAACTACCGCTTTAACGATGTGGTGGCGTCGGTGCGGACAGCCAAGGAGCGGGGGCTCTTCACCATGATCAACTACCTGGTGTCGCCGGGGGTCACCGATAGCGAGACAGAGGTCGAGGCGCTCTTGCGCTTCATCGCCGACACCGGTGTGGATATGCTCCAACTGCGCAACCTCTCCATCGATCCGGACTACTACAACCGGCAGATGGGGGTGACCGGGCGAGGAATGGGGATGTACCGGATGATGGAGCGGGTGAAGCGGGAGTTCCCCCGCATCCAGTACGGCTACTTCAACCGGACGAAAGAGAACTTCTATCCCGATGGATTTGAGAAGGGGTGGCCGATCCGGTAGTGGAAGCCATGGGTTCACCACCGACCGGGAAGCGAAAAGGCCTGCGGAGATATCTCCACAGGCCTTTTCGCTTGAAACGTGCAGGAAGCCGTGGGGGCTACTCGACCGTGATCTCCGCCTTTTCCACGATTATGTCGTACTTGTAGCCGCCGCCGAAGTCCTTGTTCTTGTAAAGGGTGCCGTTCACTGAGACCGTTTCCCCCTCTGCCGGTACCGACTGGGAAGTAACCACCAGGTTGAAGTCGCCGGTGGCGTGTGAGCCCGAGCCATCCCGCAGGTGAATCCAGGTTTTCCCCATGATGTTGGCGGAAACCTTGACCACCTTGCCGCGTACCCGGACCTGCTTCTTGTCCAGTTTCGCCTTGTTCTTGTAGAGTTCGCTGATGGTGTAGGCGTTGGTGCCGGTTGCCTTTTTCACCTTCACCTTCATGTCCGGTGAAACCGTGCCGCCACTTCCCGGCGATTTGCCCTTTACTTCGCTCGTCTTTTTTGCCCCCTTGGGCGGCGTCGGCAGGTCGGTGAAGACGATCTTGTCGAAGGTCCGGTTCAGCGTCTTGCTCTGGAAGTTGACCATCAGCATGCCGGGGTTGAAGGTCATCTGCGAACCGACCTCGATCGGGGCGTCGGGCACGGCCAGCCAGATCTTTTCGCCGCTTTTCTTCTTGAGCTGCACGTACGTGTAGCCGCCGCTGTTGATGATCTGGACGACCTTCCCCTTGTGCGGTTCCTGCAGTTGGCCGGTATCAACGGTGCTCCTGATGGCCGGCCCGGCAGCCCCCCCGCCGTGTCCGGCTGGCATTGCCGGTTCGCCGGCGCAGAAGGCGTAGCACGGTGCCAGGAGGCACAGTGCGGCAAGGATTGGCAATCGTTTCATAAATGGCTCCCATGCGGTTTGAATTGGTGGCGAATACTCGTAACAGTTATAGAGGAAGAGAAAAGGGAAGTCAAACTGCCGCGCCGCATTTGCTGGCAAACGTTCATGGGCGTGCTATTATGGAGCAGACTTGAGGGAGGCGTGTCGATGACCCATAAGAAAACCCTGACCATAAAGAATGTCGGCCAGATACTGCTCAAAAGGGGGATGATCAGCGAAGAGCAGTACGGCGAACTGGTTGTACGGGGAGAGAGTCAGGCAGCCCGGCTGACCAGCTACCAGCAGGCGGGCTACTCCCGCCGTTTTCACCAGGTGCCGGACCAGGTTTCGCCGGCAGAGGTGATCTCCTCCTTCAACCTGGAGATTCCCGGCACCAGCGGCCGGGTGCTGACCGAGGACGCCATCACCGAGACCATCGCCCTCGCCGTCAGGATGGAGTACGTCAAGATCGACCCCCTGAAGCTGGACCTCTCCACCGTCACGGCCCATGTCTCCCGCCCCTTTGCCCTGAAGCATCTGATCGTACCGATCGCCGAGCTCGGCGGCACGGTCACGGTTGCCGTGGCCGACCCGTTCAACGACGAGGTGATCGCCGACCTGGAGAGCATCCGCAACATCCGGGTACGCCGGGTCCTCGCTTCACGGAGCGACATCCTGAAGATCCTCCGCGAATTCTTCGGGTTCCGGGCCTCGGTGCTGGCCGCGGAAAACGAGTTCCTGGCCGCCACCGACCTGGGTAACCTGGAGCAGTTCGTCCGGATGAAGGGGCAGCAGGAGATCGAAGGAAGCGACCAACATATTGTGTCGGCGGTGGAGTATCTCCTCCAGTACGCCTTCGAGCAGCGGGCCAGCGACATCCATATCGAGCCGAAACGGGAAAAGGCACTGGTGCGCCTGCGGGTCGACGGGGTCCTGCACAACATCCACACGATCCCCAAGAGCCTTCACGCGCCGATCGTCTCGCGGATCAAGCTCCTCTCCCGCCTTGACCTGGCCGAGAAGCGGCGCCCCCAGGACGGCCGGATCAAGACCACCCACAAGGCAAAGGAGATTGAGCTCCGGGTCTCCACCCTGCCGGTTGCATTCGGCGAAAAGGTGGTGATCCGGGTGTTCGACCCGGACGTGCTGATGCAGGATCTGGGCGGGATCGGTTTCTACCCACGGGAGTTCCAGCTCTACAGCTCCTTCATCCGGCGGCCCAACGGGGTGATCCTGGTGACCGGGCCGACCGGCAGCGGCAAGACCACCACCCTCTACTCGTCGCTCCGGACCCTGTCGTCGCCGGAGGTGAATATCGTTACTGTCGAGGACCCGATCGAGATGGTGATGGAGGAGTTCAACCAGGTGGGGGTGCAAAGCGGGATCGGCGTCACCTTTGCCACGGTCCTGCGCAACATCCTTCGCCAGGACCCGGACATCATCATGATCGGCGAGATCCGCGACCGGGAGACGGCGGAAAACGCGGTCCAGGCGGCACTTACCGGCCATCTCGTCCTCTCCACCCTCCACACCAACGACGCGCCGTCGTCCGTCACCCGTCTCCTGGACCTGGGGGTGCCGTCGTTCCTCATTTCGTCCACGGTCATCGGTATCATCGCCCAGCGGCTCTTGCGCACCATCTGTCTCCACTGCAAGCGGGAACGGCGGCTTGCGGACGAGGAGGTGAGCTACCTGCAACTGGAGCCGCGGGAATACCGGGTATGGGAGGGGGAGGGGTGCACCGAGTGCCGTGGCACCGGCTACAAGGGGCGGACCGGGATCTTCGAGGTGATGGACTTCACCGACACGGTCAAGGGGGTGCTTTCCGATCAGGTGGACCTGACGGCGCTCTACGGGGCGGTACGGGCCGACGGCATGGTGAACCTGCGGGAGGTGGCGATCCGGAAGCTGCTGGAGGGGGTGACGACCTACGAGGAGGTTGTTGCGGTTACGGGATAACAGCGAGGAACGAGGACTATAAGGGCACTCCGGGGAGTGCCCTTAGTTTTTGGGGAACTGAAACAGGTCAGCTCGGCAGGCAGGGGAGTTCCAGGCCGGCCATCTTCTGGACCATCCGGACCACCTGGCAGCTGTAACCGAACTCGTTGTCATACCAGACGTAGAGGACGCAGCGGCTTCCCTGGGTGATGGTCGCCAGGGAGTCGACCACGCAGGCATGGCGGGAGCCGACGAAATCGCTGGATACCACCTCCGGCGAGTTGGTGTAGTCGATCTGGTTCTGCAGGGGTGAGTCGAGTGACATGTCGCGCAGGTACTCGTTCAACTCCTTGACCTCGGTCGGCCGGGAGAGCTCCAGGTTGAGGATGGCCAGGGAGACGTTGGGGGTCGGCACCCGGATGGCGTTGCCAGTCAGTTTGCCGGTCAGTTCGGGGAGGACCTTGGCCACGGCCTTGGCGGCGCCGGTCTCGGTGATGACCATGTTCAGCGGTGCGCTCCGGCCACGGCGGTTGTTCTTGTGGTAGTTGTCGATCAGGTTCTGGTCGTTGGTGTAGGAATGGCAGGTCTCCACATGACCGCTCGCGATGCCGAACCGGTCGTTGACTGCCTTGAGCACCGGCACGATGGCATTGGTGGTGCAACTGGCAGCGGAGAAAATCTGCTCTTCCCTGGTGATCAGCTCATTGTTCACGCCGGACACGACGTTGGGGACATCACCCTTACCCGGGGCGGTAAGGACCACCTTGGAGATCCCCTGCGCCTTGAGGTGACGGCCGAGCCCTTCGCGATCGCGCCACTTGCCGGTATTATCGATCAGGATGGCATTGGTTATGCCGTACTGGGTGTAGTCCACGTTTTCCGGCGCATCGGAGTAAATGATCCGGATCATGTTGCCGTTGGCGATGATAGCGTTCTCTTCCTCGTCAATGGTGATGATGCCGTTGAAATGGCCGTGGACAGAATCACGGCGCAAAAGACTCGCGCGCTTCACCAGATCGTCGTCCCCGGCTTTGCGTACCACGGCCGCCCGCAGCCGCAGTTTCTCGCCGCTTCCCGACTTTTCGACCAGGAGGCGGGCCAACAGGCGACCGATCCGGCCGAATCCGTAGAGAACGACGTCCTGCGGTTCGTCCAGAACCGGAGCCCGGCCGGTGTTGATAGCCGCCAGTTCCTGGCGGACGAAATCGGCAACGCTGGTTGCGCTGCCTTGTGCCTGATAGCGGGTGATGAGCTTGCCGATGTCGATCCGTGCCGGGGCGAGATCGAGTTTCGCCATCTCTTCGAGGATCGGGAAGGTGTCAAGCACGGAAAGCTCGTGATCGAGGATCAGCCGCGCAAAACGGTGCGCCTTGAGGATGTCGATAGTGGTGCTGTTGACGAGCGGACGGCCGAAGACCGTGGTAACAATGTTATTGTCCCGATAGAGATGGCCGATCAGCGGCAGCATCCGCTCGGCGCATTCTGCCAGCCCCTGCCAGTCCTTCAGGTAGACCCCCTGCTTTTTGACGTCCATTCCGTAGTCCTTTCAAAGAAAATTAGCTGTGACATTTTAGCCAAACTAAAACACACTAATCTAAAACGTGGGTTTTTTCAACAAAACAATAAACCGTGATGGTCAGAAAATTATCCGGAATCCCTCGAATTCGCCGCTAAATGGCTCTTCCTTCAGCTCCAGCCGGTCCACCCGCGCACTGTCAGGACCGTTTTTGCACCAGTCGACCGCGGCGTCGACCACGGGTGCTTCCCCTTCGAAACATGCCTCTACCGAACCGTCGGCCAGATTGCGGACCCATCCCGAAATGCCGAGTCGCTGGGCAGTCTTCCTTGTGTGGTGGCGGAAGGCCACTCCCTGAACCAAGCCGAAAACGATAATATGCACCCTTTTGTTCATGCTGGTTTCCCTTTCCGTGTAGCCGACAGGCAAGCAGATTATGGGATATGGATTCCACTCACCCGGCGGAAGCGTGCTTTAACATTAACGCGGTGTCAAGCTGAAAGAGAGAAAACATTTCCGGTACAGGCTGGTAACGTAATGCCATTGATCCCGCGTCGGTGCCAACTGTTTGCGCTGTTATTAAATTGATGTACATTTGTTTTTGCTTAAGAAGCCTGGCAAGGAGGCGCCGCGAATGATGTGGAATAAGTTCACCGGGAGCTGGCTCCGGGGAGTCTCGGCCCGGCAGGGGATCAATAGGATGAAACGTGATCATTCCCTGGCCATACCGCTCATGTTCCTGGCAGTCGTGCTTACGGGAACGATCTTTCCGACCGTGGCACGCTCTGCAGCAACCTATGTCTGGAACAGCGGCGCAACCGGTGACTGGCAGGCCGCGGCAAGCTGGAATCCACTCCGTTCGGTGCCGGCAGCCGACGACATCCTCCGGTTCAGCGCCGGGGGGACGGTTACGGCCACAAATCTCCCGGATGAAATCTGCGGCCAGCTTCTCATAACCAACAGCACCGTTGTGACCTTCGAGGCGGGGACTATCCGGATCGTGACCATCACTGGCGGTGCCGGGACCGATCTGGATGTTTCCGCGGGATCGAGCCTGAATCTCGGCGGCAGCAAGGCAATCAAGATCATGCTGGAAAGCGGGGCAACCGGAAGTGTTAGCGGCAGCATGACCTTGGCTGGAGCTTCCCACAAGCTGGATGCACGGGATGCCGGCGCCATCAGATTCATGCCGGGTGCCACCCTGACCCAGGCCCCCCTTTGCACCGGCTCCGCCTTTGATATCAGCACGACCCCTGAGACGGTCATCTTTGCGGCAGGTGCTACCTTCGTCTCCCGGGCCGGCTCCAACCCGTTCAAGTTGAGCCAGCCCGCGTCCAAGGTAGTATTCCAGGACGGCAGTCTGTACCGTCACGAACAGAATTCGTCCCCCTCGCTCTCCGGCCGGAGCTACGGGAATTTCGAACTGAAAGCTTCCGCTGCGGTCAGTGGGGGCGCAGGCACCGGCCCCTGTTTCATGAACGACCTCACGATCACGAGCGGCACGCTGAATACGGTCGTGGCGGGACCGATGACGATCAGGGGAAACATCGCAGTTGCAGCCGGGGGAACACTCAACTTCAACCCCGCCGTGCCGGCCACCCTTACCTTGGGCGGCACGGTGGCACAGAGCGTCGTTGGTGCCGGCGTCCTGACCTTTGCCCCCGGGCAGGGAGTTGTCGTCAGCAACCCGGCCGGCGTCACTCTGCAGCGGGACATCTCCCTCACCGACCTGACCATTGCCGCCGGCAGCAGCCTGATCGCCCCGGCCGGCACCCTTTCCGTGGCCGGCAACTTCACAAACAACGGCGCATTTGTCCACAACAGCGGCACAGTCCTCCTGAATGGCGCCAATCAGGCAATCTCCGGCTCCAGCACGTTCCAAAATCTGACAAAGATCGGCACTGGCGCGGCCACCCTGACCTTTCCGGCAGGAGGGACCCAGACCATTGCCGGCATGCTGAGCCTGCAGGGGGTGGCGGGAGGCCTCCTTTCGCTCCGCTCCTCGGCCCCCGGAACCCAGTGGCGGATCGACCCCCGGGGTGGCCGCTTTCTCTCGTATCTGGACGTGCAGGATGCAAGGAATCTCAATCCCGTCATTATTGATGCCGCTGGCACCGGCAGCGTTGATGCGGGCAACAGTACGAACTGGCGTTTCGTCTTTCCGCCCGCTCCCCCGGTTGCCGTTGCTGCCGACCCCGTGGCCCAGACCGGTTTCACTGCCAGGTGGAACGCCTCTGCCGGTGCGGTGGGGTACCGCCTCGACGTGGCGGAGGACGCGGGTTTCACGGTTCCTGTCACCAGCTACAGCGATCTGGACGTCGGCTCGGTCACGGCCTGTCCGGTCACCGGCGGCACCGGCGGCAGGCCGTACTATTTCCGGGTGCGGGCCTACAACGCCGGGGGGGCCAGTGCCAATTCCAACAGCATGAGCGTGACAACCGTCCTGGCCCCGGTCTTAACCAGCGCGGCCGGCACGGCGCTGACCTACGGCTCCGCCGGCTCCTTCACCATCGCTGCCATCGGCAATCCCGTGCCGGCACTGACCATAGGGGGCACCCTCCCCGGTGGGATCGTTGTCACCGATAACGGTAACGGCAGCGCCACCATTGCCGGGACGCCGAAGGCGGCAGGCATCTTCCCCCTGACTGTTACCGCTGCCAACGGCGTCGGTTCCGATGCGATACAGATCTTCACCCTGACTGTCGGCAAAGGCTCCCAGTCGATCGACTTTCACCCCCTGGCCCCGGCAACTCCCGGCACCTCCGACGTTGACCCCGGTGCAACGGCATCTTCGGGTCTTTCGATTATCTACGCCAGCGACAACCAAGCCGTTGCCACCATTATCAGCGGCAGGATCCATATCGCCGGCGTCGGCACTGCCGTCATCAGTGCCACCCAGGAGGGGAACGGCAATTGGAAACCAGCCAGCGTCAGCCGACCGTTGTCAATTGCCCCCAGTAGCGACTCCCCCAACGTTTTTCTCTCCACCCTGAGCGATGGTGCCGTTACCACGATGCCGATTCTCAACGTCAGTGGCACGGCAAACAGCCCCAACGGCATCGGCTCGGTTGCCATCAACGGGACAGAGGTCCTTCTTGACGCCCAGGGCGGCTTCAGTGCCCTTCTGCAGCTGGTCACCGGGAGCAACTCTATTTCGGTGGCCGTCACCGACACTGCCGGACAACGGACCGTACTCACCCGTACCGTGGTCCTCGACGCCACGGCGCCCGGCATGACGGTTTCGACCCCCCCTGACGGGAGCATCACCACCGACGCCCGCATCACTGTCGCCGGGGCCGTCACTGACCCGGGCAGTACCGTTGCCTGGTCCGTCAACAACGGCGCTCCTCTGGCCGCCGACATGGATCGGGGCTCATTCAGTTTCTCCGCGGACCTGGCCGTCGGTATGAATACTATCGAGGCCATCGTCACGGCAGTCAACGGCAGGGTCTCCCGCATCAAACGCACCATCAACAGCCTGCCCACCACCTTTTCCCTGGCGGTCACGTCCCCGCCGATCGACAGCCGCACCAGCCGGACCTCCTATGCCATAGGCGGTAGACTCTCAGGCGACGTGGTATCGGTCAGTGTCGCCGACGTCGTGAATGGCAAGATCTTTTCCGCGCCGGTGGAGAATGGCGCCTTCCTTCAGGAATTTACCCTTGGTGGCGAGCGGAGCCACCCCGTTACCGTAACAGCCGTGGACCGAAGCGGCAGCAGCGTCACAGTTACGCGCAATCTCCTGCATACCCGGCTCGGGTCTGTTGCGGATGGTGAAACGGTCTCGTTGATCGACGGCCTGGTTGCGCTGAAAATCGCCGTCGGGATACTCGCTCCGACAGCCGAACAGCTGCTGCGGGGGGATGTGGCGCCGGTGGTGGAAGGTATCCCGATGGGGGACGGCAGGATCGACGTCGAGGATGTGCTGATTATCTTGCGTATGGCACTCGGTCTGACCATCTGATAAATCAAAGCAGTTGTGGAGGTCAAAATGAAGCGAAGCGCTTGTCTCATAGTGGGACTGCTGGCCACTGTTACCCTGCAGGGATGTGGTGGCGTGGCAGGCGATCCACCACTGGCGAAGAAGGCTACCATTGCCTTTTCAGCGGTGAGCACATCGAGGCTCGACAGCTCGATCGGTGGGATAGATCTTACCGTGGCACTTCCTCAAGGGATGGAGGTGGTGACCGTCGGAGGGGGATCGGGTGTGATCGAGAACGGATCGATCAATTCCGGAAACGCCCTTGCGGGGACGAACATCGCCTACGGTACCTACTCTGCTTCCACGCGCAGGGTACGGCTTTCAATGGGGACGGTCAGCGATGCGTATCGTGCCGGCGAGTTCCTTCGTCTCACCTGCCGGGTGACGGACGATGCCGCTGTTAGCGCAGACGCCCTTCAGGCGCTGGAAACCTCCCTTTCGGTGCAGAAGGTCGCGGGGTACGATCCTGCTACCAAAAGCACCAGGATATTGACCGGCAGGGTAAAGGTCACGACGGCCGTCAGTTGGCAGGCTACGCCCTGAGGAGTTTGCTACTGCCCGAAGCCGTGAGGCGGATATCTCCCCTGCGGCCACTTCACGTCCGGCAGATAAGGGGAGCCCGTCACCACCAGATGGTTTGACGCGTCACTATCAGTCACGGGAGTCCGACAATGGCGGCTGTTCGGTGGCTGATTCCATCCCCTGGGCAACCTCCTTGATTATTCCCATCCTGACGTATATCGGCCGTACCTTTTCCCTGATCTGGGGGAGATGCCGGGCAAACACGGCCGCACCGGCAAGGCAGCATGCGGCTCCGAACAGAAGGGTCTCCCGGGGGCCGACAGTGCCGGCCATGGCCCCGGCACCGAAGCTGCCGAACGGAGCGATTCCGATGAATGCCACGGTGAAGAAGCTCATGACCCGGCCCCTTTTGTCCTCTTCGAGGATGGTCTGGAGTATCGTGTTGCAGGACGCAACCAGTGTCATGGCCCCGAAACCGGCCAATACCAGGGATGCCAAAGAGAGGGGGATATTGGTCGACACTGCAAAGGCGGCTATTCCGGCGGCAAACAGGACGGTGGCAACGACGACCAGCCTGCCGAGCCCGAGGACGCTCTTGCGGGAAGCGAGGTAGAGGGTCCCGGCAAACGCCCCGCATCCCGCCGCGGTCATGAGAAAGCCGAAGGTATGGGCGCCACCATGGAGAACCTCCTTGGCGAAGACGGGCACCAGCACCGCGTAGGGCATCCCTGTCAGGCTTACCAGGGCGACCAGTAACAGGATGCTCCTGATCGGTCCGAATCCGAAGGCGTAGTCGAAACCTTCCCGAAGTTCATGAAAGACGTGTCGTTGCTGTTTACGGTGAGGACCGGGCTCAAGGCGCATGGCGGCCAGTGCCACCAATACCGCCAGGTAGCTGGCGCTGTTCAGGATGAAACAGACGCCTTCCCCCGCCGAAGCGACCAGGAGTCCGGCAATGGTCGGGCCGATAAGCCGGGCACCGTTTACCATGGAGGAGTTCAGGGCAATGGCGTTGCCGAGGTCTTCACGGTTGGAAACCATCTCGACGAGAAAGGATTGCCGTATCGGGATATCAAAGGCGTTGACGACGCCGAGGATCAGGCTCAGGACGATAATGTGCCAGACCTGGACAATCCCGGTGAGGACGGTGGCAGCCAGTAATGCTGCCTGGAGCATGGCGAGGGCCTGGGTGACAATGAGCAGACGCCGCCGATTCCACCGGTCGGCAAGTACTCCGGCGACGGGAGAGAGCAGTAACGTGGGGATCTGGCTGGTAAAGCCGACAACCCCGAGCAGGAAGGCAGAGCCGGTTAACCGGTATACCAGCCAGCTCATGGCAACCTGTTGCATCCATGTGCCGACCAGGGAAACACTTTGACCGGCAACGAAGAGCCGGTAGTTCCGGGAGCTGAGCGCCCGGAGCAGGGTCTTTATCCCGGCACGGTTTGTAGTAGAGGTCGATGTCATGTAGGTACTGTTCGTTATGCCTGTTCAGATGAAGAAGTGCAAATCAAAGAGGATTCAGTAGCCATCAAAATCGGTGCACCGATGTCCAAATTCAGGTCATTCCTATCACGGGCGGCAACGCAACAGGGCGAAATCACGTGTGCAGTAGTTGGCATGCATTTGGCTAATCAATGAGACATGGAAGATGCAACAATCTTCCCGACTAGCCCCGATGATAACCCTCCTTCATCGGGGCATTTTTTATCCGAAGCATCCCGGATTCGAGCAGCGGAACCCCTCCCCAGGGGCCGTTCAACGACCGTTTTGCTCCTCCAGCATCCCCAGAAATTCCTCCTCGGTCAGCACCGTCACCCCCAGTGTCCTCGCCTTCTCCAGCTTGCTCCCGGCCTCGGCACCGGCCACCACGTAGTCGGTCTTCTTCGAGACAGAGCCAGCTGCGTGCCCCCCCTCATCTTCCACCATCCGTTGGGCGTCGTTCCGGGTGAAGCGGGTGAGGGAGCCGGTGAAGACAAAGGTCTTGCCGGTGAAGCGGCCTCCCACCTTCTTTGCCGCCACCGACGGACGGACCCCGGCGGCCAGGAGCCGCTCCACCACCTGCCGGTTGGTCGGGTTACGGAAGAAGGCCTGAATGCTCCGGGCAACCTGGGGGCCTATCTCGCGGATGGCCAGCAGCTCTTCCTCGCCGGCATCCATCAGGTTCTCCAGACTGCCGAAGGCACTGGCCAGGAGCTTGGCCGTGTGCTCCCCCACGTGGCGGATCCCCAGGGCAAAGACGAAGGTGGCCAGTTCCCGCTCCTTGCTCGCCGCGATGGCGTTCAGGAGGTTCTCGGCCAGTTTGTCACCCATCCGCTCGAACCGCATGAAGTCTTCTTTGGTGAGGGTGTACAGGTCGGCCACGTCCTTCACCAGCCCGAGCCGAAGGAGCTGGTCGATGAACTTCTCCCCCAGCCCGTCGATGTCCATGGCGTTTCTGGAGGCGAAGTGGATGATCGACTCCCGGATCTGGGCCGGGCAGGAGAGCCCCAGGCAGCGGACCGCCACCTCGTCCGGGATCTTTACCACCTCGGAGCCGCATTCGGGGCAGGTCACCGGGATGGGGAGCGGCCGCTCGGCACCGCTCCGCTGCTCGATCACCACCCGCACCACGGCCGGGATCACGTCACCGGCCCGCTCGATCACCACCGTGTCGCCGATCCGGATGTCCTTGCGCTCCATCTCCTCCCAGTTGTGCAGGGTGGCCCGGGAGACCGTTACTCCCGAGACCTCCACCGGCCGCAGATGGGCCGTGGGGGTGATGACCCCGGTCCGGCCGACCGATGGGACGATCGCCTCGATCACGGTGATTGCCTGGCGGGGCGGAAACTTCCAGGCTATGGCCCATTTGGGGGAGCGGCTCTTTTCTCCCAGCTCACGCTGCAGGGCGTAGTCGTCCACCTTTACCACCACCCCGTCGATCTCGTACGGGAGCGCCTCCCGCTCCTCTTCCATCTGCAGGTAGAATCCGGTGATGCCAGCGACACCACTGACCTTCCGTGCCAGGTCGTTCATTGGCAGCCCCCAGCCGGGAAGGGTGGCCAGGAACCCGGTCTGGGAGGCGAAGTCGTGACCCTCCACCAGGCCAGGGGCGTAACAGAAGATGGCCAGGGGGCGCCGGGCCGTCACCCGCGGGTCGAGCTGGCGCAGGGAGCCGGCGGCCGCATTGCGCGGATTGGCAAAAGGGGGCTCGCCGCTCTCTTCCCGTTCGGCGTTCAGCTTCCGGAACGGTTCCAGGGCCAGAAAGACCTCACCCCGCACCTCCAGGAGCTGTGGCGGGGCGGCCGTGTTCAGGCGGAGCGGGATGCTCTTCACGCTCCGCAGGTTCCGGGTGATCTCCTCTCCCACCTCGCCGTCGCCACGGGTGGAGCCGACAGTGAACAGGCCGTTCTCGAAGACCAGTTCCACTGCCACCCCGTCCATCTTCGGTTCGCAGACGTAGTCAATGACGGTCTCCGCGGCAAGTCCCAGCTCCTTTTTCACCCGCTTGTCGAATTCGATGATGTCCGCCTCGGTGAAGGCGTTATCCAGGGAAAGCATCGGGAGGCGGTGGGTAACCTGGCCGAACTTCTCCAACGGCTTACCGCCGACCCGCTGGGTCGGCGAGTCCGGGCGTGACAACTCGGGAAAACGCTCCTCCAGTTCCCGCAGTTCGTGGAGCAAGAGGTCGTACTCCGCATCGGTGATCTCAGGGAGGTCTTTTTCGTAGTAGAGGCGGTTGTGGCGTTCGATTTCCGCGTAAAGAAAGGCAAGGCGTCCTTGGGTGGCGGTCAGGTCCATGTGGTCTCCGGCTCGGGGAATGCTTGGTGTCGGATCATAGCAGAATTGGCGATGGGGTGCCAGTGTTCGGGACGATGGGGCGGTTAGGAGCTTTCCCGCATCTGCTGTAGCCTGTCCCGGATGGTGAGCGGTTGATGCTGCAAGGGGTTGAAGGCGACCGGCAGAGGACCGTCCAGTTTTTACCGTCTATCTCTTCTGATGCAAATAAGGGTATTGACAAGTTCTGCGAGAGCGGATTATAAACAACTATCCTCGTACTTATCCTTGATAAACTTCATTCTATCGCATACATCCCAACAAAGTCCGGACTCCCATACCAAAGACTTCTTTATACCAATCAGACGATAGCCCCGTTTCGCTCTCCACGGCGCGTCATGCCTTAATCCAGTCGTAACTTTGAGCATAGATCCGAAATAACCGCGCCAGATTGTTGCGTCCAACAAACACATGCAGGAGCATCGATGAACCTCCAAGAACTGAAAGGCAAGAAGATTAATGAACTGGCGTCCATTGCCAGGGAACTGAACATCGAAGGGTCTTCCAGCCTGCGCAAGCAGGATCTGATCTTCGCCATCCTCAACGCCCAGACCGAGCAGAACGGCATGATCTTCGGCGAAGGGGTGCTGGAGACCCTGCCGGACGGTTTCGGCTTCCTCCGCTCCCCGGACTATAACTACCTGCCGGGGCCGGACGACATCTATGTCTCTCCCAGCCAGATCCGTCGGTTCAACCTCCAGACCGGCGATACGGTGGCCGGCCAGATCCGCCCCCCCAAAGAGGGGGAGCGCTACTTTGCCCTGCTCAAGGTGGAGACGGTCAACTTTGAATCTCCTGACGTGGCGCGGGACAAGGTGCTCTTCGACAACCTCACCCCGCTCTATCCCAACGAAAGGCTGAAACTGGAGAGCGCGCCGGACAACATGTCCATGCGGGTCATGGAGCTCGTCTCTCCCATCGGCAAGGGGCAGCGCGGCCTGATCGTCGCCCCGCCCCGCACCGGCAAGACCATGCTGATCCAGAACATTGCCAACTCCATCGCCGAGAATCATCCCGAGGTGTTCCTCATCGTGCTCCTCATCGATGAACGGCCGGAAGAGGTGACCGACATGCAGCGCTCGGTCAAAGGGGAAGTGGTTTCCTCGACCTTTGACGAGCCGGCCTCCCGTCATATCCAGGTGGCCGAGATGGTCATCGAGAAGGCAAAGCGCCTGGTGGAGCACAAGCGGGACGTGGTTATCCTGCTCGACTCCATCACCCGCCTGGCGCGGGCGTACAATACCGTCATTCCGCCGTCGGGCAAGATTCTCTCCGGCGGCGTCGATTCCAACGCCCTGCACAAGCCCAAACGGTTCTTCGGTGCGGCCCGCAATATCGAGGAAGGTGGCTCCCTGACCATCATTGCCTCGGCCCTCATCGACACCGGCAGCAAGATGGACGAGGTGATTTTCGAAGAGTTCAAGGGGACCGGCAATATGGAAGTCCA